>CAYWIY010000168.1:0-4354 GCA_964458455.1 uncultured Syntrophomonadaceae bacterium | reverse complement strand
TAGATGTCGGCGACGACTATGTCGGCAACTACTTCAACATCGACCAGTTTGCCCGCACTTCTCAAGGCACCACCAAGCGCTACATCGATATCAGCAGCCCCTGGTCCCATGCTTACCTGATGGAAGACATGGAAGTAGTCGGCATGGCTGAAATCGAAGAATCCTTTGAAATGGACAACCTGGAACCAGGCCCGGACACAGTACCCGACTGGTGGGACCTGTTCTAAACCGGAGTTAAATAAGTGTTAGTTCACCTCGCTAATGCTTGTAAACGGGGAAGATTAAATTCTTCCCCGTTTTTTATTAACCAAATAACCTCTCCACCACCTGCGGCGGTTAACAACTCTTTATGGAAAGCAATCTTAAAATTTCAGTAAACACCGGTAAACAGCTTATTTACAGGCACTTTCCGCCTGCCTGCGGTTTGACATGAGGGCATATATATGCTATGTTTATTAAGGAATTTTTAAATTTATTGCCCGGATAGCAACACTGGAAGCAAGACTAACCGCAGTTTAGCTGTTGAAAGGATGTGTTAAACGCGTGCAAAAACCCCCTCTCCTACCTTTAGTATTCATCTTATTACTACTCTTAACCCTGAGCCTGCCGGTCCCTGTAGAGGGTACCCGTTTTAGCCACACCGCGCATTACGAAGTTGGCGGTTTGATTGATTTGGATAAGCAAATCGGCGACCCCTGCGATACCGGCGCTTACAAGACCCAGACCGTTAAAGGCTACGGCTCAATGACCAAATCAGAAGAGATCGATATTGCCCCCAACATTATGACCGTAGACGACGAAATGAACTGGTTTACGGCTGAAGATGCAATACGTAACCTGGAAGTAACCGCAACAATTGAACTTTGCGCCCGCCCCCTGTCTGCTGCTACCGAGGTCTACGACGATAATGATTACGCTATTGATGAGGGCGACATCATTAGCCCCTACCATCCTCTCGTAGTAGACGGCAAGCTTAATGTAGCCAGCAAGACCGACCAGACCTGGGGGATTTATGTGACCACCGATCCGGGTGAAGAAGGCGCATACGTGACCGACTTTATCGCTGCTTACGGCCCGGGGCCCTATGATGAAGGCCATGATGACAGGTATACCTGGGAATTTGACGAAGATAAAAATGAAGCCGATGATTACGGCGACCGCTATGTAGGTAACTATTTCGACATTGATTCGGAACTCTACACATCAGGTGGTGTAACCAGGCGTTATATCAGCATGAGCAGTCCTTTCTCCCATGCGGTTTTGGATGAACAGCTGGAAGTTATAGGGATGACAGAAATTACGGAGACCTTCTCCATGGATAACCTGGAACCCGGGCCTGATGCTATCACGTTAGCATGGCACGAGTTGTTTTAGTAGAAGCGCTTCCTTTATAGAAATAAAGTACTACAAATGTTCAAAAAGCCCCCGGTTTTACCGGGGGCTTTCTTTACCCTGTAATTAAGTTTTTTATAAGCTTTACTCGTAACTGTAAAACCCGCGCCCTGATTTGCGGCCCAGGTGGCCGGCGCGGACCATCTTCCTGATCAGCGGACAGGCCCTGTACTTCGAATCTCCCGTTTCCTTGTAGAGGGTATCTTGCACCAGCAGGAGTACGTCGATGCCGACCAGGTCAGCTAAGGCCAGGGGCCCGATGGGGTGGTTGGCGCCAAGCTTCATCCCCTTATCGATGTCTTCAGCGCTCGCTACCCCTTCCATGAGCACGCAGGCCGCTTCGTTGATCATGGGAATCAGGATCCGGTTGACCACGAACAGCGGAGCTTCGTTGACTGCAATCGGATCTTTGCCCATCTTGCGGGATAGCTCCATGATCAGCTGAAAAGTCTCTTTCGAAGTATCGGCCCCGCCTGTAACTTCAACCAGCTTCATTACAGGCGCCGGGTTGAAGAAGTGCATGCCGATCACTTTATCCGGGCGGTTCGTGGCTGAAGCCATCTCGCTGATGCTCAAACCGGAGGTGTTGGAAGCAAAGACTGTACCAGAAGAACAGATCCGGTCCAGTTCCTTGTAGATTTCTTTTTTAAGCTCCATATCTTCAATTACAGCTTCTATAACCAGGTCTGCTTCTTCCATGTCTTCCAGGCTGGTCGTGCCGCGGATGCGGCCGATGATTTCTTCAGCTTCTTCTTTGCTTTTCTTTCCTTTATCCACGGCGCGGCCGAGGTTCTTGTTGATTGAACTCATCCCGCGGTGCACAAAATTGTCATCGATGTCGCGCATGATCACATCAAAACCGGCTTCTGCAGCTACCTGGGCAATGCCGCTACCCATCGTGCCTGCACCTAACACACCGATTACCTTGATATCCATATTAATACTCCTTCCTACCTTCTATTTTCCTTTAAACTGCGGGGCCCTTTTTTCCAGGAAAGCATTTGCGCCTTCTTTTTGATCTTCAGTATCACACAGATCCCCAAAGTAGGAGGCTTCCAATTTCTGACCGTCCGCGAGGCTCATGTCAAGCCCCTTGTTGACCGCTTCCTTGGCCATACGCACACCGATAGGGCCGGCCTTGAGGATGGCTGCAGCAATTTCTTTAGCCTTGTTCAAAGCCTCCCCGGCAGGAGTTTTGTATTCGGCTATGCCGATGCGGTAAGCTTCTTCTGCATCAATCATGGCGCCTGTAAAGATCAGCTCCTTCGCCTTGCCGGCCGGTATCAACCGCGGCAGGCGCTGGGTGCCGCCGTAGCCTGGAAAGATACCCAGGGTTACTTCCGGCAGCCCTACCCTGGCATTCTCGGCCACAACCCGGATATCGCAGGCAAGCGCCAGCTCCAGGCCGCCGCCCAGGGCAAACCCGTTGACAGCTGCGATAACGGGGGCGTGGTAATCATCTATCTTTTGGAATACCTCCTGGCCCCGGCGGCTTAACTTTTCGCCGTTTTCCCTGTTCAGCTTTGGAAACTCACCGATATCGGCGCCTGCAACAAAAGCCTTTTCGCCGCTTCCGGTCAGGATCACAGCCCCCACCGTTTTATTTTCAGAAAGCTGATCAAAAGTCTTTTCCAGCTCATCAAGCACTTCCTGGTTCAATGCATTAACCGGGGGGCGGTTAATGGTAACTACCGCTAAACGGTCCTCAAATTCTACCTGGATTAAATCAGCCATAAAAATCATCCTCCTTTATTTAGTCGCGCTCTAATATCAAGGCCATACCCATGCCGCCGCCAACACATAAAGTGGCCAGGCCTTTTTTGCAATCTCGCCTGCTCATTTCATGAAGGAGCGTAACCACGATGCGGGCCCCTGTACTGCCCACCGGGTGCCCCAGCCCGATTCCGCTCCCGTTAACATTGACCATATCCCGGTTCAGGCCGAGCAGTTTCTCGCAGGCTAAATACTGAGCGGCAAAGGCCTCGTTCAGTTCAATCAGTTCTATTTGTTCCAGGCTCGCCCCTGCTTTCTTTAGGGCCTTCTTTGTGGCAGGAACTGGCCCGTAGCCCATTAAGTCAGGTTCCACGCCGGCCCATGCATAGGAAACTATCCGGGCAAGCGGTTTTAAACCAAGCTCTTTTGCCTTTTCTTCGCTCATAACCACGACCGCAGCAGCCCCGTCATTTAGCCCTGATGAATTGCCGGCAGTAACCGTGCCGTCTTTTCTAAACACGGGCTTAAGGGCGCCTATTTTCTCCATAGTAACATCGCGCTTCGGGTGCTCGTCCGTGTCTACCACCGTTTCCCCTTTCCTGCTGTGAACCGTAACCGGGGCAATCTCTTCACTAAAGCGCCCGCTGTCAATGGCAGAAATGGCGTTCAGGTTGCTCCTGACGGCTACTTCATCCTGCTCTTCGCGGCTGATCTGGTATTTTTCAGCCAGGCGTTCAGCAGTTTCGCCCATCATGATCTTGTGCATAGGGTCAGTTAACATCTCCCAGAGGGCATCAGTCATCTCACCGTGCTGCAGGCGCTTACCCCAGCGGGCATCTTTTAACACGTAGGGAGCAGAACTCATTGATTCCACCCCGCCCGCAACAACTATCTCGGCATCGCCGAGGATAATCTCCTGGCAGGCAGAAACTATTGCCTGCATGCTAGAGCTGCACTGGCGCTGGATGGTAAAGCCGGTGGTCTGGACCGGGAAGCCCGCATCAAGTGCTATACAGCGGGCGATGTTAGGCTCATCGCTGCGCTGGCTGCAGTTGCCAAAGATTATTTCATCTACCTGTTCTTTTTTAAGCCCCCCTGCCCGGCTGATCACTGCTTCTGTTACCGTTGAGCCGAGCTGCAGGGCTGAAACATTTTTAAAGACGCCTCCAAAGTCTCCGATCGGGGTCCTGGCCGCGCTGACCAGGACTGCATTTTTCTGTACTGCCATTTACTCACCTCTCATTGTTTG
>CAYWIY010000167.1:0-4360 GCA_964458455.1 uncultured Syntrophomonadaceae bacterium | reverse complement strand
GGCGGCATGCCCACGGCAGTGACGGTGGCCGTGGCAAAACAGAACATGGTAACCGGCAGTTTACGGCCGATCCCCTTTAAGTCTGCTATCACCCTGCTCCCGCTTTCCCTGATCATCACTCCGGCGCACAGGAAAAGGGTGCCCTTCATGAAGGCGTGGGCCAGGATGTGGTAGGCGGCTCCTTGAAAGGCCAGTTCATTGATCAGGGCGATGCCGAGGATAATGTATCCCACCTGGGCAATACCGGAGTAGGCCAGCCGCCGGATCAGATCTTCCTGGGCCAGGGCTACTATGGACCCAAACAGGATGGTAAAACCGGCCAGGATGACCAGGTAATAGCTCCAGTCCGTTTCGCTGAGGTATTCGATGCCGTAAATATTGCCGTAGACCCTGATCAGGCCGTAAGCGCCTGTTTTGAGCATAATCATTGACGAAATCGTTGCAGCAGGCAGGGGGGCTTCGCTGTAGGCATCAGGCATCCACAGGTGGAGCGGGAACAGGGCTGATTTTATCCCGAAAGCGACTATAAAACCGATGAAGGCAATTAGCACCAGGGTTGATTGTTCCAGGCCCAGGCCTGGACTGGCAAAAGTAAGTATGCCCGTTTCCCAGTAAACTACGGCTACCGCCAGGAAGAGGGTTACCCCTGCTATGATGGTCATGATTAAGAATTTATAGGCAGCCCGGATGGCCGCCGCGGACTGGTTGTGGGCTACCAGGACAAAAAACATGATCGACATGAATTCGAAGAACAGGTAGAAACTGAAGAAATCACCGGCCGCTGCCACCCCGTAACAGCCGCTTAAGACCAGCAGGTGGAAGCCGAAAAAACGGTGCCGCCTTTTTTCGCCGGGGCCCAGGTAGTGCAGGGCATAAATGCTCACTACCAGCCCGGCGGCGGCAAACAGCAGGAGGGCATAGAAACTGAGGTAATCAACCCGGAACGAAAGCCCGACCGGGGGAAGGATATTAAGAGCCATGGAAGGGAACCGTCCGGCTGCCACCGGGGGATAGAAAAAGGCCGCAAAGAGAAGAGGCAGGATGGTGGAAGCCAGGACCAGGGGGTTAATCAAGCCCGGTTTCCCCTCTCCGATCAGGTACAGGGCCAGTCCTGCAAAAAAGGGCAGCAGCACGATAGCCAGCGGCAGCCAGTTTATGAAAGTGTTGTTCATTTCCATGGGCAATTCCTCCAGGTTGGTTAAAAGTTTAAAATGTATGCGGCCACCCGCTCGGCAGCCGGGATGCTGGTCATGTTGGCAAAAAGGCCCAGGGCCAGGCACAGCACGGCCAGGATCACGGTGGGAACAAGCATGGCTGGCGGCGATTCGTGTCCTTCGGGCCGCTTGAATTCACCTTCCCTGAAGAAGGCGTTAATAATGATCGGCAGGTAATACAGGGCATTCAGCAATGAACTGGCCAGGATGACAAAGGCGAAAAGCGGTTTTCCGCTTTCCATCGCGCCCTGGAGCAGGTAAAGTTTACTGATATAACCGTTTATGGGCAGGATTCCGATCAGGCCCAGCCCTCCAACGGTAAAACAGAGCATGGTCAGGGGCATACGCCGCCCCACTCCCTTGAGTTCATTAATGCTGGTTATCCCGGTTTCATTGATTACCGCCCCGGCGCAGAAAAAGAGGGTGATCTTCAAAAGGGCATGGTTGAGCAAATGCAGCATCCCCCCGGTGAGCCCGAGGGAGGAAAACAACAGTGCGCCCAGGGTGATATAGCCCAGCTGGCCGATGGTGGAATAGGCCAGGCGCAGTTTGAGCACGCTCTGGCGCAGGGCCAGGATGGAAGCAAGAATTATAGTTGTTGAAACCAGGACCAGCAGGTAATTTTCTACGGCCAGTTCCCTGATGATCTCGGGGTTGTAAACAAAGTAAAGGACCCTGATGATCCCGAACACACCGCTTTTGACCACGGCCACGGCATGGAGCAGGGCGCTGACCGGGGTGGGGGCGACCATTGCCCCGGGAAGCCAGGCATGCAGGGGCATAATGGCAGCCTTGGTTCCAAATCCGGTCACCAGGGCCACCAGCAGGAGGGTGAGCAGGGTTTTGTTGTCGCTGAGTAAAGGGCCCAGGTAACCGCCGGGCTGGAAGAAAGTGCCGGGCAGGTAGGACTGGCTGATCAGCCAGGCAAATACAACCAGGGCTCCTCCGCTCAGGCAGTAGATGATATACCTGGTTCCCGAGCGGTGAGCTTCCCTGGTGCCTGAGTGAATCACCAGGGGATAGGTGGCCAGGGTCAGCATTTCAAAGAAAAAGTACAGCGTAAACAGGTTGCCGGCAAAGGCAACGCCCATGGTAGCGCTCATGGAGATGATGTAATAGAAATAAAAACGGTTCAGCCTGCTGCCGTGGCCTTCCATGTAGCCGTGGCAGTAAACAATGGCAAACAGCCATAACGAGCTCGACATCAGGCCGAAGTAAAGGCCGGGCAGGTCTACCCGCAGGGTCAGCTCAAAGCCGGGTAAAAGGGCCAGGAGCTTGCTTTCCGGGATCAGGCCTTCCATGACCACCGGGACCATGAAGGCCACGGATGCAAAGCCGGCCAGGGTGACCAGGAGCGAGTAGAAAGTGATTCTTTTTAACGAGCTTTCAGGCGCCAGCAGGGCCAGGAAAGCTCCCAGGCCTGGAACCAGGACGGCCAGCGCCGGAAAAATAGATGCTGTAGTCATTGCTTCACCTGTACTGTGTTCATTTTATGCCTCATATTTCTTTCGCCCACTACCAGGCTGTTTATTACGTTACCTTCGTTCGTTTCCCTTCGTTTTCATTTCAAGCTTGTCATATTTATAATCCCATAAAGCTTCCCGATATTACCCGGGCCAGCTGCAGGGGCAGGTTGTACGGTCCCAGGGCCAGCAAAAAGGTCAGGGCGGCCAAGATGCCGATCGGCACACTCATGCCCGGCCCGGCATCGAGCTTCTGCCCGGTTTCCTCTTTATTAGCGGCGAAAAATGCTGTGATCACAATCGGAAAATAGTAGGCTGCGTTGAGCATGCTGCTCAGGATAAGTAAAAAAACATAAGCCGGCTCTCCGGCATCGAGAGCGCCCATGGCCAGCTGCAGCTTGCTGATAAAGCCGTTAAAGGGAGGGATGCCGACCATGCTCAGTGTGGCCAGGGTAAAACAGATCATGGTAACAGGCATCTGCAGGCCTATGCCTTTCATGTCGCTGATCTTGCGCTTGCCGGTCTGGACGATTATGGCCCCGGCACACAGGAAGAGGCAGCCTTTCATCATGGCATGGGTGAATATGTGGAAAACAGCCCCCGTCAGGGCCCGGTCGGTCAGCAGGGAGAGCCCAAGCAGGATATAGCCGATCTGGGCGATACTGGAATAGGCCAGCCGCCTCTTTAGATCGTCCTGCAAAAGGGCCATGGCCGAGCCCAGCAAAATGGTGATTACCGCCAGGGTTAAGGTTATGTTCTGCAAACCCATCTCCCGGATCAGCTCGATGCCAAAAACATCAAAGAAAGCCCTGAACAGACCGTAAGCCCCGATTTTAATCATGATCCCGGAAAGTAAAGCGCTGACGGGAGCGGGCGCGGCCGGGTGGGCGTCCGGAAGCCAGACATGCAGGGGGAACATCCCTGCTTTTATGCCGAAGCTGACTAAAAAGCCGATAAAAGCGGCCGCAGCCAGGGTAGAAGGTTCAGTTATAAGCGGCCCCTGCCCAAAAGCGGTTTGCCCGGCCAGGTGGTAGGTAATCAACAGGCTAAAAAACAGGCCCAGTCCGCCGGCTATGGACATGTAAAGGTACTTGTTACCGGCAAAAAGGGCATAATCATCTTCTTCGTGGGCCACCAGGAAATAAGAGGTAATAGCCATTAATTCAAAAAAGAGCAGAAAACCAACCAGGTCTGCTGCAAAGACCACACCGAGGTTGGTGGCCTGCGCGAGCAGTAAAAAGGCATAATAACGCGGCCGGGCATGGCTGTGGGACATGTACCCGGGGGAGTAGCGGGCGGCCAGGGCCCAGAGGAAAGTAATCAAGAGCCCCATGTACAGGCCGAGAGTGTCCACCCGGAAGCTTACTGCGAGCGGCAGGGACAGGAAACTGTAGGCGCTTTCCACTGTTTCCCCGCGGCTTATTGGAGGAATCATAAACAGGGCCAGTCCCAACACAACCAGGGTTATAACTGTGACCAGGTTTTCCCCTTGAACCTGGTTGCGGCAGGTAAGGTAATAGGCAGCGATGCCACCCGCGATAAGCAGGGTCAAAATAATTGCCGGGATACTTGATGGATCAAGCACTGTAAATTCACCTCGTTGTGCTGCTAATATTGTTCGTTCAATACTTCTTGCGGGTCCGTTATTGTTTGGGCGGGCCCGTTCGACCAAGTGTGGTGAGG
>CAYWIY010000166.1:0-4415 GCA_964458455.1 uncultured Syntrophomonadaceae bacterium | reverse complement strand
GGGGCATGACAGGGGGACGTTTCATCTGTCATATTTATAAACTCAAATTGCTCTGGAGCAAGGCAAATGGTACGCCCCACTTGTTATTTAAAAGCAGGCGATAGGAAAAGTCCTGTCGAATTACATTTATGATCATGCATGATCATGAAATCCTTTTTCAGGAGGTAGCCTGGTGAACAAACAATATGATGAGCCGGATTTTGTTGATGTTGTCCCCGGCAAGATCGAAGGCGACAGGGATCAGGTAGAATCAGAGATCAAAGCGCTTTGCTTTGAGCAGCCCTTTGCTGTGCTTGCCACCCATGATGAAAGCCAGCCTTATACCAGTTTAATCAGCTTTGCCGTAGATGAAGAGCTCAAACACCTGGCTTTTTCCACCCCCTCCCAGACCAAAAAATATCACCTGGTTACCAAGAACAAGAATGTTTCCCTTTTGATCGATAACCGCGACCAGCAGCCGGAAAGTATAAACCTGATCCGGGCTCTTACCATTACCGGCGCAGCCAGGCCTCTTGAAGATCCTGAAGAAATTGAGCGGTGGTCGGGGCTGCTGGTCAAAAGACACAGCTACCTCGAAAAGTTCATCAAGTCTTCTACTTCAAGCCTGATCCTGGTTGATATCACCCGCATAACCTATGTACGGCGGTTCCAGGAGGTCTACCAGTGGGTGCCAGGCCACCTTGCATAACCGCTTCCTGCAGATGCTTATAACTACCCCCTCCAGCTGTCGGTTTATAAGACCTGGCATCTATCACTTTCCCCTGAAGTTATAGTATAATTAGTGCCGGAGCAAGGCACCTTTTAAAACTGATGGGGTGGATAACTTGAAAGATCAACTGGACCGGCTATTTCAAGATTTGTTCAAAACAAAGCAGGTTAAACATGCTGTTTTAGCCGTGGAAAGCGGAGATGGCGCGCTTCGCTGGGCTAAAGCAGAAGGCACAGCTGAAGAGGGGGTTGAAAAAATTGACACCGACAATCCCTTCTGGATAGCCAGCGTGACCAAGCTTTTTATTGCAGCGGCTGTTCTAAAACTTTACGAACAGGAGCAGCTTTCACTTGATGATTATTTAACCCGGTTTTTACCGAAAAGAATGACCGCAGGCTTACATCGCACTAAGGACGGGACTGATTACAGCGACAAAATCACCCTGGCTCACCTGCTCAGCCACACTTCCGGGCTGCCCGACTATATCGAAATTAAGCCTGAAGGCGGTAAAAACTTATTTGATCTTGTCCTGGAAGATGGAGACCGTTCCTGGAGGATTGAAGACAGCATCAATATTGTTATTAATGAAGGCAGGCCCTTGTTTCCTCCCCAGCCACTTGAGGCAGAAAAGAAAAAAGCCCGCTACTCCGATACCAATTTTCAGCTTTTAATAGCTGTCATTGAAGCTGCAACCGGCAGGTCCATCGATAAAGTCTTTGAAGAGATGTTTTACAAGCCCCTGGGTTTACTAAATACCTTTCATCCCGGGAGCAAACCGCTTGCCCCCCAGCCCCCGGCAGTTCCGGTCTGGTACAAAGATCAGAAACTTGATCTCCCCCGGGCCATGCGATCTTTCGGTGACCTATACAGCACCACCGGGGATTTAATCCGGTTTTTACGGGCCTTGAACAGCGGTGAGGCTTTTGACCATCCGGCCACAACCGGTCTGATGAGAAAGGAATGGAACCGGTTCGGGTTTTTGCTTAGCCCGGTTGCCCCGGGCTGGCCTATGGAATACGGGTACGGGATGATGCGCTTCCAGATGCCGCGCCTGTTTACACCTTTTCAACCGCTGCCGGAAGTACTCGGCCACAGCGGGGCCAGCGGCTCCTGGCTGTTCTACTGCCCCCACCATGACATCTACATCACCGGCACAGTCAGCCAGCTGCAGGCTGCAGCGGCGCCATATCGCCTGATCCCGAAGTTGCTTAAGCTGTTATAGCAGTTTCAACTCTTACAATCACAGTCAATGTTGCCGGCCACTATTTCCTGCCAGTCACCTAAAACATCATGGGTCCAGCAGTCATCTGCACCGGCTGCTTCCCGCATCACCAGGGCAAAAATATAAGAAAGCTCCTTGACCGTTGCACCTGCTTCAAGGGCCTCCTTGAAATGTTTTAACACACAGGGCTTGGAACGCGCTTTTATGGAAAGGGCAAAGCAAATAAACTGGTACGTTTTTTCATCAATAGTGCGCTTTTCCTTGTAAAGCTCATCAATCTCATCCAGTTTTGCAACAAACTCCGGAAAAAATTCTTCAAGCATCCGCATTGGCTGGTCCTCCTGTTATTTTAAATGAAATCAAAACGGGCCCCTATTTTCAATCGATCATTTTAGCCAGATCATCCTTGGAAGGGACTTTGCCGGCCAGTTTGACATCTCCATCAATCATCAGGGCCGGGGTGAGCATAACTCCTGCCCTGGCTATTTGATTAACATCAGTAACTTTTTCCACTACAGCATCGCTGCCTTTTTCCTGAACAACTTCTTTTACCAGCTGCTCAAGCTTGTTGCATTTCGGGCAGCCGGTCCCTAAAATTTTTATTTCCATTATTGAACCCTCCTACCAGTTTTTTTGTAAAAAACCCGCCACCCCGGTTTTAAACCAGGGCTTTATTGCGGCTATTCCAGTGCTCTTTCAAAATTGCTGTAAACAGATCGAGGACCTGGTAAATCCGCTGATCATTGACCCGGTAGATTACTTTTAAGCCCTCCTTGCGTGAGGATACAACACCTTCTTTTTTCAGCACGGAGAGATGTCTTGAAGCATTAGGCTGATCAATCTCCAGGGCGGGAAATATTTCGCAAACACATCTTTCCCCACCGCGCAGCAGTTCTAAAATTTGAATTCGCGTTGGATGCGCGATTGTTTTGCATAGATCCGCCTGCAGGTTATAGATTTGATCTGCCATGATTACCCTCCACAACTATATTCTTATTTGCATATATAGTAACAGAAATATCCTTTTTCGGCAAGAAAAACTGATGCCGCCCTTCTTTCAAAAACACTGCCTCTCTACTTGCATAGCAAGGGATCATATTAAACTAAGGAAAAAATCTTGAAAACGGGGAGGACGGTTGCATCAGTATTGGTGGAGGGGGTTAGAAGAAGGAGTCGCACAAGAGGGTAATGACCTCATCAACAGTAAATTGGCTTTCTCCATCACCGCTTTGCAGGCCGTAATTGCCAAAACCGGAATGGTTCAACCCTTCAACCTCGATAATTTCAGCCTGATTTGGAAGGTTTTCTTTCGCTGCTTCGTAATTATCCCGGTTAATGATTAAATCTTCAGTGCCCATAATGGAAATAACTTCACCCCTGAAACTGCTTAAATCCTGATCGCTGTAGGAGCCAAATAAAAACAGGCCTTCAACTTTCTCCATCTCTCCTGCTGTAAAGCGGGCAGCAGATATGCCGCCCAGGGAATGGCCGCCCACCCAGGCTCGTTCGATATTGTAATTATCCATGATCCTCGCTGCCGCGCTCACGTCAAATATGGCGGCATTAAAAGGCGCTTTTACGAGATATACCGGGGCCTGCAGGCACTCTGCCAGGTGCCCCAGCTTGTAAAGATAAGCCTGTGGATCAACCAGCCCGCCCGGGTAAAAAATAATTGAAGGATTGTCCGGGTTGACAGGCTCGGGGGTGATTATAAACTCCCTGTTTTCTTCCCTGATCTCAAGGCTCTCTTTTTCCATTACCTCTGATAAGTATGCTTCCTCGGCCGGGTAAGTCCGGAGCAGGACAAATCCGTAAAAAGCAGCCAGGGCCACTGCCACTACCGCCGCTATTATCATAATGATCTTAACCGGTTTTGATTTAAAGGTTTTTTTAATGGCAGCTTCGCTCCTTAACTAAACAGCATATCTTGACTATATAGTATATCCATAATTATGCTGCAGGTAAATTGGTTTTTGGATGCACCGGTGCTTTTTAAAGTAAATTTCCCGGGCACAATTAATTAAAGTTAAGGCCCGCTGGGTATCACAGCGGGGCCTGGAGCAAATGATCAAGACTACTTCACTACTCTAGCTGAAAACAAAAATGACACTGCCGGGTTGGTCATTTTGAATCATTTTATTGTTGCCCCAAACTGGTTCATCACTCATAATTACATTAAAGCTTAATGGATCATCAAAAAAGGATAACCGGCTAAATAAACGAAACCTGGTTTAAAGTGCCTCAGATGAACACTGCCAGGAGACTAGAAAAGGTATAATTTTATGATCGAAAAAATTCTTGATGAAAATAACCTTCATCACCACCTCAGCAGGCGCCATTTTGTCAGGCTGGGGCTAACTGCAGCAGCAGTCCTGGGGCTCAGCGGCTGCAGCGCCTTCCTGGATTTAGATGAGGAACAAGCAGATGATCAGAAAGAAAAAGATAAAGACGAAACTGAAGAACACCGGGACGAAGAAGAAATAG
>CAYWIY010000165.1:0-4420 GCA_964458455.1 uncultured Syntrophomonadaceae bacterium | reverse complement strand
AAAGTGGAGAGGGAAGTGTTCTGGGCGGGCTATCACAAGGCTTTCATGCTCTTTATGGATGAATGCCGCCTCTGTTCCAGCTGTACCGGGGAGAGGGAGGCCTGCGTGAACAAGGAAGATTCGCGCCCCGGGCCAGAATCCCTGGCGGTAGATGTTTTTTCGACGGTGCGCAGCGTAGGCTACCCGATAGAGGTCTTGCACAGCTACGACCAGGAGATGAACCGCTATGCCTTTCTGATGGTGGAATAAAATAGGCCCCTCAAACCGCTTTAACCAAATGGGGGGAGGGGCCTTTTGCTATTTGCTTTTATCCTTACCTTTACTCTCCGTCCGGGGTAAAGCTCCGTGAGGCCAGCTCCCGGTCGAGCATCAAGATGCCATGCCCTTCTTCACCTACCCGCTTGACCTGGTTCAACAGCTTGCCCATGGTGGCTTCTTCTTCCACCTGCTCATCTATAAACCACTGCAGGAAACTGATGCTGGGGTAGTGTTTTTCCTCCTGGGCAATGGCCATCAAATCATTTATCAGGCTGCTGACCAGCTGCTCATGCTCCAGGGCCAGGGTAAAGATTTCTTCGGCCGACTTGAAGTCCCGCTTGGGATTTTTGAAGCCGGTAATTACCGCTTCTTCGCCCTGGTCATAAATAAAGTTGAAAAATTTCATGGCATGAAAGCGCTCTTCTTCAGCCTGGACAATAAAAAAGTTGGCAAAGCCGTCTAAATCTTCCTTTTTAAAGTAGGCAGCCATGGCCAGGTAATAGTGAGCAGAATAAAATTCGTGGGTAATCTGTTCATTTAATCTGGCTAACAGTTTTTCTGATAACATATTGCTCATCTCCTTTTTGCTAATTATATCATACTTGTCCAGTATTTCTACTAAAATAATCGTTAAACCGGATATTAATCCCCCCAGAAACCAGGCAAGAATTTGATAACGGCAGACGCAAAGATATGGCCCACTACCAGGCTGAGAATTACAGCAATAATATTCTCGGTGTAGTAAGCGGTAATAACCATTATTACGGTCATAATCGTGATGTAGAGGATGGAGTGGACCCAATCCGGTATGCGCATTCTAATCCTTTCTAGTTCCGGGGTAAAGTTTTTCACGGGATAAGAGGACAGGTTTTCTGTCCCAATATAAAGCTGTTTTTAAAAATACCTGGGACAGGTTTCCTGTCCCAGGTATTTAGTTCGTTCGGGTCTGTTTTAGACTTTTTCTATGTTGACGGTGCAGACCTTCAGTTCCGGAATGCTTGCTACCGGATCCATCTCTGAATTGGTAAGCTGGTTAGCGCAGGTTTCGGCAAAATGGAAGGTCATAAATACTGTGCCTTCTTTTAATTCCGAAACGGGCTTGACTTCAGCTTCGACTTCACCCCGCCTGGAACTCAGGCGGACCCGATCGTTTTCGTTTAAGCCCAGGCGCCTGGCATCTTCTTTGCTGATCAGGGCTTTTTCCATGTCGTAAAGATCGCTTAAGCCCTCGGACCGGCGGGTCATGGTCCCGGTATGGTAATGGTAAAGCGACCTTCCGGTGGTAAGGATGAACGGGTATTCATCGTCTGGAACTTCAGCCGGCGGTTTATAATCAACTGCTTTAAACTGGGCCTTGCCGCTGGCCGTAAGGAATTTTTCACCGTAAAGGATTGGTGTCCCCGGGTGGTTTTCATCCGGGCAGGGCCAGCTCAGGCCGCCCTTCTCGATCCTTTCGTAGGTGATCCCTTTCCACTTCGGGTTCAATTCGCCAATTTCTTGCAGCACTTCGGCAGGTTTGCTAAAATCAAACCTTTTCAAGCCCAGTTTTACGCCTAGATCGCAGAGGATTGCAAAGTCGCTTTTTGCTTCCCCCGGCGGATTAATGGCCTTGCGGCCTCTTTGCACTCTTCGCTCCGTATTGACGAAAGTACCGTCTTTCTCGGCGAAAGAGGCCGCCGGAAGGACAACATCGGCGTAATCGGCTGTCTCGGTGAAGAAGAGATCTTGCACGATCACTAACTCCATTTTACCCAGGGCTTCTGTGATTTTGCAGATATCCGGTTCACTGACAACCGGGTTTTCACCCATTATGTAGACGCCCTTGATCTGGCCTTCCAGGGCCGCCTTAAACATCTTGGTCATGGGCATGCCCGGTTTGTCCGGAATTTCAGCTCCGTATGCTTCCGAGAATTTTTTGTTTGCTTCCGGTGAGCTGACCGGCTGGTAGCCGGGGAAAACATTGGGCAAAGCGCCTGTATCGCAGGCTCCCTGCACGTTGTTCTGGCCCCGCAGCGGGTTGACACCGCCGCCGCGCTTGCCCAGGTTCCCGGTCAGGGTAGCCAGGCCGGCCAGGGCCAGGACGTTGTCCGTGCCGCTTGTATGCTGGGTGATGCCCAGGGTATAAAGGATGGCTGCCGGGTCGCTGCCGGCATAAATCCGGGCCGCTTCGGCGATTTTTTCTGCCGGGACCCCGGTGATTTCGGCCATTTCGTTCAAATCGATGCTGCCAATTTTTTCTGAGTATTCCTCGAATCCTTCGGTCCGGTTCTTGATGAAATCTTGATCATAGAGTTTTTCATCAAGGATCACTTTAGCCATCCCCTGCAGCAGGGCGGCGTTGGTGCCCGGTTTAAGCTGGAGGAATACATCCGCATGTTCAGCGATCTTGATCCGCCTGGGATCGGCCACGATCAGTTTGGCACCGTTCTTGATGGCCCGCCTGATCCGGTAACCGATCACCGGGTGGGTTTCAGTGGTATTTGACCCGGTGATGAAGAAAGCTTTTGCCTCGTCGGCGATGTCATCAATACTGTTGGTCATCGCGCCGCCTCCAAATGTTGCAGCCAGACCGGCTACAGTCGGAGCATGTCAGAGACGGGCGCAGTGGTCCACGTTGTTTGTGCCCATGGCCCTGAACAGTTTCTGGAAGAGGTAATTCTCTTCGTTGGTGCAGCGGGCTGAGCTGATCCCGCCTAAGGCGTCGGCCCCGTGCTTGGCCTTGATATCGCTCATTTTATCAGCAACAAAATCGAGCGCTTCATCCCAGCTGGCTTCCACGAAAATCCCGTCTTTTTTAATCAGGGGTGCTTTAAGGCGTTCGGGGTGGTTGATAAAATCTAAACCGAAGCGCCCTTTTACGCATAGATCGCCGCGGTTCACTTCATTATCCCGGTTCCCCTCGACATGAACCACCTTGTCTCCGCGCACACCGAGCTTAACACCGCAACCCACACCGCAGTAGGTGCAGACACTTTCTACCTCGCGCTCGGGTGTTTCCGGGTTGGCCAGGTAAAGGGCCCCGGTCGGGCAGCGTACTACGCATTCACCGCAGGATTCGCACTTGGATTCCTTGATCGGTTTGTCTCCCAAAACGGAAACCTTGGTGTGGAAACCGCGGAAGGCAAAATCGATGGCCGCTACCCCGTTGATTTCCTGGCAGGTGCGGATGCAGATCCCGCACAAAATACACCGGGTAAAGTCGCGGTGGAAGAATGGGTTGCTGTCATCTGGTTTAACCGGCTCGACAGAGCGGCGGATCCGCTTCATCCGCTCCTGGTTGATCCCGACAAAGGCGCTTACTTCCTGAAGCCGGCAGCTGTTGTTGCGCGTACAGCTCTGGCAGTCTTTATTATGGCTGGCCAGGATTAGCTCTACGTTGGTCAGGCGCACCTTGCGCACTTCCTCCGTATCGGTCTTTACCACCATGCCATCTTTAACCGGTGCCCGGCAGGCAGTGACAATCTTGCCGTCGGCATCGACCATGCAAACGCGGCAGCCGCCAAAAGTGGGAAGATCGGGGTGGTGGCAGAGGGTGGGGATATAGATGCCCGCTTTTTCCGCTGCTTCAAATACGGTTGTTTCCTTTTCGACTTCAATATCTAAACCGTTGATCGTAACTTTATACATCACTCAACCTCCCTCTAGCCGCAGCAGCCAGATTTTCTTTTCCTGTCAGGCGCACCACGGCGCTGAAGCGCTCGGGGCATTCCTGGAAGCAAATGCCGCACTTGGTGCACTTGCTCTGATCAATCTTATGCGGCACCTTCTTTTCGCCGCTGATCGCCTCAACCGGGCAGGCCTTGCGGCAGCGCCCGCAGGCGGTGCATTTTTCTTCATCGATAGTAAACACGATCAGGTCCTTGCAGACCAGTGCCGGGCAGGCATGATCCCTGATGTGGGCTTCATATTCTTCCTGGAAATACTGGACAGTGCTCAGGACCGGGTTGGGGGCTGTCTGGCCCAGCCCGCAGATAGAACCTTTGATAATCGATTCGCCAAGCTCGAGCAGGTGCTCGATGTCGCCTTCACGGCCCCGGCCTTCGCAGATATCGTTCAGCACCTCGAGCATCTGCTGGGTGCCCTGCCTGCAGGGGACGCACTGGCCGCATGATTCCTCGAAGGTGAAGTCCAGGAAATAGCGGGCCACGTCGACCATGCAGGT
>CAYWIY010000164.1:0-4430 GCA_964458455.1 uncultured Syntrophomonadaceae bacterium | reverse complement strand
TTCTATACTGCCTCTCGGCGATGAGATCCTTGCCCGGTCACCGTCGGCCAGGTTTTCTTTTGACGCCGTACCGGGATGCAGGTAAGCATAAGGTGCCTTACTATCACCGGGAATCCTGTGTGTTGAATGAACCGAATCACTGGGGTGGGGAGTTAAAAACCAGTAGCAATACCCTTGGGCATGCAGGGCAGAATCGCTGAGTTCAAATGGTTCCCGGTAAACAGGCAGGGCATCGCAGCCATCATTTTTTGCTGTTTTAGAATAAAAGTTATATTTCCCATCAGGGGTATCAAATAGCCGGGTTTTCCAGGGAATATCATCACCGCCCGGCAATAAATGCGGTCCCTTTTCCTTAAGATCATTGATGCTTATGCCTGTCGCTTCCGTAAGCGGTCTGATTGCCCGGGCCATGACCTCCCCAACTTCCCAGCCAGGAAACTCACTTATTCCCAGCCGGACAGCCAGTTCCTTGAAAACCTCGTATTCCGAACGGCATTCCCTGGGAGGATCAAACAGTTTAACCCCGTAGTTTATATACTGGTGGCTCATTGAATTGAAGTAAATATCTTCTTCCTCCAGGAAACAGGTTGCCGGCAGGACCAGGTCCGACGCCGCTGCCGTATCAGTCATAAAATGATCTGCAGTCACTATGAATGGCACTTTAGATAAGGCCTCACGCAAACGGTTACTGTCTCCTGCCTGGACCAATGGGTTGGCGCGGCTAACATACAAGAATTCAATTCTTGGATCCGCAATTTCGATCAGGCTTTCCGCCAAACGGGGTTTTGGGTAATAGCGATGCAGGGGATTAAGGTCTGCACCTTCCAAAAAGGAATGATCGATGTGATGGGTAACCCTGAAATTGGCATAACTGGCCCCACCTCCCCGCAAGCCAACATTCCCTGTCATGGCAGCCAGGGCATCTATAGCCCGGACCATGTTTCCACCGTTACTGTGCCTCTGGAGGCCAATACCTATTAGAATTGCCGCCGGCTTTGTTTTAGCATATTCCAGCGCCATATCCTTTATAATCCCAGCCTCTACACCAGTGACCCCGGCAACTTTTTCCGGTGAATAATCCCTGCACAATTCGGCAAACTGATCAAAACCGGTGCTGCAGTGATGGATGAAGTCCCGATCAATCAAGCTGTTTTCAATAATCACATGGCCCATGGCCAGGGCCAGGGCCCCATCAGCCCCCGGTTTAACCCTGATATGCACGCTTGCGTCTGAAACTGTGGCAGTCCGGACCGGGTCAATCACAACAACCCGCACCCCATTTTGGCATGCTTTACGAATAAACGACTGAAGATGAATGGAGGTATTGGCCGGGTTACGCCCCCAGACCAGGATCATTTTTGCATTTAGCAAATCATGGTAGGGATGGCCCAGCACTGAACCAAAATCATATTTCTGGGCAGCTATACCAGCCCCCCAGCAAAGACTGCCCCGGTGCAAAGTACATCCACCCAGTGAACTAAAAAAACGGGACTCTATATTCTTTAGAAGCCCGCTGTAACCTGCATCATAATAGTGCATCAGCGACAAAGGACCGCCCTGATTAAGCGACCGCTTTATATTAAAAGCCATAACTTCTATAGCTTCCGGCCAACTGATCCTGTTAAACTCCTCACCCTGTTTAAGAAGGGGATAACGCAGGCGGCCTGGATGATTAACCCGGGCTGCATGCTTCTTGCCTTTACTGCAAATCATATTGCCTGTTACAGGCTGGTCCGGATCCGGCTCGATCCTGACAATCTTACCGCTGTCTTCCCAGATACGAAGACCGCATTGATCACAGCAATCAAGGGGACAGGTTGTCTTAACTACCCTCATAGTTCACTACCCTTATTAAATAACTAGTACCTGTTCAAACCACCAGGAGACCATTGATCAAAGTGTTTAAAAAAACTCACTTACAGCTGCTTGCAACCACATTCCTGTAAAACCGGTCAAAAGCCCAACAGAAAGTCGGCTAATTTGCGGTCAAACCTATCAGGGGCTGTTTCCATAGGGCAATGGCCTTCCCCCTCCACCAATACCAGTTTAGAATTGGGAAGCAGCCTGTCAATCTCTTTGCCCTGCTCCAGGGGCACCCATTGATCATCTTCTCCCCAAATGCAAAGAACCGGGATTTCCAGCTGATCAAGCTGTTCCATAAGAGGATCGGGGGCTGTCCTGAGCAAATCAGGCCAGATAGCCGCAGTGTTTTCAATATTCAAAGGCAGGTAGTAACCGCTGACTTCCGTTTCAGTAGGTTGTTGGCCGTAAGCCGAAGCCAGCAATTCTTCAACCCGGCTTTCATCTTTCACAATGCGATTGCTGAAGATCCTGGCCCATTGACCTGCCGGCGGGTACCTGAGCAGAGAGGTGTAAGGGGAAGGTTCAAAAGGAGCAATAGCACCTGCAGCCATGGTAACGCTTTCTGTTTGCTCCGGTCTTTGAAGGCCCATCGCTGTCACAGTTGCGCCGCCCATTGAATGTCCGACCAGGTTCCATTGTTTGCCCGGAAACAGCTCCTCCAACATGGCCCAGAGCAGTTCTCCTCTTGCTCCGGCAGAGTGATCCAGGCCAGCCCTGCGTTCACTTAGTCCGAATCCGGGCAGGTCAACAGCGATTACCCGAAACCCTTTTTCCTGAAGGACAGGAGCGGTATAACGCCAGGAAAAAGTTGACGCACCCAACCCATGCACCAGGAGGACATTTTTTCCTAGATCTTTATCCCCGGGCCACTTGCGGTAATGCAACTCTACGTTATTAATTTCAAGAAATTCACTGTTGGTGAAAACTAGTTCTTCCTTAGAAACCTCTTTTGTTTCAATCTTCACCAGGTAAGGTACAATACTGAACAGAGCGAACAAGATCACCAGGAAGAGGCCAAACCACCTCAGAATTTTAAGCACTGTAATGCTTTTTTCTCCCCGGCCGCTCAAGATAAAATCACTCCTATGAATAATATTATAACGTACAATCGCATAAACAGCCCGGCAAATTGATTGACGAAAATCAAAAAATATTGGTATATTCTTAAATGGCTTGAGCTTTTTGGGGCAGGCTCCAACCTTTTAATACATCGTGCACAACAACATTATTCAAATGGAGGCACAATACTATGAAAAAGTTATTCGCCCGCATCAGGCATAACCTCTACAAAATTTTGATCAGGATTATTAATTTCCCTCAACCAAGAATAATTACTGGATATAACAGCTCAGGGTCTATCTACAAGCTCCTATCAGACCAAAACATCGATAACGTGCTTGTAGTAACCGATAATGGTATCATTGATGCGGGCTTGGCCGGCCCGATGCTGGCCGGCTTCGATGCCAACAACATCAAGTACGCTATCTATGACAGGGTCAAACCGGACCCGGGCATTTCAGATATTGAAGAAGGAATTAAGCTATACACTCAAAATAAATGCAGGGGGATTATTGCTTTTGGAGGAGGGTCTCCCATTGACTGCGCCAAGGTTATTGCCGCCCGGGCCGCTTCAAAAAAACCGGTCCGGGCTCTGAAAGGCTCTTTTAAGGTCAGGGGGAAGTTGCCTTTCCTGGCCGCCGTCCCTACAACAGCCGGCACAGGATCGGAGACAACAATTTTTGCTGTAATCTCTGACCGGGAAAAAGAAGAAAAATTTACCATTACCGACCCGAAATTGACCCCCGATGCCTGTATCCTCGATCCCGCATTAATAGTCAACCTGCCCCCACATTTAACTGCTTATACCGGCATGGACGCCTTAACCCATGCGGTAGAATCTTATTTAAGCATAATCGGTACATCTTTCTCCGATCAAAAAGCATTGGAAGCTACAAACCTGATTTTTAATAACCTGGAAGAATCATACCGGGATGGATCAAACCTGGAATCCAGAAAAGCTATGCTGGAGGCCGCTCATTTTGCCGGCCTTGCTTTCACCAGGGCAATCATCGGCTATGCGCACGCCGCAGCCCATAACCTGGGTGCAGTTTACGGAATCCAGCACGGGCTGGCCAATGCCGTGGTTCTGCCGGTTGTCCTTGAATATTCAAGGGACACCTGTACTGGCCGGATGGCCGAACTGGCCGTGCACGGCGGCCTGGGAACCGGGTCGGAAAATGAGTCGGACCTTGGCGGAAGACTGATCGAAAAAATCAGGCAGATTAATGCCGGCATGTCTATTCCCTCCACAATCAAAGAGTTAAAGGAAGAAGATATCCCTTACCTGGCAGAAAAAATCGACCAGGAAGCCAACCCGGCCTATCCGGTACCAAAACTGCTACAGAAAAAAGATTTGGAAAAGCTGCTATACGATCTGCTTGAGTAAACCAGGCTTCTTTAAACCTTTTGTAGGAGCCAGCCCAGCGACAACCTCTTCAATGTGGCCTCGGTAGGAGTACCCGATTCGGGATCCCAGCCTGCAATCCGGTAGTAAAGGTCCCTGGCCG
>CAYWIY010000163.1:0-4454 GCA_964458455.1 uncultured Syntrophomonadaceae bacterium | reverse complement strand
CGCCTTTGCCATAGTTGACATCCTTGCTGAACTGGCTGGTAACGCTGTAGGCGGTGTACGAGCACAGCGTTGCACCAGGCCCGGGAAGGGCGCCGAGAAATGTGCCGATTAGAGTTCCCAGGCCAAGACCTCTCCAGGAGGAAAGGAACTCTTTAAGGGTGAGTCCTTCTTCTTTTAATTTTAGTATTTTCTCGACCGCGTCTCCCAGGACGTCTGAGCCATCTGGCTTTTCAATAATTTCTTTAATCTGTTTGATGATTTCCGGGACCGCAAAAAAACCGATTAGCAAAGGGACCAGTGGAAAACCGGCTTCAAGGTACCTGACCCCGAAAGTAAAACGAAGGCCTCCGGTCAGGATATCCCTTCCGATAATAGCCAGGAAAAAACCGATTCCCGCGGACAGGATCCCCTTGCCCGGGTTTTCGGTAGAAAAAACTATCACCAGTGAAAGGGCCAGGAAATACAGGGCAGATAATTCTGCCGGCCCGAAGCGGGGGGCCATCATGCCTATAGGGACTACCAGGAATATCAAGGCCAGGTCACTTAAGGTGTCTCCTGTCACTGAGGCATATAGGCCCATTTCAAGGGCTTTTTTGCCTTTGCCGAGCTTGGTTAGGCCGTATCCGTCTGCCACGGTGGCAGCAGCTCCCGAAGTGCCTGGAGTCCCAAAACTGATGGCTGTGATCGATCCGCCGTAGGTGCCTCCTTTATAGGTGCCGATTAGCAAGCCCATAGTCTGGTGGATGGGCAGTACAAAAGAAAAAGGCAGGACCAGGGCTATCGGCAGGCTGTGAGCCAGGCCTGGTATTGCTCCCACAGATATGCCGACTATTACTCCAATCATGATAAACAGGGCCGTGTCCAGGGCAAATACTATGAAAAATGCTTCTCTCATTGCATCCATATCAAACATAACTTCACCCCCTTCCTTATGGCAAAAAAGTCCTTGGCATGTACATATTTAATAGTTCTATGAAAAGCAGATGTACAGAAGCGGTAATTACCAAAGCTAAAACGGTTAATTTGAGAATTTTGGGGGTGGCAGATTGAAGGGAACCTGCTTGTTTTGCATCCCTGATCGAAATGCAAACCCACCAGATGGTCAGAAACAAAAATGTAGAGGTTAAAAAGCCGATGTTCCGAAAAGACCAGCCGTAAAGCCACATCGCAGCAGGAACACCTGCAAGAAAAGGCAAAATACGCTCTCTTTGTGGCTCGTATATTTTCTCCAGCGGCTCAAGAAAGTCTTTTAATATTATCAAAAACCCACCCAGGCCCATTAACCCCAGGGAGATACGGGGAATGAAGAGTTCCATTGACCTGAGAGGCATAAAATAGGTCCAAATAAAGGCGGCTGTACTTAACAGGATGATCAGAGTTCCCACTTTTACGTTTAGAGTAAACCTGATGGTAATCAACAATTATTCACTCCCGGCCTTAGCTTTGCCTTTGGATTAACTTCTTATATATTACCTTTAAGTACTCATATTTCCTGCCTGCTTTTACTTTTTTTGAAAAACAATCCTGAACTATACTTATAACGGCCCGGGGCAGGCACAACCTCTGCCTGCCCCGGTACTGCAATTACATTTTTTCCTTAGCCGGAGTCTTACCTGGTTTCATACTCTTCCAGCCATTCCTTGTAACGAGGAATCATGTTTTCTTCGACATCCATGAAGAAATCCCATGTATCATCTGTATCAAGGTAATGGGCAATCATCCCGGCGCCTTCATAGTTTTCAATTAATTCGGGATCTTCGGCCATCTGGCTCATGGCATCCGAAAGCCTCTCAATCAGGGCAGGGTCAGTCCCTTCAGGTCCCCAGAGGGCCAGCGGGTGCGGTTCCTGGGCATCGATACCGAACTCAATAACGTTGGGGATATCCGGCATTAACGGGTCTCTTTCAACCAGGATCTGGGTATTGACCAGCACGGTCAGGTCGCCGTCCTGGTGCAGGGGACGGGCTGCTGCCAGGCTCAGGTGTCCGACGTCAACATGTCCGCCCTGCAGGTTCATGGCTACGTCTGCTCCACCTTCAAGGCCGACATAAGTGTAGTCCAGTTCATCTGGATCAAGGATCAGTTCAGCGATAAAGTGCATCATGTTCCCTTCACCCTGTCCGCCGAGTGTAACTTCACCGGGGTTGTCCTGGATATACTGAATCAAGTCATCCATGTCTTCCCAGGGAGCGCCTGCTTTCGAGCCGATGCAGAAAGTCGGGCTGGCCAGGAGGGCAACAGGATCGAAGTCGTGGATTGTAAAGCCCCTGTCACCGGCAGCAGGTTCAAAGAGCATAATCAGCGGGTGGGCCCACATGAACATGTTTGAATCCGGGTCCTGGGTGGATACATGGTAGGCAGCTTCGGTACCCATTCCGCCAGGCATGTTGACAACATTAGCCTGGATGCCGTAGTCGGCGAACTTCTCTGCCATGTAGCGGGCGGATAGGTCATTTGACCCGCCGGCAGAAAAGCCAACAACAACGTCAATCTCAATGTCCTCTAACTCTTCAACTGCTTCCTCTTCCGGTTCTTCTTCAACTGCTTCTTCTTCTGGCTCTTCCGGTTCTTCTTCCGGGGCGGGCTCTTCACAGCCGGCCATCAGGCCGAGTGAAATAATCAAAGTTAACACAAGTAAAACATAAAAAGCTTTTTTGGCAGTCATTTAATTGTTTCCCCCTTAGAAATAATTAAAACATGCAAATTGCTACAACGAGCTTAATCCGCTAATCTGTTGTAATGATCAACCCCCTTTATTTTTTGCTTTATAAATGTAGATTCGCATTATATCAGGCGTAGGTGGCAGTGGCGGTAATTTATCCGGATAACTGCAAACGCCTGTAAGAAGCTTTAACAAAAGCTTCAAAAAACGCCAGGTAATAATCGTATTTATCAATCAGCATTTCAGGGTGCCACTGCACAGCAGCAACGAACCTGTCTCCTGGTATTTCTATGCCTTCAATCAAGCCGTCATCGGCTTCCATAGTTATTTCAAACCCTTTTCCCAGGTCTTTAACAGCCTGGTGGTTGAAGCTGTTTACCCAGATTCTTTCTTCTTTAAAGATTGAGTGGAGTAGGGACCCCGGTTTAATGCTGACCTGGTGGGCCAGGTAATCTTTAGGGGCCAGGTCAAGCATACCGTGGTTGAATGAATAGTCTTTTTCCAGCCTGATATCCTGGTAAACATTGCCTCCTGCTGCGATGTTAAGAAGTTGAATGCCCCGGCAGATGCCCAGGACGGGAATATCCATTTCATAAAGCACTTTTTTAGCGAGCTCAAATTCATGCCTGTCTCTTTCAGGCTCTATCCGTCCCAAGCCGTAAGCCGGGTTTTCTCCATAGTAGCGGGGGTCGATGTCCACTCCACCGGAAAAAATGATGCCGTCAATCAGGTCAAGAATCTTTTGAATACTGGAAAGGTCTTTTACAACCGGTAAGATTAGCGGTGTGCCTCCGGCCCGTTCTACAGCTTTTATATAATCATCGGCCAGAAGCTGCCACTCTTGCTTTTTGGTTCCCTGCCGGGTTATTTCCCCTATCCTATCGTCACAGGAAGTGTTGCTGGTAATTCCGATTAGAGGTTTAAAAATAATCCCTCCCGGGAAGGTTGCATGAGGTGATTAAAACTATAAAGTTAATCATAAAAAGGTTAATAACTAGCTGCTTAACAAAGATCGAAGAAGTGGTTTTGAATGCCAGCGAAGGCCTAGAAAATTACAATAAAACCACATATATCCAATCAATGAATTGATTATGGTGCACGTATTATATCTAGTTATGCTTTAGAATGTCAATACTATGTCAAGATGTTTTTATATTTTTTAATCATTTTAACAATGGCATTGTCTTTTAATGTAATAATGACAAAAAAACTTTGATATCCTTAGTAAGGATTAGTTTCAGATGAAAACGTGTTTTTTCTGCTGAAAAATAAAAAGCCGGTGGAAAACAAGAACACAATTATTCCAAGGAAAACCCAGCTATAGGCATAGGTCTCGCTGTAGTCGGCAATGAAACCGAAAACCGGTGGCGTAATAACGGTACTGGCCCGGGGGAAAATAAGGGCCAGCCCGGTGGCAACACCGATATATTTATGAGAAACTAGCTCGCTTACAGCGGTAAAGTAAATAGCGATTACACCCATTGTGCAAAACCCCAGAAGGAAGGAAAAGATCAGAACAGCAAAGGGTGGGAAATACATCCTGGTTACAACCAGGCCGAAAAACAGGGTTAGTCCGGAAATAAGGATGCCGAGCAGAAACAGGCCAATTCTCCTGTCACCGTGAAATACTTTCTCGTTAATAAATCCCCAGAAAGGTTGACCGGCGATGCCGCCGATATGAAAAACCCCAAGGCCGAGGCCGGCGAAAGTAGCGGTGGCCTGCAGATCCCTGGTTAAGTAGATTGTAAAGTGGCCGGTTACTGAAGATATGCTCATCCCGAATACTATTCCC
>CAYWIY010000162.1:0-4462 GCA_964458455.1 uncultured Syntrophomonadaceae bacterium | reverse complement strand
GTAAAAGCAGCTATAGTAAACACTAAACCCCGGCAATTTTGCAGTTGCCGGGGTTTTATTTTGGATAAGGTTAATACCTTTTACATTAACCAGGGCAGGTTTACTGTTTGTCTTCAGCCAGGCGGTTGTACGAATTATCTTTTTTACGCTTGCCGCCGTTTTCTCCCTGGGTCAGGTATTTCAAAATCTTATTCAGCTCGAACACAATAATCAAAACTCCGGGAACAAATATTAGCAATACCAGACCCTGGGTCGTCTGGACAAAGTTCAGCAGGTAACCGACATAAGGGACCGCTCCTGTAACCATGCCGACCACATTTTCAGCTGGAACGGGGTTGGGGTCATTGACATTATTTGCATCACCCCGGGTAATAAAACTGAGACCATCTTCCCGCTGGATCTCCACGATGCGGTGAGTAGTCAAAGAATCAGGATCGTTGGGGCTGCGAAAAGTTATAATATCGCCTACCACCAGTTCTGCAGGTTCAACTTCACGGACAAAAGCTAAACTTCCGGTATCAAATTCGGGAGCCATACTACCGCTCAGCACGATATACATCTGGTAACCGGCTACCTGCGGCACTCCCCCGGTGACCCTGCTTTGAATCAGGAAAAAAGACAAGCCTGCCATAACCAGGAGTAAAACAACGAATAAAATGTTGCCAAATATGGAGAGGAACTTTCTAAATTTGCCCCTGGATTTTTTTTGTTTTTTAGAACGGTTCTCTTCTTCTTGTTCTTCCCAGTCTTCTTCGGTAAAATATCTACCACTGTCTGTTTCTCCAGAGCCAGGCTCTTGCGAATCTTGTTCAGCTTCACTATCCTCACCAAACAAAAACTCATCTGCCGTTCTTCCGGGCAGATCAGACCTCCTGCGGATCTCTTCCCTGCTTCTTTGGGGCCCCTTGGAATAAAGATTACTGCGATCCTCTTCTGCAAAATCTTCGTTTGTGACGCCTTGGTCTTGCTGAAAAATATCCCGGTTCTCCCGGTTTTGAGTACCTTTCGCAGGACCGGGATCCCACGCGGTATCATCAGCTTTTTTATCACTATCCTCGGGCGTTGAGTCATCATCAAACAAGTCGTCAAAGAACTTCTTGTCTTCTGCCAGTGGAGAGGTGGGCTCCTTGCTATCAGGCGCCTTAGTTTGTGCTATAAATTCATCTGCAGGCCTGACTACATCCGGCCCCGGCTGAGGGTCCTCTTCTTGCTTAGCTGCAAAAGGTTCCCATTCAGAACCGGTTTGGACATCTTCTGTTGAAGGGCCTACGTCTGACTCAGTATCAAAAATGTTGTCTACATCCTCAAACAACTGGAGCAGATCTTCTTTATCATCCTCTTTCGAGGTAGTATCTGTTTGATCCGGTTCTTGGTCAAATTTGCCTGTATCTTCAAAGGGATCCGGTTCGGGGGCCTGCGTTCCCGGGGTAAAATCTTCCCCTAAATCTTCACCACCGTATTCCTGCTTGTCGCTTCCGGGTATGATATCATCAAAGTCAAAGCCTGAGCCCGGTCCCGGCTCCTTTTCTTCTGCAGGTGATTCTTCACTCTTATCATCAAATATATCAAGGTCATTAAATATGTCCTTTGCTTCTTCCGGCTTATCACTGCTTTCAGCCGGGCCGGGTTCCAGATCTAAGTCTTCAGGAGATAACTCTTCCTGATCAGTACCGCTTTCAGAAAATACATCTGGCCCGGCTTGATCTTTTTCCCCAGAATCAAGTAAATCTTCCTCTGTAATCCCCTGGTAATGCATGATGTTCTCATCTTGCGGGGATAAATCTTTGTCTTCTGCAAACTGATCCGGTTCCGACTCCTGTTCAAGGGTTTCGGGCTGCTCAGCAAACTGGTAACCAACTTCCTCTTCCATGTCCTCAAATCCGTCTTTTTCTTCTGTATCTAACGAATACGTTTCCCTGTCATCCTTGTAAAGGCGTTGTTTCTTTTTCGATGCAATCTGGACCCGGGCAAGTAAATCTTCTTTTTGGACAGGCTTGACCATATAATCGTCTATGCCGCCAAGCTCTATCGCATTGAAAAGAGTGTCGTAATACTCAGAACTGATCAATGCCATTACATAGGCATTTAAGCTTTTTGAACGCAGGCTACCAAACAAATCGGCCAGGTTCCCTTTCACCAGGTCAAAATCTATGATTATTATATCTGGTGATATTTTGTCAGCGAGCTTCAGCAAAGTTTCCTGTGAATAGCAGTTTACAATATCGGTCCCTTCAGGAGACTGCTCGATCATCTCCTTGAGGTCCGTAGTAGATATTAAGTTGTGGTCAACAAGAAGCAGGTACATTATACCCCTCCCCTATTTCAGGCCAGAGTTTTTTCTATTATAACAGAAATTATTCATAAAATTCTACATCTATACTTTATTATTCGCATAAAAAAGGAAAAAAAGCATTTTTTATTTAGAAAAGAGCTCCGGTAGTGGAGGACCGGAGCTTCTTTTCTGGACAAGCATGCATCTCTTTATAATTGAAGGAGGGATGCAGCTAATATATGGCATTACTCCAGGTAGCACTTAAGCTGCCCCCGGTGTAATTAACCCTGATTGACTGATCGCTGTAGCTCTCCACTACATGCGATGGATGTGGTAATTCGCCAAAATACTGGAAGGTTAGATCTACAGGAACCCAGCCCAGGCCGTCAACATAAAACTCAGCCCAGCTGTGGCGCATTCCAGCCAGGGAACCGGAGGTCATCGGCCCACGCTCAGGCCTGGCAAAACCAATTACCTCCCTGGCTTCTATACCCATTTCACGACATTTGTTGATGAAGCCCCTGGCCAGGGTGCGGCAGTTACCGCTGCCGGCATACTGATTATAAGCTTCTTTTGCCTTTTCTATTGTTTCATTGCTTGAGTTGATAGATACAGTCCGAACACCTATATCGAATTCAGCAACTATAGTTTTCGTCTCTCCCGGAGCTAGATCCCCAATATTATAAGTGTGGACCCTGCCGGATGTAGAGTTTGAGCTGAAATTTTCTGATCTTAAAGTGGTTGTTTGATAAGGTGATTTGTTTTCCAGTAAAGGCACAGAAACACTTACACCTTTTGAAACACTGTTTCCATTATTGGTAACTGCTACTTCCATTACGAAGGTATAGTTACTTGTTTGTCCCCAGGAATAAGTTACTGCAGGTGCAGGCTCGGGCTCTGCTTCTTCCTGCGCTTCAGCGGCTTCAACAGTTTCATCTGCAGCGGTTGTTTGCGGAACAGCATCTGGTTCTTCCTGCCTGGTTTCTACAGGTAAGCTTTGGGTTTCTTTACTGCTGTTTTCATTAACAGAATTCTGTTCTGGTTCATCTTTCTCCGGGCTTTTAGCACTTTCATTCTCAACCTGGCTATCATTCAATGTACTGCTGCCTGAGCCCTGATCCGAAGCTCCACTGTCGGGTTCAAGCTTTTCAGCTTCTTCTTCACCGACATCAATTTCTTCTCCACTGGATGCATCTTCTGAATCATCCCTTCCATCTTCGGATGATTCTTCAACCCTGACAGTTGTGTTATTTTCCTGCTCGTTCACATCATGTTCTGATTGCTCGTTATCACCATTGAGAGCAGCCTCCACTTTGCTGCTTACAAAAGTGACTTCCTCTCCAGAAACAAAGGAAAATCCTGCTGCAATTAGAACCGCAAGCACTGCCAGGCAAATACTAACACTTCTTGCCCATCCTAGTTTCTTCATTAAAAAGTCCCTCCTTCAGAGGGACCGACAAAGTGAAACAAAATAAAACCAGTTTCGGTGGCCAGGCTGCCTTGGCTTCTCCTGAAGCTTTAGGCCCTTTAGCTTTGCGCCCCTGCCTTTCGACAGGTTTGCCTTTGTCGGTCAGGTTTATTTATGATGGCCGCTCGGGGCCTCATATTCTAAAACAAACCGCAAATACAAGTACAATAACGTTCTTAAATAAAAAAACCAGTTTCGGTGGCCAGGCTGCCTTGGCTTCTCCTGAAGCTTTAGGCCCTTTAGCTTTGCGCCCCGACCTTTCGGCCGGTTTGCCTTTATCGTGCAGGTTTCTAGTTACAATGCTTGGTTAAAAGTATAAGTTAATTTAATAGATATGTCAAATTTTTTTTAGCGGTGGTCGCTAAACCTTTTGTATATAGGGATGCGGAAAAACTTATGCCTTACCGAACTACCCTGCTCTTCTTTAAACTAAGTCCGGCCATTAGGAACAGCAAACCGGCTGCCAGCAGCCCTACCGAAACACCGTCAGTGCGGGGCAAGGGTGGATCGACCTGCGGTGTATCTGGTTCAACAATAACTGTTTCTTCTTCATCAATTATTTCTTCTATCACTTCTTCTTCTGGTTCAGGTGATACTTCCGGTTCAACGGGATCTATGCCCACCACATCAAATACATCAGGGTCTTCGGGATCCGCAGGGTCATCCGGGTCGTCCGGATCGTCCGGATCATCCGGGTCGTCCGGGTCATCCGGGTCGTCCGG
>CAYWIY010000161.1:0-4470 GCA_964458455.1 uncultured Syntrophomonadaceae bacterium | reverse complement strand
GGCGCGGATACAGCCCTGAGCGCTCGACAATTTCAGGAACGATTTCTTCCCAGGCAATGGCCATAATATGCACGCCGGCCACTCCTTCAATTTCCTGCAGTCTCTGGATGGTTTCGATACATATATTCAGGCCTTCTACTTTTTTCTTTTCCGCTCCCTTGAGGCGTTCAATCACTTCATCGGGAATGGTGATTCCTGAAACGTTGTTCTTCATGTACCTGGCCGCACCCAGGGACTTGATCGGGGTTACGCCGCCCATTATGGCCGCCTTTTTGTGCAGGCCCCTTTCCCGGACCATTTCCATCCACTTCTCGAAGCGATCCAGATCAAAGATGCACTGGGTCTGGATGAAGTTGGCCCCGGCGTTGATCTTCTTTTCGAGGCGATCTACCCGGTACTCGAAAGGATCGGCAAACGGGTTTGACACCGCGCCAAGGTAGTACTCGATGGGCGCTTCCAGTTCATCTCCGCCTACAAAGCGGTTTTCATCACGCATGTCCTTGAGGCTTTTTAAGAGCTGCATGGAGTCGATATCATAAACTCCCTTGGAGCCCTGTTCGTTGCCGAAGCACTGGTGGTCCCCGGACAGGCATAAAATGTTCTTAATGCCCAGGGCGTGGGCGCCGAGGACATCACTTTGTATACAGATCCGGTTGCGGTCGCGCACGGTAATCTGAATGATCGGCTCCAGCCCCATCTGGACTAAGGTGGCTCCGCAGGATATGCTGGACGTGCGCACGATAGCCGTCTGGTTGTCGGTAATATTGTAAGCATCGACATGATTTTTCATTTCTTCGGCGTGATGCTTCAGCTGGGTAATATCTGAACTCTTAGGAGGGCCCAGCTCGCCGGTAACAACAAAGTTTCCACTGTTTATTACTTTTTCCAGGTTACTCCCCGCGATCAATTCTAACATCCTCCCTTACTGTGGTTCTCGGGCCCCCGTGATGAGATGTCGACCAGTCTTTGGGAGGCTGAATCTCGGTCAGGTCACTTAAACGGCTAAAGCTGGAAAGGCGGTCGTGGATAAGCTGCCAGGCACAGTCGATTTCATCGCCCAGCTCGCACTTGCCTTCGGCCGAACCCCCACAGGGCCCGTTCAAAAGGCTTTTAGCGCAGCGGGTAATGGGACAAATGCCCATGGTCGTATGCAAGACGCAGTCCCCGCATCCCAGGCAGCGTTCCGACCAGACTCCCTGTTCGGTTGGATAGCCCATGGAGGTGGTGTTCAAGCCGGGAACAACCCGCAGGCTCGGAACATGCTCTATCATGGTCTGGACTCCTACTCCGCAGGCCAGGGAAACGATCAGGTCATAACCTTGCAATCTTTCCAGGACCTCATCAATAAATTCAAACTCGCACTGCCTTTCGATAGAAAATACATCCACTTCGCCTTCCTGGTTTTCCTTGTTGCGGTGGATGCGCAAAAGAGATGCAGTTTCTGCAGCCTCTTTCTCGCCGCCGGCCATGCAGATGCCCACGCAGGTATTGCACCCGAGTACGCAGACTTTTTTGTAGGGGGCGGCCATAGCCGCTATCTCTTCCAGCGGCTTGCGTTCTGCGATTATCATATACTCACCTTCCCTTCACCAATCATGATCTGCTTAATTTATTAGCTTAACGGTTGCGCTGTTTAAATACATCGACGAAAGAATCACAGTAAATATCCATGTCGAGTATAATCCGCGCTGCCGCTACTGCTGCCATCAGTTCATCATCGCAGGCATCTACTATAGCGGAGTCAAGGCCGTTGGCCATGGCCATGACCGCAAAAGTGCGGTTGATCAGCTCCCGGTTTTTGGTCCCCTGGGAAATATTGCTCAGTCCAATAGTAGTTTTCGGGGCCGGGTCGGAAATGAGCTTGATCTCCCGCAGGGTGCGCAGTACTTCCGGGCCGTGGTCCTGGGCAACGTTGCAGGGCAGGGCCAGCGGGTCGATGTAGAGCATGTCGGGGGCGATCCCAAAAGCATCGGCGGTCGCTACCAGTTCAGCAGCAAAACCTACCCTCATGTCGGCATCTTTTGGAATGCCCTCTTCGTTCATAGTTAAGCCGATTACTTCGGCATTATGTTCTGCAGCCATGGCGAAAACGCGTTCCATTTTGGGCATTTCCGCAGGAACCGAGTTGATCATGGCCGGCTGTTTGCAGAGCTTAAGCCCCGCTTCAATAGCGTCGTACTTGGTGGAGTCCAGGCACAGCGGCAGGTCGCTGGCTTCCTGGGTCACCTCTACCAGCCATTTCATGGCTTCGACGGGTTCGGTGGAACTGGGCCCGACATTGATATCGAGGTAATGGGCCCCGTTGTGTTCCTGCTTCTTGGCCCATTCCTGGACCGGGCCGGGATCGCGCTCATTTATCGCCTTGGCGATATCCCTAAACATACCATTAATGCGTTCGCCGATAATAATCATCAGCCTGCCTCCTTCACATTTTAATAGCTGTTATCTTTCATCAAGTCGTCAATATTGCCTTTGGTTACTCGCACGGCTTCCGGGTGGCGCATTACCAGGATATCGATACCTGACTGCAGGTAGGCCATAGCCGTTGTCGCTTCCCAGAGAATGCCCCTTTCTTCCTGCTCGCCCCAGCCGGGCTGCTCGTCTACAGAAATGTTGGCTTCTTTTTGCCGCCAGGATTCAAAACCGGCATTGCCGTACATGGGCATGGCCAGCATCTTGTCGCCCTGGAGGGCGCCGTTGCGGGCCCGCTCCATAATCGAGTAGGAATACTCGATGCCGTAACCGAGGGCGGCGACGGTGGGGTCGATGATAATGCGGCTGCTCATGGCCGGGCTCATTTCGGAAATGAGAATGTTGAGCTGCTTGCAGATGTTGATATCGATCGGTGACTGGGCGATGACCACGTGATTGTTGGCCATGCAGGCGCTGGTTACCGCCTTGTAGTTTTCCAGTTCGGCCACACCCATGACCAGGTTTTCGCCCGCTGCCGCTTCGGCGATGGGGGTGTAGATGGTATTGTCTTTTTCCGCTTTGCCGCTGCCGATCACCATGACCGGAACGCTGACCGCTTCTAAGACTTTTTTGACGGTCGCGGCACAGTCCTCGGGTGAATGGTCGTTTAAGTCGGGGTCGGCGCCTTTTAAGCGCACCTGGATCAGGTCTGCTCCGTACTCTTCCACACATTTTTTAGCCCAGGCCCCCGGATCGTCGTATACATCGCTGTAAAATTGATCAAAACAGGGGTTCCATTCAGGATTCATATCCCATACTTCCATGGCCACTACCGGTCTGTTGGGGATTTCCCCTTCGAAATGCAGGAAAGGCAGGGCCGTTTCGCCGCCCACCGTAATGGTATGACTGCGAGTGCCCCCGTCCTCCTTGGTAGCGCCCAGGACAACTTCGCCTACTTTACCTCTATATTTTTCTTTAAAAATGTCTACAGCCATTTAAATACTCCTTTCATTAAATGGTTCACTAATCTGTATGTTTGCGGCCGGTTGTTACTTGACTCCGCCGGCGAAGTTATCCTTGGCATACTTGGTAATGCCGGAGGCTTCGCGCGGGCCAACCAGGACTTCCCAGCCCGATTCTTCTTCCAGGGTGCCTTTGAGCACAGCTACATGGCCGGGTAAGACCAGCTTTCTGTGCTTGACCTTGTCTTCCAGGCCTGATTTTTTGATTGCCTCGGTTATAATTTCAGCTGAGAACTTGTTGTCGGCGTAAGCAGTGAGCACCGATACGCCGCCGGTGTCAACAGACAGGATCCGGCTCGGTATCCGTGAGCTTTCCACTTCCCCTTCCACGATAAAGTAGGTCAGGGAGAAGTTGGTGGTGATATATACCGGGGCGTCATCGCCGGGTTCGCCAACTTCGTAAAGGCCTGCTTCAACAGCAATCGGCTTCTGCGGGTCGGTGTAGAGGTTCTGGCGCCAGGATAACAGCGGCAGGAGCTGCTGTTTTTCGCAAGCCTTTAAGGCCACCACATCGGCGTACTTGCTCACATAAACCCCGGCCTGGACGATTTCTTCCTTAGGATCTTCCTTGGTGGTAATAGCAAATGCAGGGTAGCCGAAGGGGCGGAACTTTTTGCGCACCGCCAGGCGGCGGAACTGGGTCAAATCTGCCAGCACCTGGCTGGTTTCCCGGGCGCCGCTGTCTAAGACCAGTTCCTTATGGCCCAAACCGGCAACTTTTTCGACCAGCTCGGCCAGGTCGTTAATGTCGCTGCCCTTCACTACCATGGGGCACTCTTTGCCCTTGGCCAGTTCGGTCATTTTCTCATAGTTGTCTCCGGTGGCTGCGCAAACCAGGGGCTTGCGCTCACCCACTACATCTAAGGCTCCTTCCATAACGGCCGGGTCCTCGGTCATCAGGACGATCGCTTTTTGCGTTTTGCCGGCGACGGTTTCAACAGCTTCCTTGAACTTGCCGGCATCGCCGGAATCGCACTTAACTGCCACCATGTCGGTAACATAATGCATCCCGACCCGGTCAAATTCCAGGTCGTCA
>CAYWIY010000160.1:0-4473 GCA_964458455.1 uncultured Syntrophomonadaceae bacterium | reverse complement strand
ATTCCGGGGTGATGTAGGGGTTGGAAAACTGCTCCATGGGCAGGCTAATATTTAAGCCGATCGACATACCATTTGCCTCAGAGGCCCCCTTGTTGGCCGCTTCCATCATTCCCGCCCCCCCGCCGGAGCAAACCACAAAGCGGTGGATTGAATTAAGCGATTTCGACCATTCGGTCATACGCCGGGCCAGCTCTACCGCGTCATTGTAATAGCGGGCCAAAAAAACCTGGTTTTTGGCATGTTCCAGTTCTTCCTGCAGGGCCGGATCAGAAGAGCCCTCTTCGGTAGCATCTATCCGTTCCTGGACCTCTTTTAGCTTCTGCTCGGCTTCCCCGGGGTACATGGTGCGGGCAGAACCAAAAAAAACAATCGTGTCATAAATATTATACTTATTAAACCGGTGCATCGGTTCAAGAAATTCAGCCAGGATCCTGATCGACCGCGCATCCGGGCTGTTTATAAATTCCATGTTTTTGTATGCCTTGACGGGCTCAGGCAGTCCTTGCTTTTCAGGTTTGTCTTCCATATTTTACCTCCACAGGCTTAATTCATTTTTAACGTAACTGCCCAGCCTGCTTAAGAAACTGCACTTTGTGCTCGCTTCAGTTATCTTAAGCAGGCTGGACAATACCAGGCAATGTAGACTGAACAAACACTTTTAAACTAACTAAACCTACGTCTTCTGGTGCTGCTTAAAAGATTATAGCAATTGCCTGTTACTGCTGTCAAAATTAATTTCTCAAGTACTTTTAATTATGCTGCAACAAAAAAACAACAATCCATGGCCGGGTACACTTAAAGGGACCCGGAGATGCTCCCCGGATCCCTCGTACTTCAAGCACTGCAAGCTGTTTCAGCGGGCCGGCTGCTTTAAACTGGAAAGTATTTTATGCCATTTCTCAAGGATAAGTTTATATGCCGGCCTTTACCAATTATTTCTTTTTGAAGTTATCAATCCACTCCGACAATTCCCTTGCTGCCAGGTCTCTTCCGCCCAGTCCAAAGGCAATAACTCCAGTCAAGGCAACAGCGCCCAGGAGCACGCCAAAGGCAATGATTATGATTTCATCGGCTACTCCAAGCTGCTGCAGGGCAATGGAACCGGCCAGGATTAAAATTGAGATCCGGGCCAGCTTGGCCAGGAATTCGGCGTGGGGTCCGCCGCTGGTTTTGACAACTTCCATGGCCAGTCCACCGAGATAAAGGCCGATACCGAAGATGACCACGGAAACGACAACCCTGCCAAGTAAAATCGTCAGCTGGGCGATTAAGTCGGCCAGGACAGCAAACCCAAGCAGGCCGGCTGCCTCGATGGAGGCAAAAAGCATAATTGCCACCAGGACAACATACCCGGCTATTTCAGAAGGACTCCTGACTCCTTCAGTTTCCGGCCGGGCTATACCCAGGCGGGCAAGGAATTGATCGAATCCTGCTGCTGATAACAACCTGGTAATTAAGGCTGCTACCACTCTGCCCACCAGCAGCGCTACAGCCAGGACAAGCGCTGCAGCAAATATAGCCGGCAAGGACTGCAGGATCATTTCCAGCATGTTGCTGGCCGGCCTGGTTATGGCCTCCAGGGCCAGGGCGTTCAAGGCCCCGATAATGGCAAATATGATTATAACTACATAGACTACCAGTCCCAGGATCTGCGAAGGTTTCCTGGCCCCAAAATAGGAGGAAATATCATCTCTTTCAGTAAGGCGGTCCAGGCCTACAGCAGAGAGCAAATTAACAGTAATTCTCTGCAAGATGCGGGCCCCGAACCAACCCAGGAGAATGATCAAGCCTGCCCCGAGGATATTGGGAAGGTAAGACATGACAACTTCGAACATTCCCTGGACCGGCACGAGCAGCCCTTCTAAGGTCAGGGTGCTCAGGATTGCCGGAACAAAAAGCAGGAAAGTAACCCAGTATACAACAGTGCTCAAGGACTGGGCCAGTGAAGTTTTCCTTTCTTCTTCTGCTTCTTCACCGCTCAGATCGGTCATCCGTTCATCGATCTTTGTCGCTTCCAGGACTCTCTGAACCAGGATCTTTAACACGGTCGCAACCAACCAAGCGATAAGCAGAAGTAGCGCCGCTCCAAATATGCGGGGAGCATATTCAAAAATCCGGGTCAGGAAAGCAGTTAAAGGTTCAGCTATGAAGGTTAAATCTAGATACTGGAAAAATGCAACCAGGACAAAGAACATAGCCAGGTAGAATACTATCCGGCCGCTCCACTTGTTTACTTCGACACCGGTGGCTTCTTCATCGCCTTTGATCCACCTGGCCAGCCTGGCTCCGGCATGGGTCTTGCGAAATGCGCCCCGGACAGCCGAAGCCAGGATCAGCGCAATTAACCAACCTACAATCAGGATTGCTATTGCACCTATAAAATGTGGAAACTGTACCGTAAACCATTCCGCCAGGTATTCAAGGAAACCGTTGCCAGTCATAATCAATTAATCCTCCTTTCTCGTTTTAGCTTACTTATTCTTATAATTTCTCCTGTTTTTTCATTCTAACATATGATTGTTTTGTTGTGCAATGTGACACTCCACGGGGCAAGCCCCGTGGCTTCTGCTTAGTTTTCTAAGCATTCTTTTTCTTGCTTCAAAGACAGTTCCAACGAACCATCTCCACAAGCTTGAAATCCGCTGTGCCCCAGCGTACTCAATCCTATATTTCTAACGTTTAGAGATGCATTTAAATCTCTATCTATAGATATTTCACAATCGGGACAATTAAAGAATCTTTTACTCAAAGGCATTTCTTGAATACACCCACAGTTTGAGCATGTTTTGCTTGTAGGTTCAAACCTTCCAACTTCAAGGTAATACTTAAAATTCCACTTACATTTGTACTCAAGTTGTCTGTTAAATTCAAACCATGAAGCATCCCCGATTGATTTTGCAAGACAATGATTTTTCATCATCCCCTTGATATTTAAGTTCTCTACAACTATTCCATCATAATTCTTGGCTATCGAATTAGATGTTTTATGTAGAAAGTCCTTACGGGTATCTCTTATTTTGTTTTGAATCCCTCTAACTTTAAGTCTTTGCTTGAATCTGTTTTTACTGCCTTTTTGTTTCTTACTCAATTTCCTCTGTTCTTTTGCCAACTTCTTCTCATGTTTTTTTGTATACTTAGGGTTTCTTATGACAGTTCCATCAGATAATATGGCAAACTCTTTCAAACCAACATCACAACCAACAACATTATCAAATCCTTTTTCTTTATCTGGTATGTTGTATTCACACAAAACGGAGCAATACCACTTACCCCCATCTTGCGAGATTGTGATTGATTTAGGTTTCCCCTTTAGCGCTCTGTGTTTTACCCACTTTACTTCACCAATTTTTGGGATAAAGACAAAACCTTTGCCTAATCTCCATTTTTGTGGGCATGTGAAACTATCGTTCAACAACATTTTCTTTTTAAAAGACGGGAATCCTTTTTCTTTCTTAAAAGATTCTTTCAATGCTTTATCAAATTGTCTTAAAACCATTTGTAAAGATTGTGAAAATGATTCTTTAAGGAAAGGGTACTCTTCTTTGAGTTTTGGTAACGAAACAGCTAATTCGTGATAAAACTTAAATTTACCAGTTTCTTTATAATAATCTTGGTTTGTTTTAAGGGCATAGTTCCATAAGAATCTGACATTACCACCACATTGAAGTAAGGATTTCTCTTGCTCTTTAGTTGGTAAAATTCTATATTTATAGCCTCTTTGTACCAACATATTTTACTTCCCCTTTTGTTCTGTAATATATTTCTTGATTGTTTCAGCAGAAACGTTACCACTAGTTGATATAAATTTTCCTACCGACCACAAAGAGCCACATCTACCATAAAAAGATTTTAACTCTGGATATTTCTTAAATAATCCAATGGCAGTAATGCTTTTAAAAACTCTTACTATGTCTATCGGGGCGACAGTTGGTTTAGCACCAACAAATATATGAATATGGTCCGGCATCACTTCCATTTGTATTATTTCTTATTCATATCTATCTGCCACCTCTAACAATATCTCTTTCAAGCTGATTTCGACATTTCTCTCTAACTCTTCTTTCCATTCTTTGGGTAAAGCTATGTTTATTTGAGTGTTCATTATTTACCTCTTATTTACATATACAATATACTAACATAGTTAAAATTTCTCAAGTACTTTTTGAAATTATTATGCCAATTCATCCCCAGGGCAAGCCCCGGGGTTTTCTTGGCAGTTCTCTATAACCATACTTGTTTTTACTTTTATTAAGCTGAATTTACACAACTTTTAACTTACTCTTCGTAAAGACTAATTTTTGTAAAGAAAATGAAAGCAACCGTAAATTGTGTTACAATTATATTAGTTAAGTAATCCATGGAGGCTAGCGCAATGAGACCAACAAGGATTGTTGTAGCACTGGGAGGAAATGCTCTTTTGCAAAGGGGTGCTCCAGCCACGGCTGAAAACCAGCTGGAACGAGTTTACCAGAC
>CAYWIY010000159.1:0-4476 GCA_964458455.1 uncultured Syntrophomonadaceae bacterium | reverse complement strand
GGCGCTGCAAAGTAAAATTGGCATACTGGACCATGAAAGCCAGGGAAGATATGAACCAGGAAATAAAAAGCAGGACCATTACCACCAGCACCACGGTGCCGGTAGCAGTCGAGGTGACCTGCTCCAGGAGATAGTCCCAAAAAGCATCCGGTATAAAGGGCAAAGCCTGGGAAAAGACCAGGCCGATTACTGAAAACAGGACAAAAAACCCTCCCGAAGTCGCCCCGGCTAGAAACAGCTCACCAGTGGTGATCCTGTATACAGCTCCTGTTTCGTCACCCTGCGCCTCTTCCATACCTGGCCCGGGCTTAATGGCGGTGTCTATTAAACCCTTAAGGCCGGACCGGTGAGCGGTTTCTTTTCGTTCTGCAGCTTCTTTGCCAGCTGTTTCCCCCGCTTCGGCTGGTGTATCTCCGGGCGCTGAAGCATAATCCTCCGCCATTCCTTCCAGGCTTCTTTTGATGCTGTAAGCTTCCTCTAAGGTAACGGCGGTCAGGCTCAATTCTGACTCTGAGCCCCCGCCGGCTGTTTCAACCTGGAGACTGGCCAGGCCAAACAGGCGCTGAACAATGCCCCGGCGGATATTGACTGTCTGGACCCTTTCCCGCTTAATGGAACGTTCTTTTTTAAATACTACTCCCGACTTGATATGCAGGTACCCGGCTTCATAGCGGTAAGTGTAAAAAGCCCAGCTCAAAACCTGCAGGACAGTGACCACAGTTAAGATCAAAACGGCAGAACCGGCCAGTAAAAGCAGGTTCCGCAGCAGGTTTTCAGTATCCAGGTTTTGGATAAAAACAAAGATCATGGGAACCAGGATAATTAGCGTGCCTCTCAGCGATGCCAGGGGGATCATCAGCGGGTGTTGTCTTTTCTGCTCATACATCTTCATCACTCACCCTGGCCAGGGCCGATATTTCTCCGCGCAACTCGGCCGCCTTTTCCCTGGAAAGAGCCGGTATGCGGTGCTCTGATGCGGCAGTGGAAACCCTTAAGGTAGCCAGGCCGAATAAACGCATTATCGGGCCATGCTCGGTGTCGACATGCTGCACCCGGACCATGGGAATCAGGGTGCGCCGGATAATAAAAACCCCGTGGCGAATGTCAATCTCTTCTTCACGAATCTCGTAGCGCCAAAAATGGAGCTTTATCCGGGGCGCTATTACCGCCTCCCACAGGATATACAAAAAAACCAGTCCGGCCGCAATCCAACCATAAAAAACGGGCAAACCCCAGAACAGGGGAGCTATAGCCAAATATAAAGCGGGAATAACCATTAATAGCAAGCCCCAGATCAACCCGCTGAAAAACCAGGCTTTCAAAGCCCGCCGGTCCAGGCGTTCTTTTGGTTCAATTTCCATTGCTACCACTTCCCTGCATCTTTATTCTTAGTGACAAATTCTTACCCATATTAGCACTACCAGGTATTGCAGGCAACCCGCATCCTGCTTGTTAGCGCAAGTTTTCCATGATAGAATCCAACTTGAGGCGCATTTTCTTTCCAAATCAAAGCGCCCACTACAGATATGCAGGCGTACCAGACTTTGAGCAAGCACAAAATGAGGTGAACTAGATGGGCATAATTTCCTGGCTCCTGGTAGGCATTATCGCCGGATGGCTGGCCGGACTGGTAATGAAAGGTAGAGGTTTCGGCATCATCGGCAATATCGTCATCGGTGTTGTCGGTGCACTGGTCGGAGGGTGGCTGGCCGGCGCTCTTTTTAACCTCCACCAGCCGATCACCGGCTTCAACATCAGTACAATTGTCGTAGCCTTCCTGGGAGCGGTAATCGTTTTATATATCGCCAGGCTGGCAAAAATTTAAATTAACAGGTGAATTGATGGCTAAAAACCAAAACCCACCTCTAACTCCGGGAGAAGAATGCGAGGTTAAAATTAGAGACCTCAATCACCGGGGAGAAGGAGTGGGCAAAAAAGACGGCTTTGCCCTGTTTGTTCCCCGGACCCTGCCCGGTGAATCAGCCCGGGTTGCCATCAAAAACGTGCGTAAAAATTACGCCGAAGCTGAACTCCTGACCATAACCGGCCCCTCCGAAGATCGGGTAGAGCCTCCGTGCCCCTATTTCCCCACCTGCGGGGGATGCCAGCTTTTGCACCTGGCCTACAAAGAACAACTGAGCTGGAAGCAGCAGCGGGTTAAAGAAACCTTGCAGCGCATTGCCGGCATAAAACCGGAAATAAAGCCAGTACTGGGCATGGAAGAACCGCGCCATTACCGGAATAAGGCCGACATCCACCTGGAGCTATCAGGCGGAAGGGTAAAATCTGGTTTTTTTGCACCTTACTCCCGCAGCGTGGTTGATATTAACTACTGCCTGGTCCAGCACCCGTCTAACAATGACTTGCTAAATGCAGTCAGTAAGACAATGTTAGAATACAGCGACCATGAACCCGGGCTGCAGGGCATTGAAGGCCTGCCTTTTTCCAGGGTGATAATACGCTCTTCCTTTGGCACCGGCGAAAGCCTGCTCGTTTTTACAGGCCCTGGAATTAATAAAAGTGGAAACTTTTCAGGTCAAAACCACCGGCTTCAAAAACTGGCCGATATGATCTGTGCCCGTGCCGGGACACCTCCGGCGGGGATTGTGTTTCTGCCGGAAGAGCAAACTAGCAGCAAACAGGTTGTTCTCACCGGCCGAGATTACTTAGAAGAAATGGTGGGGCCTTTTACTTTCCGGATTTCCCCCCGTTCTTTTTTCCAGGTTAACACCACCCAGGCTGAAGTCCTCTATGAACAGGCCCTTTCACTTTCCGGATCACCTTGCACCGCTTTCGACCTTTACTGCGGCACAGGCAACTTCGCCCTCTACCTGGCCGAAAAAGCAGAGCATGTCACCGGCATTGATTCGGACGCTTCCGCCATCAAAGATGCTGAAGAAAATGCCCGCTTGAACAAGGCCGGCAACATTAAATTTGTAACAGGCCGGGCCGAAAAAAAACCGGAGCTGCTCCAGCAAGGAAGCTTTCCCAAAACTATTTTCCTGAACCCACCCCGCACGGGTTGTTCCCCGGACCTGTTAGAAGCTGTTTCCCGGGCCGCCCCGGAACGGGTTGTTTATGTGTCCTGCAACCCGGCTACACTGGCCCGCGACCTTAAAATTCTGGCGCAGCACGGTTACCGGGCTTGTGAAGTCCGCCCGGTGGACATGTTCCCCCACACCAGCCATGTAGAATGTATCGTATTGATAGAAAAGCTTTAAAACCAAATTCAAGCAGGAGGTTTCTACTGTGCCTTTTCATAAAAAAAACGCAGATGTAATCATTGTCGGGGGCGGTTTTGCCGGCCTTTCGGCTGCCATAGAAGCAAAAGAAGCAGGGGCTGAAGTTATGGTCCTGGAAAAAATGCGCGCACCTGGTGGCAACTCCATTATAAGCGAAGGCTGCATGGCCGCACCGGGGACAGAAGAACAAAAGGCAGCCGGAATAGAAGATTCACCAGAATTAATGTCCCGGGACATGATTAAAGCCGGCGAAGGGCTAAACTACCCCGAACTGGTCAAAGTGGTAACCGAGAAAGCAAAGGATGCCTATTTATGGACTAAAGAGTACCTGGGTGTTAGATACCTGGACCGGGTCGATATGTTCGGCGGACACTCGGTGGCCCGTTGTTATACAACAGAATCCGTTTCCGGCCTGGACATAACAAAAAAGCAGCTCGCCCGGTTGAAAGAGCTAAACGTGCCTGTTTACACCGGTATTTATGTTAAAAACCTCATCACCGGCCCTGAGGGCAGCATTAAAGGCATCAGTGTCCATGAAGATTATCATTATAAAAGCGGGGCTGCCGGCCCGGAAAAAGAACTCCTGGCCGGCCGGGCGTTAATTATTGCTTCCGGCGGGTTTGGAAGCGATGTTTCTTTTAGAAGCGCGCAGGATCCCCGCCTGGATGACTCAATCTCAAGCACCAACAAACCCTTTGCAACCGCAGAAATCTTAATAGACTGCCTGAGAGTTGGCGCCAACCCGGTTCAGTTATCGAGGATCCAGCTGTTCCCGTGGGCTTCACCCTATGAAAAAGGGTTCGGTGCCGGGTCCCGTTTCGGCAACAATGTCGTCCTGGGCCACGGCCTGATTATCGATCCAAAAACCGGCGCCCGCTTTGTAAATGAGCTGTGCAACCGCAAAGAAATGGGCGAAGCATTAATGAACCTGGGCTATCCGGCAATCGGCATCAGTAATGAAAAAGGGGTAATTAACGCCGGGTGGGATATTTCCCGGGCTTTGAAAAAAGGCGTTGTCAAAACCTTTTACTCTACAGATGAACTGGGCGAGCATTACGGTATCGATATCCAAAACCTTAAAAACAGCATCACCCGGTATAACAGCATGATCGAAAACGGACGTGATGATGACTTTAACAAGCCCCTTCCCAAAAAGGCATCTGCAATCGCCACCCCGCCCTTTTACGCCATGGAAATATGGCCAAAAGTTCACTATACGATGGGCGGAATCCAG
>CAYWIY010000158.1:3478-4540 GCA_964458455.1 uncultured Syntrophomonadaceae bacterium | reverse complement strand
GACATGCTCCGCAATTTGATTTCGGCAAGCAGGGACAAACAATAGCTTGTTTCCTGGTAACTGCTTAGCCCCCTATAGCTCCAATTCCGTATTGACAAGGTTGGGAATCTTATCCTCATTTAAACCGGCCAGCAGGTTTTCTGCAGCCATAACGGCCATTTTGGTCCTGGTTTGAACGGTAGCGCTGGCTGTATGGGGAGCAAGGGTGACATTATCCAGCTCATCCAGGCCGGGAGCCAGGTCGGGTTCGTTTTCATAAACATCCAGGGCCGCCCCGGCCAGCTCATTATCCCGTAGAGCCCGCACCAGTGCCTTTTCGTCAATTATCGCCCCCCGGGAAGTGTTGACCAGGTAGGCTGTCTTTTTCATGAGTTTTAACTCCTGTGCCCCGATCAGGTGCCTGGTCTGATCGTTCAAAGGGACGTGTAAAGTGATATAATCGGCTTCCTGCAGTAAATCCTTAAGGCCCCTGTATTCCACTCCCAGCTCCCGCTCTTCTTCCTTAGTTATCCTGGAAGCGTTATGGTAAACAACCGCCATATTAAAACCGGCGGCCCGCCTGGCTACTGCCCTGCCAATTCTCCCCATTCCGATTACTCCCAGCACCTTGTGGTTGACTTCCTGCCCCAGCAAAAGCATCGGGGCCCAGGCTTTAAACTTCCCGTCCCGGACATAACGGTCCGCTTCGACCACCCTTCTGGCCGCAGCCATCAGCAGGGCCCAGGCCATATCTGCCGTGGTTTCAGTGAGAACACCTGGAGTATTTGACACTGCCACCCCTCTTGCGGTGCAGGCCGGGACATCAATATTGTCATAACCGACGGCACAGTTAGCTACTATTTTTAACCGGGGCATTTGATCGAGCAGTTCTGCATCAACTTGATCGGTCAGCAGGCACAGCAACCCTTCGGCATCACAGGCTGCTTCAAGAAGCTCTTTCTTGCTCAGCACCCGGTCATGGGGGTTAACCTCAAGGCTGCACTCAGTTTCAAGCAGATCCAGGGCCTTTTGTGGGATCCTGCGGGTAACATATACTTTTTTCATCGCACTTACCACCCTCTT
>CAYWIY010000158.1:0-3378 GCA_964458455.1 uncultured Syntrophomonadaceae bacterium | reverse complement strand
GTTGCAGCGCTTGCCCCTGGCAAACCCGACCAGGGTAATATTCAGCTTTTCAGCCAGCTCCAGGCATAGTGAAGTGGGCGCAGCCCTGGAAATGAGCAGCTGTATTTTGAGCTTGGCCGCTTTGAGCAGGATTTCCGAACTGAGCCGGCCGCTGGAGACGATAATCTTGTCTTCCGTGGAAATGCCCTCTCGCAGGCACTGGCCCACTATCTTGTCTATGGCATTGTGGCGCCCAATATCCTCGCAAAAATAGAGGAGCTTTTCGCTGTCAGCCAGAGCGGCACTGTGTACTCCCCCGGTAGTTTTATACAGTTCCGCTTTATCCTGTAAAGAGCCCATCAGATCAAGCACTTTTTCGGGGCTGATTTGCATTTTTCCGGTTAATGGGCTGCTGCGCAGAGAATCAAGGGCACTAAAAAAAACTGTTCCCTTGCCGCAGCCCGAGGTTACAGTCCTTTTGCCGTAAAGCTTTTCAGCAAGCCCCGCTCCTTCTTTCAACTCAACTTCAACCAGGCCCTCTTCTTTCCTGACCCGAATCATCTCCAGGTCTTCTATACCTGAAAGCAGCCCTTCTGAACGCAGGAAACCAAGGGCCAGGTATTCCAGTTTTTCCGGCGAGCAAAGCAGGGTAACCAGTTCACTGCCGTTTAAGTAAATAGTCACAGGCGCTTCAATTGTCACCTGGTCGTCTAATTCCTCAGGCTGCCCCTGCCGGATTCTAACTACAGATTTCTGCACAGTAAGTTCGCGATCCACCTTTATTCCCCCAGTATCTCCAGTCGTTTCTTACCGGTCCACTCTAACCTGATCAATATTAGCCCAATAGGCCTGGAATTAAAAAGCTCCAATTTTTTTAATGTGATACGACTCCGGTTAATTATATTTCTTTACCACCAGGAGCTACCTATGATGTAACACTTTTAGAATTTGTTTATTTATCAATAATTTATCATTACCAGTGCAGGTAAACCGGTTGACTTACCTGCATTATTCTTCAATCCAAGGTCTGTTTCCTGCACCGGGTATTTATTGATAAGCCAGGTTTGTTTAGCAAACTCGTCCGCCCCTGTTCAGCCTTGTATAACGGACTTTCAACGCCAAGTTAACGCCCATGCCGGGCACACTAAAAAAAGAGGCCATCCACCTGGGACAGCCCCTTCTACTATGTTTAAAAACCTTTACTGCTTTAAACTGAGCAGTTTATACACAGCAGCTCTTTTTAAAGGCGCTGATAACTGAACGTTTGGACAGGGTTTCACTGAGGCACTGGCAGCCGTGATAGCCGGAACAGCATTCATCAGCATGTCCCCCGCTCATTGGCAGAGTTTCCGGGCTATAATCTACGGCGCTGAAAAGACCTTTACCGCGGGCAAAACTTTCCTCGTGCAGGAACCTGGTACCCGGGTGATCATCGGCACTGCAGGGCCACTGCAGGCCTTTTTCAACCAGGCGGTCGTAAGAAATACCGCTGTATTCAGGGGTCAGGGAAGCTATTTCATCAAAAACATCTTCCGGCCCGGCATAATCCCATTCAAACCCGAACCATTCGGCCAGTTCAACCAGGACTGCCCAGTCGGGGAAAACTTCTCCCGGGGGTTCCAGGGCCGGCTGACTGAGCTGGACCCTGCGTTCAGTATTGGTATAGGTACCCAGTTTTTCTGCAAATGCAGATGCCGGGAGCACTACATCGGCCAGGGAGGCTGTTTCGGTCATAAAGATGTCCTGGACTACCAGGAATTCAAGGTTTTCCAGGAATTCCGCTGCCTTTGAGCTGTCTCCACCGCAGGCAACCGGGTTTTCACCCATAATATAAATGCCTTTAATGGGGGAAGCTTTACCACTCTCAAATGCTTCTTCTGCTTTCATTCCCGGGTTTTCGCTGATTTCGACTCCCCAGGTCTTGGAGAACTTATCGCGGACCGCTTTATCGCTAAGGTGCTGGTAGCCGGTCACAACATTGGTCATCACACCCATGTCGGCCATTCCCTGGAGGTTGTTTTCTCCGTACGGCAGGTAGACACCGGCCGATTCTTTGCCGACATTGCCGGTTAGCATGGCCAGGTTGGCCAGGGCCCGGGCAAAATCGGCTCCACCGGCTTGTCCTTTTATACCGGCATCAGAAACTATAGCCGCCTTTTCAGCGGAAGCGTAGGCCCGGGCAGCAGCCGTTATTTCTTCTTCTGTCAGGCCGGTTATTCCGGCTGCATATTCGGGGGTGTATTGTTCCACAGCTTTTTTGAGTTGATCAAAGCCTTCGGTCCTGCTGTCAACAAAAGCCTGGTCATGAAGTCCTTCACTGATAATAACATTGGCTATCGCGTTCAAGAGGGCGATTTCGGTGCCCTGCTTGAGGGGCAGGTATTCCGTAGAAACTTCAACCAAGCCAACCATGTCTGGAATAGCAACAATAAGTTCTGCGCCTTTCAAAACCGCTTCCCGAATACGGTAATCCAGTACCGGATGACTGTCTCCCGGGTTAGCCCCAATCACCAGGATCGCATCTGCAGCAGCTAACTCTTCGATGCTGTTAGTGTTCGCGGCGCTTCCAAAAGCATCCATCATCCCCTCCACCGAGGAAGCATGACAATGCTTGGAATAGCTGTCAACATTGTTGGTGCCAAGAGAGCGCATCAGTTTTTGAAAGAGGTAGCTGTCTTCATTGCTTGCTTTCGGAGAGCCAAGCCCCATCAAAGCATCAGGCCCGAAACGTGACTGGATTTCCTTGATATTATCGACAATATAATCAAGGGCTTCTTCCCAGCTAACTTCAACAAAAACTCCGTCGCTTTTAACCATCGGCGCAGTAACCCTGTCGCCGCTGTGGACAAAGTCCCAGCCGAATTTACCCTGCACGCAAAGGTGGCCGCGGTTAACCGGGCTTTCCATGACCGGGCTGACCCCGATCACTTCGTTATCCTTAACATGCAGGTTGATGTTACAACCCAAACTGCAATAGGGGCAAACGGAAGGGACACTTTCAGTCTGCCACGGGCGCCCTTTACCGGTTACGTACTTGGGAATCAGGGCCCCTACCGGGCAGTTATCGATGCACATCCCGCAAAAGACACAGGTTGATTCTTCGATCGGATCTTCAAAGCCGGGGCTAACGTTGGTGACAAAACCGCGTTTGGTAAAATCTATTGCCCCAGCTCCCACTACCTGCTGGCACTTGCCGACACAAATACCGCAGAGGATGCATTTATTCATATCGCGCAAGAAAAATTCGTTGGTATCATCATAGGGAAGGTTTTTTACTTCCCCTTCAAATTCAGTGCTAGCAACCCCGTAACGGTAGCAATAGTCCTGGAGTTTACATTCACCGGTTTTTTCACAGGTAATGCAATCCAGGGGATGGTTGGCCAGCATCAGGCTCAGGTT
>CAYWIY010000157.1:0-4567 GCA_964458455.1 uncultured Syntrophomonadaceae bacterium | reverse complement strand
CGCATTGTTCCCGGTAGATATGGGCTTGCAGTTCCTCTTCACTTATCCTCCAGATCTTGTTGCCAAGCTTGACTCCTTTGAGCGTCCCCTCTCTCAGCCATCCTCTAATAGTGTTCGGGGTCACAGATAGGCGCTCAGCAACCTCTTCCGGGCTTAGCATTTTACTGTCCATGGACCGTCACCTCACTGTTTTTCAAACATAAGATATTCATCGCTTTTCTCCGAGGGGTTGTTTCTGTATAAGTGGATAAATACATCGAGGGGAGTATCACCGCCCCCAACACAACCAGGCAATTCCGGAATTTCCGCTGCCCATTCTATTTTATCATCCTCGCTCTTTAATGGATACAATTCTATCCTGTAACAGTACTTACTCCTATGGCTACAATCATTTTTGGTTTTATTCTCTTTCATAACTACCATCCTAATATCAATATTTTTAAAAACTCCGGTAACTATTTATATTATACACCATATACACTAACAGGTAAACAAGTGTTCGCCTGTAAGGTAAATTTTTTTGTCCCAAAGTTTATATAGTAATTAAAACAACTCTTCATTTAACCCTTATGCTCACGAAACCACTTTACAGTATGCTTGAGCCCCTCTTTGAAGCCGCTCTTAACTTCATAACCCAAAAGCTCCCTCGCTCTCGCAATATCAGCCAGAGAATGCTTAACATCACCGGGCCGGGGGTCTGTATAAACCGGGTTGATATCAGTGCCCATAATCTCGTTTAATGCCGTAACCAGCTCATTTAAACTGTAGCGTTCCCCGCAGGCTACGTTTATTACCTCACCTTTACCCACCTGATCCGATGTGCAGGCCAGCAAATTTGCCTCTACTGCATTGTCAATATAGGTGAAATCGCGGGACTGCTCCCCGTCTCCATAAATTACAGGCGCTTTTCTTTCCAGCAACATCAAGATAAATTTCGGGATCACCGCAGCGTATTCCGAAGCCGGGTCCTGTCTGGGGCCGAAGATATTAAAATAACGCAATGAAACAGTAGGCAGGCAGTATATATGAGCATACACTTTTGCATAAAGCTCCCCGGTATACTTGGCCACCGCATAAGGCGAAAGCGGGTCTGCAGGCATGCTTTCTTTTTTTGGCAGCACTTGCGTATCACCATAAGCAGAAGAAGAAGCGGCATAGACAAAACGCTCTATCTGCGCTTTTCGTGCCGCCTCCAGCAGGTTCAGGGTACCTGTAACATTGGCTTCGTTGCTTGAAAGCGGATCTTCCACCGAACGGGGCACAGAAGGTATCACCGCCTGGTGCAGAACGTACCTGACACCACTCAGCACCTTTTCCAGCCCCTTCTGGTCAAGCAGGCTGCCCTCGACTACTTCTGCCTCTTCCAGCCCGCTCAGGTTATCTCGCCTGCCGGTTGAAAAATCATCGAGCAAGCGGACCTTCTTCCCCTGCTCTAAAAGTTTCCTCACAATATTGCTGCCAATAAAGCCCGCCCCGCCGGTTACTAAGTACATTTTTTCCTCCCTGCTCATTTCCAAATAGCCTCGTCATGGTTTTTTGCCTGCCCGGGGCCAACTTCAACTGAGCCAATTAACTTCCAGAAAGGATCTTCTTCCACCCTGCCCTGCAAGCTCCGGACAGCTAGCCTGATTACTTCAGATTCAGACATGCCTTTCTTTTGGGCATATTCGCGAACAAAAACTGTATCTTCCCGGTCCAGGTGATAAATTTTCCTGACCTTTCTATCTTTCTTTTTATTATGCGCTATCGCTTTGCTCATTTTAAGCCCTCCAGGGTTTATTGTGGACCTAGCGTTGCAGGTACCGAATAATAGCGCTACTACTCTTTTTCTTTTACTGCCACTGCTCCCAGGCTATAAAGTAAGCCAGCTTCAGGTACTCTAAAACCACCATCTTTGCGCTTTCCCGGCACTGCCACCACTGTTCAGCCTGAAAATCATCATAGCTGCTGGCCCTGCTGTAAAGCGTTATATCCCGGTCCAGACCCGGTAAAACCCGGTTAAAAATGATGTAAGTGCGCCTGGTATGAAAGCTTGAAGTAACCAGGATCAGTGATTCCAGATCAGTTCTTTCTTCCAAGTATGCAGCTAAAATTTGTGCTTCATCAAAGGTGCTCCTGGCCTCACCCTCTATAATTTTTAAATCCTCTTTTGCTACCTCTAGCTCCAGGGCAACTCTCCTTGACTGCTCGGCCTGGCCGGGTAAAACAATCCCTTCATCAGCCAGTATCTCTTCCCCGGCCTGGTAACTCTGCACCATCAGTATTTTCTCGCTATAACCTTCGTGGTATAAATCAGCCGCCTCCAGGGTCCTAAAGGCAACTCCCCCCATCAAAACAACAATGGCATCGGCCTCTTCGAGCTCGTGATTTAGTACCAAAAATGTCCCCATATGCGGTATGATTATAACCAGCACAATAATGACTGCTGCGAAAAAAAGCACTACTTTAGCCCTGGTTGACATTACAAAACTCCATGTTGATGTAAACTCCTACAAACACAAAAGTATTTCTTTCGGTAGCGCTTCATTTAATCCTCCATGTTATTGTTATTACCATTTATAAGCTTTGAAAAATCTACATATGGTAGCGCACCATAGTTCCCCTTAAAATAATTTAATAAGTAATTATGGTCATTTCGGACCTCTTCTGATCCAAAATCAGCAAGGGAGTATAAAACACTTTCATATTTTTGAGTATCTTTCTCAATAAATAAAACCTGATCCCGCCGAAATATTTTGTTGTTAAGATAAATAGGATTATGAGTAGTAAAAATAAGCTGCGCACCTGCTTTATTGATATCTTGATTGTTAAACAATGATATAATTCCTCTGATTAATTCAGGGTGAATGGCAGAGTCAAACTCATCCAATACAAAAACACCGCCAGAACGAAAAAGTTTAACAAAAGGAATGGCAAAATCAATCAGTTTTAGAGTTCCTCTGGACTCCATAAGTTCTGAAGGTATGGCAATATTTTTTTCTTTTTGTTTGTAAAATGACATTAGTTCAGCATCAGCAGATTCTTCTTCATCAGTTTCAACCAACCTAAATGCAACACCCTGAGGGCCAAAGTCAGCATTTTTAACAAACCCATCAATGATTTCATTCCAGGCGTAGTAATCTTTTTCTGGCATTTCTTTAACCATAAAACTTATAGTCGCTTTTTTTAATGTAAAATCACTCACTACAACCAGCTTTTCTTTAAAATAGTCCAGCACTACATCCGCCAGTTCATGGTTAACTGTGCTTTTAAAAGCCCGTGACAAAAAAAGCTCTGCGTCGTCTAAATTAGCGTTGATCATATTCTCTAACTCATTAACAAGTTTCTTTTTTTGATTTATGAAACGCAAGGCTTTTGCATCGGTATATAGCTGAAGACCATCTTGATCTCGTCTAAAAATATTTATCTCTTTACCATTTTGCTGAAAAAGTGAGAACCACTCCTGTTCAATTCTGCGACATCCTGTTTTAAAAGAATCACAGCTCAACTCAATACCATATAATACATGATAACCTTTGTGGAAGAATTCCAGCTCAAAACTCATCGGTTCTTTATGCCCGTTATGAACAAAAGGATATAACTCCAGGTTATTTAAATCTGGATGGTTAGATTCCAAGGTTCCTGCCAATACTATTTGTTTCATCACCGCCAGGGACATAATTAGATTTGATTTACCGCTGGCATTGGCACCGTATAGTACAACTGATGGCAATAAACGATAGCCATACTGCCTGATCAGATTCTCATTAAGGGTTGTTTGAGGACCTGCAACCATGGATAGAGTAGTTCTATTTTTAAATGACCGGAAATTGGTCACAGCATATTTAATAATCATCATGCTAGCCCCCTTTATAATAAAGCGCTAACTTTAGTATAAAGCAATTCAAACTAAATATCCACTATATTTGAGATTATTTCTCAAAACTATCGAGTATTCATCCTATAATAGGCCATAACATACTATTCTTTGAGTAAATAACTCCAGGAAACTGCTTATTTTTATTTATAACAGAAATATTTACCGCTAACGGATCTGCAGTTTTACCACTCTCAAGCACTGAACTGATCTGCCTCTAAACCAAGCCTTTGTCTTAAGCTTTCGAGCTCTTCTTCCACCGCCTGTTCATCCCTGTCCGTATCGGGGGCGATAAAGATCCGCTCATGCCTGGTCAGGGCAAAGTGTTCCCTGTCATTGAACAGCTCTTCGTTTAATTTTTCTCCCGGCCTAAGCCCGCTAAATTCAACCTTAATATCTTCTTCCGGCTTCAAGCCGGATAAGATAATCATGTCCCGGGCCAGATCGACAATCCGGATCGGCTCACCCATATCAAGGACAAATATTTCCCCGCCCTTGCCCAGGGCGCCTGCCTGGATTACCAGCTGGACCGCTTCCGGGATAGTCATGAAGTAGCGCTTCATATCCGGGTGGGTTACAGTCACCGGGCCGCCTCTTGCAATCTGTTCCCGGAATAAAAGCACCACGCTGCCCTTGCTGCCCAAAACATTACCAAAGCGGACTGAACAGTATACGCAAGTTTGACAGCTTTTGGCTTTTTTTTGCAGGTAT
>CAYWIY010000156.1:0-4591 GCA_964458455.1 uncultured Syntrophomonadaceae bacterium | reverse complement strand
CCGGGACTTACCACTTTTTCATGGAAGTGGTAGTGCAGGATGAGTACTCGGAAAGGAAACGCAACATGGCCGGCACTTCCGACATCGTCGAGGCGGTTATTGGCGATACCGGCGGTATTGGTTATGCCGCCATCGGTTATGCCGATGAAGACGGTGTTAAGGCGCTTTCCATTGCTGCCGATGACAATGCAGAAGCCTATGATCCCACGGTCCTAGAAAACGTTACCAGCGGAGACTACCCGCTGACCAGGCCGCTCTACCAGTATATGATCGGCAAGCCGGAAGGAGCCTTGCTTGACTTCCTGCTCTTTGAAGTCAGCGATGCCGGCCAGGACCTGGTGCTCCAGGAAGGGTTTTACCCGATTACGGCTGAAGACCGGGAATTTAACAAGCAAGCGTTGGAGTAACTAATGCTCCAACCTTTTATATATAATCCTGCAGCCCGGATAATCCGGGCTGCAGGGCAGTTAAAAAAATACCTAGCACTACAGCAAAGTTTATCTGGCGACCAGCCACGGGGACGTTTCTGCTGTCATCCCTTTGGCCTATGCTGCGCTTCGGGATGCTCGAACCGTCCCTGTGGCACCGTTTAACGCTCAACCTTTCGCTGTAGTGCCAGGCTTTAAATAAAGAAGGGGGATTAAATTGCTCTCTTTTACCGAAAAAACAATGAAATTTATTTTTATCCTGAGCGGGCTGGCTATAATTTTATTTTTGGCCGGTATTCTTTACATTTTGCTGGCCAACAGCCTGCCTGCCCTGACAGAACTGGGCATCTGGCCTTTCTTTTCTCCCGGCAGGTGGAACCCGGCTGCATACGGGGAGCCGACTTATAGCCTTGTTAACCTGATTTACGGCACTTTTATGGTTACTGTGGGCGCGCTTCTTTTTGCTGTCCCCGTCGGTGTGGCGGCTGCTGCTTACCTGGCAGAGATCGCATCACCCTGGGAAAGAGAATTTTTTAAACCTGTGGTGGAAGTGCTGGCCGGTATTCCCTCGGTTGTGCTCGGGTTTTTTGGCCTGGTGGTTCTTGGCCCAATTATTGCAAGAACATTTGATCTTAACAGCGGTTTGAGCGCCTTAAACGGGGCCCTGCTGGTGGGGATCATGGCCCTGCCGACCATTATTACCCTGGCTGAAGATGCCATTACTGCGGTACCGAAAGAATACCGTCACGCCTCCCTGGCCCTGGGCGGGACCAGGTGGCAGACAATCTGGAAAATAACCATCCCGGCTGCCTTTTCCGGCATTACTGCCTCTGCCATGCTGGGTATGGGCCGGGCCATCGGAGAAACGATGACGGTGCTGATGGTTACTGGCAACATGATTGCCCGGCCCACTTCATTTTTAGATTCGGTCCGGACCCTGAGCGCCAACATCGCTATTGACATCGGTGATGTTGCCTTTAACTCCATTCATTTCCATGCCCTCTTTGTCGTGGGCCTGGTCCTTTTTATGATTACTTTTACGGTTAATTTACTGGCTGATATCCTGATTCACCGTAAACCGGAGGTGAGCAAATGAAGGCAGAAGCGGTTGGTAAAACAAGCGTTGCCCGCAACCGGAGCATTGCTACAGGAAAGGGAGAATGGCGCGGTTCGGAGTTAATCGGTTACTGGAGTTTGCGGCTGACCCTGGTGCTGGTCCTTTTTATCCTGGGTGTCATTGTTTACGACATTATTTTCAAGGGGATAGGGGTAATAAACTGGGAGTTCTTAACCCAGCCTCCGCGAATGGGGATGACTGAAGGAGGAATATTCCCGGCCATAGTTGGCACGTTCTACGTTACCCTGGTTACAATTGCCTTTGCCGTGCCTCTGGGAGTGGCAGCGGCAATCTATTTAAACGAATACGCCGTCCAGGGGCGGTTTACCCGCCTGGTCCGGATGTCGCTGCGCAACCTGGCCGGGGTTCCTTCCATTGTGTTTGGCCTGTTTGGAATGGCCGTTTTTGTAAAATTATTCGGGTTTGGGCCCTCCCTGATTGCGGCCGGCTTTACCCTCGGCCTTCTGACCCTGCCGGTGACGGTTACAGCTTCTGAAGAAGCGCTGCGCACTGTGCCGCGGGCTTACCGGGAAGGGTCTTTTGCCCTGGGCGCTACCCGCTGGCAGGTAGTCCGGACGGTGGTCCTGCCGAGGGCTATCCCGGGCATCCTGACCGGAACGATCCTGGGCCTGGCCCGGGCCGCCGGTGAGACAGCTCCGATCCTGGCGACGGGGGCGGCCTTTTTCCTGCCGCATCTTCCTGATTCGATCAGGAGCCAGTTTATGGCTTTGCCTTATCATCTGTTCATTATGGCTACCCAGCACCATGCCATTTCACAGGTGCGCCCGATCGCTTACGGCACGGCCCTGGTCCTCCTTGTTTTGGTTTGCCTGCTCAACCTGGCGGCGGTGCTTCTCAGGAAGCGCTACCGGGACCGGGTGGCCCGGGGGCTTTAAGTTGAATAGCTATGAATTCTTTTTGGAAAGGAGTAGCGAACGGTTCCCGGTACCTTTTATACAGAGACTGGAACCTGAAGCTGTGAATAATTATGAATTATAAAACAACCCTGGAAGAACAGGAAAGAAACGGCCCTGTTACTACAGAGACTAGAAGCGAAGTCCCGGATACCTGCTCCGGTGAAGATTACCATGAAGTCAGAGTAGAAAATTTAAACTTTTACTATGGCGCCAAGCAGGCCTTGTTTGATGTCAATGTCAGGGTCAAGGAAAAAGGGGTTACGGCCCTGATCGGCCCTTCCGGCTGCGGCAAAACAACCTTTTTAAGAGTTCTGAACCGGATGAACGATTTAATCCCGGGCACCAGGCTTGATGGCAGGGTTTATGTGCACGGGGAAGAAATTTATGCCCCCTCAATGGATGTGGTCGATCTTAGAAAGAAAGTGGGGATGGTTTTTCAGCAGCCCAACCCCTTTCCGAAGAGTATCTATGACAATGTTGCATACGGACCGCGCATTCATGGGCTTAAAAACAGGGCTCGCCTGGATGAAATTGTGGAAAAGAGCCTGCGTGGTGGAGCGCTCTGGGAAGAAGTCAAGGATCGCCTGCATGAACCGGCCCTTTCTTTGTCCGGCGGGCAGCAGCAGCGGCTGTGCATTGCCCGGGTGCTGGCCGTTCAGCCCAAGATCCTCTTGATGGACGAACCGACATCAGCCATCGACCCGATTGCCACCCAGCGTATTGAGGATTTAGTGAGAAATTTATGTGAAGATTACACGATCATCATCGTAACGCACAACATGCAGCAGGCTGCGCGTATTTCTGACCACACCGGCTTTTTCCTGCAGGGCGAAATGATTGAATGGGGCGAAACCGCCGCCATTTTTACCAACCCCCAGGACAAGCGCACTGAAGATTATATCACCGGGCGGTTTGGTTAAAGGGCAAGTTTTTGATGATAAGTGCATTGCTTGCTTTAAAATTGCTGACTTTGAGGAGAGATTATTATGAGCAGTTTGGATCAAAATAGAAGCAGTGATCGCAAGGTGGTATTTGCTGAAAAGATGAACTGGCTCCAGGGTAGTTTGCAGGACATGGGGAGCCTGGTGGAGGAAGCGATCGGCCGCTCCATTGAAGCTTTAAAAAGGCAGGATATGGACCTGGCCCGGGCGGTCATTGAAGGGGATGACAGGATTGATAACCTGGAGCAAGAAATTGAAGAAAAATGCCTGGAGTTAATTGCCACCCAGCAGCCGATGGCTAAAGATTTGCGCCGGGTTGCCACGCTTTTTAAAATGATCAATGACCTGGAACGTATGGCTGATTATGCCACCAGTATTGCTAAAATTACCCTGCGTATTGCCGATCAACCTTTTATTAAACCCCTGGTCGACCTCCCCCGTATGGCTGTTCTAAGCCAGAAGATGGTTAAGCAGGCCTTAGATGCTTACGTGCGTGAAGATGTCGAACTGGCGGTTGCTGTGGGGACTGATGACGATGAGGTAGATAAATTATTCGGACAGATATTCCGGGAACTTTTAACCATCATGATGGAAAATCCAAAAACTATAACCCAGGCTACCCATCTTTTATTTGTCGGCCGCTGGCTGGAGCGGATTTCTGATCATGCCACCAATATTGCTGAAGAAGTGATTTTTTTATCGACCGGGGAAAAGAAAAAGCTGAATGACTAAACATGCGAGGTGAAACATGAGAAAGCAAAAGGTCTTATTTCTATGCACAGGCAATTCGGCCCGCAGTCAGATGGCGGAGGCTTTTTTGCGTCATTATGCCGATAGTAAGTATGAAGCGCACAGTGCCGGCCTGGACCCGCAGGGAATAAATACTCTGACAAAGATTGTGATGGAAGAAGCGGGCATAAGTATGGTAGGACAGTATTCAAAACATATAAAAGATTATTTGGGCAGAGAAAATTTTAGCTATCTAATTACAGTGTGTGCAGGCGCCGAAGAAAATTGCCCTTCAACTTTTCCGGGGATCAGTCAACGGATCAGCTGGCATTTTGACGATCCGGCTGCTGCGATAGGCAGCGAAGAAGAGAAGTTAAATAAGTTCCGGCAGGTACGGGATCAGATCGAAAAGCAGGTTAAATTGTGGATTAGTAATGAAAAATTGATAAAAATAGCTTT
>CAYWIY010000155.1:0-4596 GCA_964458455.1 uncultured Syntrophomonadaceae bacterium | reverse complement strand
TGGGCCTTGATTTCATTAGTCTCTTTTTCTATTTCTTTTTTTAGATCTTCCCACTTGCTTTCGCCTGCTTCTTTCATTGCATCGAGCTTTTCTCTTTGACGCTCTACTCTTTGTTCCAGTTCTTTGATCCGGTCCTTGTATTCTATTTTAGTTTCAGCGCTTTTTTTCTGGGCCTGTGCCTTGAGCTTTTCTACTTCTGCCTGCCCTTCCTTAATTTGCGCTTCCAGTTTTTCCTGGTACTCTTTTTTGTCCACCTTTATTCACCTCCTGAACAGTATTTAAATGTGCTTACTTACCTAGAATTACAACTCCTGTATTCAATACCTTATGGTTTATAAGCTATGGCTAAGTATTATCATGATCAGGAGTGCTTTTTCTAATGACGATCAAACAGTGGTGTTTAAAAGCACATGAATTTCTATTACAATTATAGCATCATATCCTTAAATGATACAGGGGCTTATTATGAACCATATAGGCAAATTAATCTTAATATTACAATATTGCCCTTTTCGCAGGAGAACATTTATAAATGTCGAAGGAAAAATATGTGCTTGTGAAATAATTAACAGAATACTGGCGCTATTACAGGAGAGATTTTTATGCAGAACGACTTTTTAATGCGCGTCGTTTTTCGCTATGTGCTTCTATTTATCCAGGTTTATGCCTTTTACGTAATTCTGCACGGCCACATATCCCCCGGTGGAGGCTTTGCCGGAGGGATAGTGCTCGGCCTGGGCCTGGTGCTTTACGCTCTTATATATGGCCTGGAAACGGGGGCACGGCGCCTGCCGCTTCACTATGCCCTTTTTATCATCGGCGTTGGAGGAACCATTGAGGGAATCAAGTTTTTCATGCCCCATACTACCGCCCCCACTTCACCGGAGGAACTTTTCGGCATCGGGTTGATTACCGTAATGAGTATGGCCATCGGCCTTCTGGTCGGCAGTTCCCTGCTCACTATTTTTTACCTGCTCCTCGAGCAAAAAGATGATCTAAGCAAGCCGGAGGACGGTGATTACCATGCCCGCTCTTGATTTTGAAATAATACTGGCCAACTTCCCCTTTATCGCCTCCATGCTGCTGTTCAGCATGGGCTGCCTGATTATATTAACCCAGCAGAACCTGATTAAAAAGGTGATCGGCATAAACGTGATGGAAACCTCCATCTTCCTGTTCTTTTTGTCTTTAGGCAATATCATCCCCGGCGGGCCGCCGATTATCCGGCCCGGGATGGAGGAGGTCCTTTATGTCAACCCCCTGCCCCAGGCCTTGATCTTGACCGGCATCGTGGTCAGCTTCAGTGTGACCGCTTTTGCCCTGGCCATTATTGTTAGCCTGTACCGGTTTTACGGAACGGTCTACGTGGACGAATTAATGAAAATGAGGTGAGCCGGCCATTTTTGAAAACAGCTTGCCAGAATTTATGATCTTGTTTCCGTTGATATGCGCCTTTTTGATGCCCATACTGGCTCATTTCAAAAAAGAGGCCTGCAGTATTTTTACCCTGGTGGTCGTTGGAACGGTGTTTATTACAGCTGTATACCTGACGGTTTTGGTCCTGCCTGAATGGCCCTACACTTTTCAAGTCGGGTACTGGGAAGCCCCGTGGGGAATCGAGCTGATTTTAGACCCCCTTTCCAGCCTGATGGTTTTAACTATATGCGCTTTTTGCTTTTTAATCGCTATCTACAGCCTGCGTACAGTCAGGATGGAAGTGCCCCTGGAAAAAGCAGGCTGGTACTATACCGCCTACCTGCTGCTACTGACCGGTATGATGGGCCTGATGGTTACCAACGATATTTTTAACATGTACGTCATGATTGAAATTACCGGAATCTGCGCGGTAGCCCTTGTCCTGGCCCGGGGTACCAAGGAAGCAACAGAGGCTTCGCTGAAGTACCTGCTGCTGGCCGTAATCGGTTCCGGGTTCATCCTTTTTGCCATCGGTTTTCTTTACTCGGTCACCGGCAATTTAAACATTTCTTATGTTGCCGTCGAACTTACCCTGGCAAAAGAACACTATCCTTACCTGGTCTGGACCGCAATGGGCTTTTTCCTGGTCGGGTTCGGGATCAAGGCCGCCTTATTTCCGCTTCACCTGTGGCTGCCGGATGCCCATTCTTCTGCGCCCTATGCTTCAAGCGCCCTGCTTTCTGGCCTGGTTGTTAAAGTATACATTATTTCTATGATCCGCATTTTTTACCTGGTTTTCGGGCCGGAAATGCTAACCGGGACTCCCATGGGAACCCTGCTCCTGGTGCTTTCTTCACTGGCTATAGTAGGAGGCTCATTCTTCGCCTATACCCAGCTTAACTTAAAGCGGCGCCTGGCTTACTCCACGGTGGCCCAGGTCGGCTACATTTTCCTGGGACTGGGCCTCGGTACATCATGGGGCCTTACAGCGGCCCTCCTGCACATTATTATCCACGCCTTCATGAAAGTAGCCCTGTTTATGGCAGCGGGGACCATATTTTACCAGACCGGCAAAAAAAATGTCCTCTATTTTTCAGGTTTGGGCCGGGTTATGCCTGTTTCCATGGGGGCCTTCACCATCGCATCACTGTCCATGATCGGCATTCCCCTTTTTGGAGGGTTCCTGTCCAAGTATGCCCTGGCCCAGGGCAGTATGCAGGTTGAAAGTTACGGCTTTGTTGCCCTGGTGGTTTTAAGCGGCCTGCTGAATGCCAGCTATTATCTGCCCATAGTCTGGCAGGCCTTCTTTACGAAAGAAAAACGGGAGACATTTCACCTGGACATGGTCCCCTTTTCCATGATGGCTCCGATGCTGATAATAACCGCAGGGCTAATCTATTTGGGAGTTACTCCAGGCCGGATGATGGCCATGATCGATAACGCAGCCTCAGTTTTGCTGCCCGGCTTATAACTATGGACTAGTTTTATAAAACTATTGCCGAGAAAGGATTTGATGGGCTGTGCAAAAAGGAAAAAAATGGCAAGACAGCAGGGGGTTTCTTCTTATAACCGGACTACTGCTTGCTTTCTGGCTTTTAATGTCGGCCAGTTTTGACTGGCAGCATATCCTGGCAGGAATCGTCCTCTCCGCCGGACTGACCTATTACTGGGGGGAGATGATCTTTTTGCCGGGCAAGAAAACCACCATTACCTGGAAGCAGATAGCCGCCTTTATCCAGTACACGATTTGCCTGGTAATTGAAATTATCAAGGCAAATTTCCACGTCGCCTACCTGGTCCTGCACCCGCGCCTGCCGATCAGCCCGGGTTTTGTAGTTACCAGCATCGGGTTGGAAAAAGAACTTTCCAAAACTTATTACTTGAACTCGATTACGCTAACCCCGGGGACAATAACGGTTAAGTGCGAAGGAGATTGCTTGATTGTGCACTGTTTTACCGAACAACATGCCCAGGTGGTCCAGCACTGGTACCTGTACCACCAGATCTACAACATGGAAAGGGGAGTTTTTAGATGGTGGAACAAGTCCTGACCATCATGCAGTTTGGCCTGGCTGCCTTGATTATCCTGGCCATGTTCAGGGCTTTTGCCGGCCCCACTGCTGCCGACCGCCTGGTAGCGATCAACTTTATCGTGGGCCAGGTAATCCTGTTTATACTGGTCAGTTCTCCCCTGCACGATATTGCCCTTTATATCGACGTAGCCCTGGTATTTGTGCTGGGAGCTTTTATCGCAAGCATAGGCGTACTAAAATTGCTGGAAGAAGGGAAACTGTAAACGAAAGAAGGATTGATGGTGGAGCTGTTACGAGAGATTATAATTTGCGGTTTGCTCCTGGGAGGACTGTTTTTCCTTGCTGTAGGGGCCCTTGGCCTGATCAGGCTGCCAGATGTTTTTACCAGGATGCATGCCACCGGCAAGTGCGACACCCTGGGAGCGGGTATGATCCTGGCCGCCATGTTCCTGCTGGTTCCAGGCTTAACCGACAAGGTCAAGATCGCCCTGATGGGTTTTTTGATTGCCACCATCAACCCGGTCATGGCCCATTTGATCGCCCTGGTTACTTATAACCGGGGGCAACCCCCGGCTAAAGGCACCTGGACCTTTGATTATTATGATTACGGCAAAGAAAGCCGCTCTGAAGATAACTCCGAAGAGGAGGCCGACTGATCATGGCCGATCCGCTGCTCTACATACTGCTGCTGGCCCTGCTGGTTATCACCATCTCGGTATTTGTATTTGAAGACCTGATCTATATTGTAATCATCTTTGGGGTTTACAGCAGTATCATGGCCCTGGTCTGGCAGCAGCTCAATGCCCCGGATATTGCCATAACTGAAGCGGCAGTGGGTATTGCCACTACCGTTTTGATGATCGCCGTGGTCAGCCGGGTGGGAAGGAGGCCGCATTGATGCCCAAAAGGCGGATGCTCTTTCTGGCTGTAGTATTTATGATTGCCATAGCGGTTAATTACATGCTGCTCCTTGTGGTTATGGAAATGCCCCTTTACGGCCACCCGGATAACCCCCACCATAATTACGTGGCCGAACGCTACATTGAAAAAGGGGTGGAGGAAAGCATCGGTTACAACCTGGTCGGAAATATTTTGCTCGATTACCGGGCCTTTGACACTTTTCTTGAAACTACCGTCATTTTTTGTG
>CAYWIY010000154.1:0-4609 GCA_964458455.1 uncultured Syntrophomonadaceae bacterium | reverse complement strand
CCACCCCCGGATCTCTACCATATTACTGCGGCCATCGACCGGGCCGCCCGTGAGGGTTTGAACCTGCCCGTGGTTTACAACTGCGGTGGTTATGAGGCGTCCGGTTCCCTGCAGCTGCTCGAAGGTTTCATCGATATTTATATGCCCGATGCTAAGTACGGTTCTGATGAGATGGGAGAAAAATACTCAGGCGTGAAAGACTATTACAGCCGGATGAAAGAAGCGCTAAAAGAAATGCAGCGCCAGGTGGGTGACTTAAAGGTTGGTAGTGACGGCACCGCCTACCGGGGCCTTTTAATCAGGCACCTGGTTTTACCGGACAACTTATCAGAAAGCGAAACCGTGGCCCGGATGCTCAAAGAAGAAATTTCTCCCGGCTGTGCCGTCAACGTTATGGCCCAGTACCACCCGGCCCACATGGCTGCACAATATCCTTTCCTTAACCGCCGCCTGAATTCAAAGGAATTTATTAAAGCCCGCGAAGCTTTTCAGAAAGAGGGTTTGCGGATTCTTTAACGCGCGCCAACCAGGTTCTGTTGACCCTTACCGGTGTGCGGTGTAGAATGGAACTAAATAAGAATCAAGTGCATCTTTAGGATTAATAAGGAGCATCTTTAATAACAAGTGAAAAGGAGGAATAAATGATGGCAGGTGCAGTAAAAGAAATCACTGAAAACCAGTTTGATGCAGAGGTATTAAAGGAATCAAAGCCGGTTCTGGTTGATTTTTGGGCTCCCTGGTGCGGACCCTGCAAAATGCTGGGCCCGGTACTCGAAGAGGTAGCCGCCAACAATGAAGACCGCCTCAAGGTAGTCAAGGTCAACGTTGATGAAAACCAGGACCTGGCTCAGAAATATGAGGTAATGAGCATCCCCACCATGTTCCTGGTCAAGAACGGTGAAGTTGTGGACAGCTTCATGGGCGCCATGAACAAGCAGACCTTAACCGAAAAGATCGAACAGCACCTTTAATTAATAACTCTACTTCATTTAAAAAAATACTCTTTTTTTGAAACAGGTTTTAGCAGGCCCGGTTCGGGCCTGCTAAAACTTACTCTTTTTTTTACAGGCCGGGGCAGGAAAGTGGATCCCGGCTAGCGAAATGTATTAAAAATATTCTGAAAGGGTGTGTTTTTAACCATGGAGCGACAGGCAATCGGCCAGGTAACCCATTATTACGGGAAAATAGGGGTGGCGATATTAAAACTCGATGCCCCACTGTCAGTCGGAGACGTGCTTGCCATAGTCGGCTCGACAACCGACATGGAGCAGCAGGTCAAGTCAATGCAGGTGGAACACCAGAACATTGAACAAGCGGCGGCGGGTGACCTGGTCGGCCTGAAGGTTAAAGACAAGGTGCGGGAAGGCGATACGGTTTTTAAACTGGTTACCCAGGCCCAGTGACACCAGTTACTTTCCATCTCAATATCTTCCATCTCAAACCCGGATTTGTAAGCCGGTTTGCGGGGCCTCTAAGCCAGAAGAGTTGTGCAGGTGGTTTTTATTCAGCCGGCCTGCAGCGGTGATTTATGTGATTTAACAGGTGATGAATTAGTGATAGAGCAGGAAAAAGAAAAGTGTGCGGCCGGCCCGGATTACAGCAGGCCGGCTGCAGCAGAAGATAATATCATCAGGCAGGCCCTGGCTGGAGCAGTCAGGGCTGTTCCGATTATCCTCGGCTACATGCCGATCGGGATGGCCTTTGGCGTCCTGGCTTCCACTGCGGGCCTGAGTATCTACAGCGCCGTGGCCATGTCGGTTTTTGTCTTTGCCGGCTCGGCCCAGCTGATATCAGTTGGGCTGATCGATGCCGGAGCCGGAATTGCCGCCATAACGATGACCGTTTTTTTAGTCAACCTGCGCCACCTGCTGATGAGCGCATACCTTGCGCCACATCTCCGCTACCTGAAGCCCTGGCAGCAAGCCCTGTTCAGCTATGAAATTACCGATGAATCGTTTGCTCTTCATTCCGCTTATTTTCGCAAGCAAGGCCGCCCTCCGAAAGCGGAGCTCTTTGCCCTCAACCACTCGGCTCACCTGGCCTGGGTTGCCGGAACCCTGCTCGGCTCCTGGGTGGGAGTGCGGCTTACCTTTGATACCGAAGTGTTCGGTGTCGATTACGCCCTGCCGGCCATGTTCATTGCCCTGCTGGTGATGCAGATCGAAAATTACAAGCATGTCGCCATAGCAGTTATTGCCGGCGTCCTGGGTCTCGTGTTTTACCTTTCCGGGATGAACCAGCTATATATAATCCTGGCTACAGTGATCGCCGCCACTATTGGCGCTTTCTGGAGGCAGGAGGATAAACCCGGCAGTCCGGAAAAAAGCGTAAAGAAAAGGGAGGCTTAAAGCATGCCCAATTTGAGCCCGGTTGAAGCAGTGTTATTACTGGCCCTGATGACGCTTGTCACCTATGTTCCCCGGGTCTTTCCGGTCCTGCTCCTCTCCAGGCGCAGCCTGCCTGATCCTGTTGAACGCTGGCTATCCTACGTGCCGGTGGCCGTTTTGTCCGCCCTTTTGGCCCCGACTCTTTTTGCCCCGCAAGGGGCACTTGATTTTGCCGTGCATACCAACCCTTTCTTCTGGGTTTCTATACCGGTTTTTGTAATCGCCATATTGACCCGCAACCTTTTTACCACCGTTCTTTTCGGCATGGTCCTGATCGCTTTATTCCGCTACCTGCTGCCATAAACTATTAGCCGGCTGCTTCGGTCCAGATCCTCCCGTAATCGCCCGAGATTTGCCGATATACAGGCGTTTATGAAGGAAAAGCTCTTATTTGACCGGTAATTAGCAGTCATGATATAATATATGCGCATCATTCACGGCTAAAGCTATATATACACTTAAAATGAATATATATCCGCCACCAGGCACATGTTGTCGTTCTAATACCCATCTAATCGAATATGCAAAACAGACGGACTAATCCCCAAACTATTAACCTGGTTGGTAAGAAGGCAGGTAAGGTTATAAAGTGGAATAGGGTGTTTTATATTGCCGCTCATGTGGGCGGGGCATCGTCCACTTAGGTTGGGGGGTGTAAGGCCTGTAGTGCAAAAATTTCTTAAAAATAGAATCCCACGATTTTAGTCGTAGAAATTTTTTTAACACCATAAAGCACTGTAAAAAGGAGGAGCTCGTATGGACAAGCTTGTACGTATTAACATGACCACCAGGAAGGTAGAGGTTGAAAAGCTTCCCGACAAGTACAAAGGCAAGGGCGGCCGCTGGCTTAGCTCGATGATGGTAAACGATGAAGTTCCCGCTGATTGCCATCCGCTGGGACCAAACAGCAAGCTGGTATTTGCTCCCGGTATCCTGTCTTCAACCCGGGCCCCGAACTCGGGCAGGATTTCTGTTGGTGGCAAGTCTCCCCTGACCGGCGGAATTAAAGAAGCCAATGCCGGTACCCCGTTTTCCCAAAGCCTGGCCCGCATGGGCATAGCAGCCCTGGTTGTCGAAGGACTATCAGAAGATAACAAGAGCTGGATGGTCAAGGTGGGAGTTGATGGAGGAGAAGTTGTCCCTGCCGATGACCTGGCCGGAATGGGCGCTTATGAAAGCGGCCACAAGCTCTGGGAAAAATTTGGTGAAAAAACCCCCTTTGTAGTGAACGGCCCGGCCGGTGAAGCAAAAATGGTGATGGCTGGCCTTGCTTTTAATGACCCCGAAGGAAGAGCGGCCCGCTATGCCGGAAGGGGCGGTCTCGGTGCCGTCATGGGCAGCAAGGGTTTGAAAGCTATTTGCCTTGATGATTCAGATGCCAAGGGAGTAGAACCTGCTGATGCAGAACTGCTTAAGACCGGACAGAAGAAGCTGGCCGATGCTATCCTTGAGCACGATGTGACCAAGAAAGGCGGCGCTTTGAACAGTTTTGGCACCGCGGTATTGATCAATATCTTGAATGAAGCCGGAGGTTTGCCGACCAACAACTTCCGGACCGGTGTATTTGAAGGGGCTCAGAAGATCAGCGGTGAATCGTTGGCTGAAGCAGCTAAAACCAGGGGCGGCGCCGGCATGATGGGCCACCGCTGCCATCCGGGCTGCATCATCAGCTGTTCCACCGTATATCCCCATCAAGACGGCAGTGAACATGTATCAAGCGTGGAGTACGAATCGATCTGGTCGCTTGGCGCTAACTGTGGTATCGACAACCTGGATCATGTCGCCGAACTGGTCTGGCAGTGTAACGACCTGGGCCTTGACACTATTGAGGCCGGTGTTACCATCGGTGTGGCTATGGAAGCCGGCTTGCTTGAATTTGGCGACGGTGAAGGGGCGATCAAGCTGATGGATGAAATCCGCAACCGCACCCCGCTCGGCCATATTCTTGGCCAGGGAGCCCAGTTTACCGGTGAGGCCTACGGGGTCACCCGCATCCCCTGCGTCAAGCGCCAGGGTATGCCGGCCTACGAACCGCGTGCCGTCAAGGGTATCGGCGTAACTTACGCTACCTCGACCATGGGCGCTGACCATACCGCCGGTTATACTGTTGCACCTGAAATCATGTCTGTTGGCGGAAAAGCCGACCCCTTATCGAAAAAAGATAAGATCGGCCTTTCTAAGGCTTTCCAGGACACGACCGCATTTCTTGATGCAGCCGGTTA
>CAYWIY010000153.1:0-4626 GCA_964458455.1 uncultured Syntrophomonadaceae bacterium | reverse complement strand
ATAGAAAAACGGCGCAGTTTTTTAGCTGCGCCATCAATCAATCTATATTTAAAAGAGGGGGTTATTTTTAATTTTAACTGATCAAGATTACTGTTTGATTACAGCCGTGTTTAAATCATGTTAAATTTCACCGCCAGAGACCTCCCGAGTGTTTTCAATCATTGAGGCTTTTCTTTTCCCCGGTCGACAAGAAAATCACTTCTTCTGAAATATTGGTAGCATGGTCAGAAATCCGCTCCAACCAGCGGCCGACAAAAAGGAGGTGCGTTGCCTGGGTAATGGTTTTCGGGTTTTCCATCATAATAGTTAACAGTTCCCTGAAAATCTGCCCGAAAAGTTTATCCACCTCATCGTCATCGGTGCCTACCGCAACAGCGAGCTCGACATCTTCACGGACGTAGGCATCCAGGGATTGTTTGACCATCTTCTGGCTTAAAACAGCCATCCGGGGGATATCCACCAGCGGCTTGATCAGGGGTTGATCGGCAATGCGGATAGTGATTTTTGCAATACTGGTCGCATAATCAGCCATCCGCTCCAGGTCATTGATCATTTTGAACAGGGTGGCTATACGCCTCAAATCCTTGGCCATGGGCTGCTGGGTGGCGATCAAAGTAAGGCACCCTTCCTCGATACTGATTTCCAGACGGTCAATTGTATCATCTTCGTCCACGACCTCCTGTGCCAAAACGGTATCCTGCTCTTTCAAAGATTGGATGGACTTGGCAATAGCCTGCTCTACCAGCTCACCCATTTGCAGCAACTGGTTCTGCAGTTTTTCCATCTTGCCTTCAAACTGAACCCTTTTATCAAAATGGCCCTCTGACTCCATATTTGGTTCCTCCTTTAATTCAATTGCTAAATAGCACATTTAAGATAATACCTTCTGCCCTATTAACCGAAACGTCCTGTAATGTAATCTTCTGTTCGCTGTTCCCTGGGGTTGGTAAATATTGTTTCTGTATCACCCGTTTCGATTAGCTCCCCGACCAGGAAAAACATAGTATTATCAGAAACCCGCGCTGCCTGCTGCATGTTGTGGGTAACAACAATAATATGGTACTGCTTCCTCAGGTTCCTGATTAAATCTTCAATTCTCAGGGTTGCCGTGGGGTCAAGCGCAGATGTAGGCTCATCCATGAGAATCACTTCCGGTTCATTGGCCAGGGTCCTGGCCAGGCAAAGGCGCTGCTGCTGCCCGCCGGAAAGGCCGAGTCCGGATTCATGCAAGCGGTCTTTCACCTCTTCCCATAACCCCACCTGCTTAAGGCTGGTTTCTACTACTCGGTCGAGGGTTTCTTTCCTGGTTTTCCCATGAATCCGCGGGCCATATGCAACATTGTCGTAAATAGATTTGGGAAAAGGGTTTGGTTTTTGAAATACCATTCCGACCCGGGTGCGTAAATTTACCAGGTTAATATTGCCGGAAAAAATATTTTGCCCATGATATATTACTGCACCGCTATAATGCACAGAAGGAACCTGGTCGACCATGCGGTTTAAGACTTTTAAAAAGGTCGATTTACCGCAGCCCGATGGCCCAATAATCGAGGTAACTTTTTGTTTTTCAATATTAACGGTAACATTTTTTAAGGCATGGTTTTTACCGTACCAAAGGTTTAACCCGTCTGTTTTAAAAACAACACCATTTTCGCTCATTAAGTTTCTCCCTCCATCCTGTAAGCTCTGATTTACCAGCTCTGTTTTTTCCGCACCCTGTAGCGCCAGATAATCGCTACCATGTTTAAAGCCAGCACCAGCACGATCAATACTAAGGCGGTTCCATAAGCCAGGGGGCGGACCTCGCCCGGGCTCATATGCTGGGTAGCCAAAATATATAAATGATAGGGCATTGCCATAAACCGGTCGCCGAGAGAGGTTGGCAGCGCCGGCAGGAAAAATGCCGCACCGGTAAGGATAATCGGCGCTGTTTCTCCGGCGGCCCTTGCCAGGCTGAGGATTGATCCGGTAGCCATCCCCGATATAGCGTTGGGCAGGACAAGCTGCCTGATTGTTTGCCACTTAGTAGCGCCGAGAGCCAAAGACCCCTCGCGGAAGGATTGAGGCACAGCCTTTAATGCTTCCTCAGAAGCAGTAATTACCCAGGGCAGGCTCATGATCGATAAAGTCAGCGCAGCAGAAATCAGCGAAGTCCCCAGGCGAAAAGTAGCAGCAAAAAGGCCCAGCCCAAACAATCCGTAAACGATAGAGGGAACCCCGGAGAGGTTGCGGATGCTTAAGCGGATTAACCGGACCAGGAGACCTTTACCGGCATATTCATTTAAATATATTGCCGAGGCTATCCCTAAAGGAACTGAAATGATAATTGTCAGCGAGGCTACATAAAAGGTGCCAACTATAGCCGGCCAAATGCCGCCTGCTGTCATCTGTTCCCGCGGCCGGTCTGTAAGGAAAGTCCAGCTAATCGAGCTAAAACCCTTTGAGATCACGTCAAAAAGAATCCAGAACAGAACAGCAAGGGTTAAAAGGGCGAAAAAGGCACAAAGAGTAAACCACAATTTTTCTTTTATTTTTTTAGTCCTGGTTAAAGTTGCGAGATCAGTCATTGCGGTTCACCTCCTGAAAGCGAGAAAGCATTATATCCGAAATAAGGTTTACGGCAAAAGTGATCAAAAACAGGATTAAGCCCAGGACAAATAAAGCATGATAATGAGTGCTGCCCCAGGGAACATCGCTGCCTTCAATCGCTATGGTTGCAGTTAGGGTCCGCAGTGACTGCATCAGGGTTGGCACCGGGATATGCAAAATTTCCCTAATCGGCATATCCAGGGCATTTCCTGCCGCCATTAATACGGCCATGGTTTCACCGACTGCGCGGCCAAACCCAAGCATGGTTGCTGCAACTATCCCGGAGCTGGCCGCCGGAAGGCTTACATTTCTAACCGTTTCCCATTTTGTCGCGCCAAGTGCTGTAGAAGCTTCTTTGAAATCTTGAGGCACACTTTTAAGAGCATCTTCGCTAATAGAAATGATCGTGGGCAGGGTCATCACGGCCAGAACTATTGCGCCATTAAGCCCGATAAGCCCACTGGAGAGATTAAACACATTTGCTATAACCGGGCTTATCACAACAAGGGCTATAAAACCCAGGACAACCGAAGGAAATATTTCCAGGATCTCTATGACCGGCTTTAAAATTTCCCGGACCTTGCCGGGAGCCGCTTCTCCAATATAGATCGCCGCTGCTATAGACCAGGGCACTGATAAAACCAACGCCCCGATGGTTACAATTACTGAGCCAAGGATTAAGGGCAGTGCTCCAAATCCGGGTTCAGGTGCAGAGGGCATCCAGCGAGTCCCTGAAAGAAATTCAATTATACTGATTTCCTGCAAGGCAGGCCAGCTGTTGATCAACAAAAAGCCTAAAATGAGAAAGAGGATAATTATCGTAAGCATTCCCGACAGGAAAAATACTTTTTCAACCAGGTAATTACCGAGGTTGCTGCTTCCTGACTGCCTGGTTAGCTGATCCTGGATGGTTTTTGAGTGCTCACCTGACTTTGAGTTAACCACTAAGCTTCTTCTTTTGGCAATGAGATCATGAACTTTAAACATTAACACCCTCCTTGTTGCAAATACTGGTTGTTGCAAAGGCTGGTTGCAATACTTGCAGTATATTTACAAATCCAGAACTGCTATGTGATACCCGGCAGGAAATTATTGTTGCCGGGTATCACATAGTTATACCAGTGAAATACAGTTGTAGGTTTTATGTGCCTGTTGTTATCTTCCAAAAGTTTCCTCGTTAATCTGCATATACTCATCGTGAATACCATAAAATCCGCTCTGGACTACAACATCCTGCCCCGCTTCAGAAAGCACCCATTCCAAGTAGTGAAGCATAATTCCTTCAGGGAAGCCATTGGTATAGAAAAAGAGGGGACGGGCAATGGGGTAAGAACCGTCTGAAACATTTTCTGCTTCTTCCGGGGATACAGCTTCTTCCCCTACATTGGCAACATTAATCGCTTTTACCCCATCGGTCAGGTAACCAATCCCGCTGTAACCAATTCCGCTTTTATCTGCGATCACTCCCTCAACGACCTGAGAAGAACCGGGCTGGAAACGGGTTCCCGGTGCCCAGTCTTTTCCATCCATGATGTTTTCATTAATGTAAACGTAAGTTCCGGAGTTGGACTGGCGGGAAAAAACATCGATTTGGCCGCCTTCGTCCCAGCCCAGCTCTCCCCAATCAGTAATTTCTCCGGTGAAAATGTCTTTAAGCTGCTCAACGTCCAGCTCATCGATTGGATTATCTTCGTTTAAGTAAATGGCAAGCCCGTCCTGGCCAACAATGAATTCATATATTTCCACCTCATTGGCTTCAGCTTCTGCAATTTCCTCGTCCGTCATTGTCCGGGAAACCTGGGCGATATCGACATTGTCATTGATCAGGGCTGCAATGCCGGTTCCTGAACCACCGCCTGAAACTGAAATTGCTGCATCTGGATTTGCAGTATCCATGTAAACTTCAGCCAGGTTGGATCCCATATTGACCATCGTGTCTGAGCCTTGAATCGAAAGGCTTCCTGCAGGCATTTCTTCATCTGCACTATCCTCCGTCTCCTCAACTTCTTCTACTTCATCGACAGTTTCGTCGACCGC
>CAYWIY010000152.1:1774-4649 GCA_964458455.1 uncultured Syntrophomonadaceae bacterium | reverse complement strand
GCCCTGATGAACTGGAAAGAGTTTGAGCTGGAAGTAATGCGTGACCGCAACGACAATGTTGTTATTATTTGTTCTATTGAAAACATGGATCCTATGGGTGTGCATACCGGGGAAAGCATCACCGTGGCCCCTGCCCAGACCCTGAGCGATCATGAATACCAGATGATGCGCGATGCTTCCATCCGTGCCCTGCGGGAAATTGGAGTGGAAACCGGGGGTTGTAACATCCAGTTTGCCATGGACCCGGAAACTAGCCGCATGGTAGTAGTGGAAATGAACCCCAGGGTTTCGCGTTCATCAGCCCTTGCCTCCAAAGCCACCGGGTTTCCTATTGCCAAGATTGCTGCCAAGCTGGCTGTTGGCTACAGCCTGGATGAACTGCCCAACGATATTACCAGGGAAACACCAGCCTCTTTTGAGCCGGCTATTGATTATGTGGTAGTTAAAATACCCCGCTGGGATTTTGATAAGTTTCCGGGAGCCAGCCAGGTCCTAACTACCAAGATGAAGTCGGTCGGTGAGGTTATGAGCATTGCCCGGACCTTTAAAGAGGCCTTGCAAAAAGCCCTTCGCTCACTTGAGCAGGGTTTTGACGGTTTGATCGAAGAAAAGATGCCCGTCGAACATCCGGATCGGGCAGCCTGGTTGAAAGATCAACTGCAGGTTCCTCGTCCTGAAAGGATCTTCAGCCTGGCAGTGGCCCTGCGCTCCGGCTTCACTCCCGATGAAGTAAGCAGTTTGAGTGGTATTGACGGCTGGTTCATCGATCAGATGGAACAATTGATCCTGCTGGAAAAGGAGATCAGGTCGACCCGGGAATTAAATGAAGACCTGCTCTGGCGGGCCAAGGCCTGGGGTTTTTCAGATGAACGGATTGCCAAACTAATTGGTAACAGTGAGGCAGAAGTGCGCAGGCGCAGGCAGGGTTGGTCTATCTACCCTGTATACCGGAGGGTCGATACCTGTGCCGGAGAGTTTGAAGCCCACACTCCCTACCTGTACTCCACATATGAAAAAGGTGCCTACGAGGTGGACGTGCCTGAGAGGGTAAATAGTGATAAAGGCAAAAAGGGTAAAGTGATGATTTTGGGCAGCGGCCCCAACCGTATTGGCCAGGGCCTTGAATTTGATTATTGCTGTGTGCGGGCCGCTATGACCCTGCGGGAAGAGGGCTATGAAGTAATCATGGTTAATTGCAACCCTGAAACAGTCAGTACGGATTACGATATTTCCGACTGCCTTTATTTTGAACCGCTAACCTTAGAAGATGTCCTCAATATTTGTCATGAAGAAAACCCCGATGGTATAATTCTGCAGTTTGGAGGGCAGACCCCCTTGAAGCTGGCCCAGCCCCTAATGGAAGAGGGTATGCCGTTGTGGGGTACTTCGCCGAAGGATATTGACCGGGTGGAAAACCGGCGTGAGTTTGCAGATGTAGTAGACAAACTTGGACTGTGGGAAATTCCCCACGGTACGGCTGATGATCCTGAAGAAGCGATGCAGATTTCCCAAAAAATTGGGTTTCCGCTCCTGGCCCGCCCCTCTTACGTTTTAGGTGGCAGATCCATGCGGGTTGTATATTCTGCCGGGGAACTGGAGAAATATATCTCCACCCTTCCGGAGTTAAATCCGGCCAATCCCTTGCTCCTTGATAAATTCCTGGAGGGGGCAGTGGAAATAGATGTAGATGCTGTCAGTGACGGAGAGTTGATTGTCATTGGCGGTATAATGGAGCACGTCGAACATGCCGGGGTTCATTCCGGCGATAGTTGCTGTGTCCTGCCGGCTTATAGCATCGGGCCGCAGCAGCTGAAAGAAATCAGGCGCCAGACAGAAATGTTGGCCCGGGAGCTGAATGTAATCGGGCTATTAAACATACAGTTTGCCGTCAGGGGCAGGGAAGTTTTCATTTTGGAAGCCAACCCCCGCGCTTCCAGGACCGTGCCGTTTGTGGGCAAGGCAATTGGTGTGCCGTTGGCCGGGGTGGCGGCCAGGGTTATTGCCGGGGCAACTTTGCCTGAACTCGGGTTTACTTCTGAAATCATCCCCGAATATTACTCTGTAAAAGAAGCGGTTTTCTCATTTATCAGGTTTGATGATACTGATATTGTGCTTGGTCCAGAAATGCGATCTACCGGTGAGGTGATGGGGATCGATTACGACCTGGGTATGGCCATGGCCAAGGCTCAGCGTGCAGCCGGAACCCCTCTTCCCCAGGAAGGGAAAATTTTTATCACCGTGGCCAACCGTGATAAACCGCAGGCGGTTGAGATGGCCAGGGGCCTGGCCAGGCTTGGCTTTGATATCCTGGCCACTTCCGGAACAGCAGCTGCTCTCCGGGATGTTGGAATCAGCGTAGAGGAAGTCAAGCGGATCAGTGAAGGATCCCCGCATATGCTCGATTATATTAATGAAGGCAGGGTGGATTTGATCATTAACACCCCTGAAAGCGCTAGCGCCAAGTCGGACGGAGCGCGAATGCGCCGGTTGGCGGCGCAGCGAGGCGTTTCAATTATCACCACTCTGCAGGCAGCCCTGGCGGCTTTGGAAGGAATCCAGGCTATTAAAAATAAGAGCAAGGAAGTCCGTTGTCTGCAGGATTATTACTTCTAGATTGCGGCTGCTTCTTCAATAATATTATCAGGACTGTTTTTTCAGATTCCCTATAAAAGCCGGCCTTTTTTTAAGGCCGGCTTTAGTAAGAAAACGTCCGTTGTAAGCCTGAACAAACTTATCCCATACCGGGACCCAGGAAAATGCTTTGGGCAAATGACACATCAATCACCAATTAGCTTGATGATTACTCTTTTCCTCCGTTTTCCGTCAAACTCGGCATAGAACACTTGCTGCCAGGGGCCGAAGTCGAGTTTTCCTT
>CAYWIY010000152.1:0-1674 GCA_964458455.1 uncultured Syntrophomonadaceae bacterium | reverse complement strand
AATAAAAAACCCTTTAACCGGCTTTAACCATTCATGTTTGAGTCTATATGACGATAAGTAAAGCTAATAGGTTTTTTAGAAAGCTTAATTATTTACTGGCAGGGAATTCTACTTAGAATAAGGAACATATAAACTATATCACTTTTATATTATTTGAACCCGGTGAAATTAAGTGTTTTAGGAGTTAGGGAAATCTAACATGATCGAAAAAACTAATAACTTAGGATAGTGTTAAACATTATTATGAAGGGGCTTATAGAAGAATATGACTAAATACGTATGGCTGTCTTACACTATTAACAGCATTACTCCTGCTTTTGGAGGAGGGTGGGGTTTTCAATGTGAACAAACACAAAGTTTAACCAAAGGTGATAGTTGTAATCATTTGTTGTGGCATTTTCCCAATCATCTCGGAACTCATGTAGATACACCTGGCCATTTTTATGAAAACGGGGTAACAGTAGATGAATTTGAACCGGAGTTCTGGTTTTTTACAAAAATTATTGTTATAGAAGTTGATATAACACCAAACAAAGTAATTATTGAACCAGAAGACGTAATACCTTTTATGAATGGTTCCCCAGATATAGTAATTATTAAAACTGGAGTTGGTTCTATTAGAGGTAAGCAACAATATTGGGAGAATAACCCTGGGTTAAGTCCGGAGCTGGGAGAGAGATTAAGGAAGCAATATCCTGGACTCAAAGCTGTAGGAACTGATTCAATTTCTATCTCAAATTGGCATAATCGTGAATTGGGAAGAAAAGCTCACCGTTACTTTTTAAATCCTGTTTATGGGGAAAAGTTTGTTTTGGTTGAAGACATGAAATTATCAACTATAGATTCTAAAACACATATAGACAATATAATAATTAGCCCACTCAGAATAGAGGCGGCGGATGGTTCGCCTTGTACTATAGTTGCTAAAATAGACTTAAATAAATAATAAGGCTTGAGGCAAGTTGGATAGGGTAGATAGTTGTGAAACTGTTATCCCATTTGACTAGATTGATCAAGTTTATCGAAGGCGGGGAAGTATAAAAATGGAAAAACAGGGCACAGCAAAAATGCTTGAAGAGATAGGCACTTTTCTCGAGCTTAAAGGTGAAAACCCTTTTAAAAGCAGGGCTTACTACACTGCCGCCAGGACCGTGGAAATGATGGGTGAAGAGGAACTGCAGCGGCTGGTACATGAAGACAAGCTTAAAGATGTCAAGGGAATTGGCGCTGCCTTGAACGAAAAACTAAAAGAGTATGTTCTCACTGGAGAGCTTCCTTACTACGAGGAATTGAAGGCGAGTGTCCCCGAAGGGCTGCTTGAAATGCTCCGGGTACCGGGCCTTGGCCCCCGCAAGGTAAGGGCTCTTTACGACATGCTGGAGATAACCTCGCTGGCTGAACTGGAATATGCCTGCCGGGAAAACCGCCTGGTTGGCCTGAAGGGGTTCGGCTCTAAAACACAGGAAAACATACTTTCAGGGATTGAATTCCTGAGGCGTTATGAAGGACAGTTTTTTTACAATGAAGCGCTCCAGGCAGCCAAAATGCTTTTAACTGAATTAAACAAGTATCCGGCCCTGGATAGGGTGAACCTGGCCGGGAGCATCAGGCGCTGCCGTGAAATAGTCAAAGATATTGACCTGGTGGCAGCTACAGGAGATCCCGCCGGCCTGG
>CAYWIY010000151.1:0-4655 GCA_964458455.1 uncultured Syntrophomonadaceae bacterium | reverse complement strand
GCCAGTCAACGCTGGAGGAGGGTAAAGTTTTCTGAGATCGAGCAAAAGCATGTCCATGAATTGCGTGAAAAGTTAGGTTTACTGACTGAGCAGGAAAACACTGCTGATGAAAATCAAAGTGATGACGACAGTGCCGCCTGATCCAGGCCTTGCTTTTTACAGACAAAAATGGACTTGACCTTCATCTATATTAGTAATATACTCAGTCATATTGTTTTTATAGAAATCGTATTGTTTATAAAACTCTTTTTCAATTTTTTCTTCAGTTTCTTTTCTTCCGAATAAATAATACAAAATATCTACTTTAAATTTTCCACTGTCCTTCAAAGCATCACGATAAAACCATATTTTATTTTTATTTACATTTGTGAAAGGATAAAAATTGGTTTGTCTTGCATATAATGTACATATAACTATACTGAGTAAAATGAATATAGATGACATTAAACATAGCGAGTAATTAAAATAGGTAGATAAGTCAGCAAGTGCATAGTTTAAGAATGAAACACCTGTGGCAAAAAGTGCTGCTGCTATTATTAAGAAGCCATTTCTTCTACTCTCTGCATAATGTATCCTTTCAGTCATGATTTTAATTTGATTAAACAGGATTAACTTTCTTTGAAAGTAATCAGTATTTTCTTGCGTCATTGCAATCCTCCCATTCCAATCCTATAAGCGTTAACAACTCAAACCTTAAAAATGCTGCTATTGATCTCTATCATTCACAGTTGGTTTATCAATTGGCAAAAAATCATCTAAACATAGGCACTTCACTTTCGATATCCTCAACTAATTCTTCCTCTTCTTCAATAACATCTTCGCCTTCAACCAAGCCTGAGTCACGTGTTACAGACTTACCCATAGCTTTTTCTATTAATCTTAACATTTTTTCTGCCCGATCCTCGAAGAAGGTATAAAAATCATCTTTTCTTAAATACTCGGGGTCTATTAAGTGGCTCCTGAGCATTTCATCCATTCTTTCACTTGAAATATTGGCTTCTTCTTCAAGGATAGGCAGGTAGTGGGAAGGTGCTCGCCCACTAATTATTCGATTTGTCCTGGCTGATAGTGGAGTTTTATTGACTACACTATCATAATGTGTTTTGGGTATTCCTTGCTTGATGCACCAAGAACGCGGGAATATGTGATGGATATCAACATTTTCTTCCCAGAAGGTAGTGTATTCTATAGGCTGACCTGATCTTAAATCAAATGCACCTTCTCTTTTTAATAATGCATTAATCCCCTTGTAAGCAGCAGAAAGCCTTGATCTAAGTGACCTTAAACGTTCTGCTGACAATGAGGCATCAATTACTGTAGAAGGTTCAGAACCACCATCAATAAAAGCAGGCACTTCTATAAAATCTTTAGCAAACCGTGTTTCCACTGCAGAACCGTAAAGTTCACCAAACACGCCACACCAAAACCAATTAGCAAGCTGTCTTCTTACTCCTTCCTCTTCCCAGCGGTCACCTAACCGGGCCAATATAGCCGCAAGTGAAACTAACTGAGTCTGGTATGGCACGTCTTTAAACCAAAATATTTTTTGCAAGGTCAAAAACTTAGCGGCACGCAAGTAGCTTTCCTCAATCAAATCAGACCATTTTTGATAAGCTTCTAGGGGAAGATCTAATATAGATTTTCGAGTACAGCTAACTGGAGGCAACTCCTTGGGATTGGTAATTCCTTTCTGTTGCAAGTTATCCCGGCGCTCTTTTGTATGCAACAATGATACTGATTGTAAAAAATCAGTGCTAGCAATATTCTTTAAAACATTAAACCTGGCTAGCCTTTCTACTCTACCTTCAATACCTTTTTTAGCATCACCCAGCCAATCTTCCCTTAAATTGAAGTTATCTGCTGAATACATAGCAGTCAACAATTCGAAAGCGTCAAGCTTTTTGCCACCAGTATTTACCTTTTCGAAAACAAGGCATACTGATTCTTTGGTACTCTCTTTGCGCAAAACGATTACAGGCATTTGGTATTTACGGAAAGCCTCAATAAGCTGTTCTTGGAATTGCTGAAACATTTGTATTTTATCTCTATCGTAATCCCAAAACTGGAAAAAATTATTTTGCCAATCATAGAAATCAAAGATTTTATTAACGGGAAACATAAGGCTCTCATATTCCAGTTCTGGTGAAGATAAATCAAGAACAACCTCACGTCCAAAATCTCTAGTGTATTTTTTGTTATCCGGCAAACTAATTACGGCATCTTCCATGTCTACAGTTGGTTCAAGAGCTTTTTCAATATCGATATAATACCAACGCGCTACCTTTCGTCTCTGTTCATTAATTGTATCAACAGGTTGATCCATAAAGCATGCTTGGTACAAAGAAGTAATTCTTTGTTGCCCATCTAAAATAAGTCTTTCAAGGCTATTATTCAACCTTTCAGGTTTAACTCCCTCAACTGGTCTTGGCTGAAACCTGGCTTCACCGCCAGTTTGTAAAAGCATTAAAGCACCAATTGGAAAAAATTGAGACACACTGGCTAATAAACTTTTTATACCATAGTCATCCCAAACCCAACCGCGCTGAAAATCAGGCAGTTGAAGTTTTCCACAATCCGCATCCTTCAATAGATCTTCCAATGATTCTTTTGTGCTGTCAAAAGTAGTTTGAGCCATTTTAGATACCCCCTTCAGCTTTACCTTTAAAATTACCATAATCATAGACTATAACTATATGTCATTTAAATTATTCCTCTTCAAACCCATGATTAGTGAACCTAAGTGTTCTGCTATTTTCAGTCACAGCACGTACAACATGTTCCGGTGCGCCGTCGGGTATTTCAGCTTCAATTTCCAGGGTCACTTTTACTTTAGAATTAACCAGCCCGGTCAAATGGGTAATCACCTCTTCAGCAATTTTCCCGGCATCACGTCCTACTCTTTCTGCATCAATTTCTACGCTGCCATGGAATCTTTTCAACCTTGGTGCGCCAGGTTCTTCCTCCTGTCCTTCACCGGTTGCCACCGTGCCTCCACCACTTGCCCCTTCTTCACCTTCTCCCGGAGAAACTGTTCCCACACCTGTTTCAGCTCCTACACCACTTTCTTGAGCTTCAGCATCGATTTGCCCTCGTGCTATATCAGGTTTTACTAGCAGTCCTTGATTATAGCTATCATAAACTATGTTAACTTGCTTTCCATGTTTAAGGCCCAGGTAACGTTCAGCATCCTCGTCATAGCTTTCTGCATAAGCAAAAGTCTCTCGCACCCAGTTTTCAGAAGCCAAGCCGTCTCTTATAGCTTCAAGCAAAACCGAGCTATTCTTTAAACGGGGCAGGTACAGGTAGCGGGCAAAATCTTCAACAAGTTGCTTGATAGCCACATGGTCTCCCCGCCATAAAGGCACCCGATCAAGTTCCATGCGCAACCTTGTCGCGGCAAAGCCGGTTACCAGCAGTTCATCATTGCGCAGCTTCTTTGATACACGTTCAGCAAGCGCACCCTGCCCGCTTAACCGGTAAGCCTCCCATTCTACTCCTGCCTGTGGTGATTTTTGATCAGGCACAATTAACCACTGGTAAGTTTCCGGGATCCTTGCGTTAACGGTATTGTCAGCTGTGCTCATCTGGTTTTCTGCCTGCCTAACCTGGAAAGGCGAAAGATCGAGTTCCTCTTTTTCCTTTAGGATTGAATCCCAGGCCAGGTAATAACAAGCAGCATCATAAAGCTCAGAGAGCCTGGTCTTATCAGCCGCCATAAAAACTAAAGTGTTGCGGTAAATCCGCGGTGCATTACCCCTAGACTCCTGGATCCCTTTTGCTTCTACTTCAGCCGGGGAACCTGGTTCTCTTCCATAGGGATAATCAATCCTTAATACTACCAGGCGGGTCTCAAAATCATCAGGTACTTCCTGCCCCGAATCAGGCAACGGATGAATGCGGTCGAAATCACCACTATTTCTTAAGTCATGCCGTAACCGTTTGTTGATTTCTTCTTCAACCACATCAGGCTCTCTTCTAAAGTTTTCTTTACGGTCTTCGGCCAGTTTCGTCACTGTTGGTTGAGTTGAATACCAGTAACGGTTCCCGTCTTCATATAAGTAAGTTGCCTTGGAAGTTAGCCTTCTTAACGCGTCCCCAAATAATGCTGATGATTCACCCGGCATAACGCAACCCAGCTTGACCCTTCTGTCTTCAAGGCCAATATTTGCTGCTGCAGTTGTCGGCGCTGAGCCAAGATAAATTGTTCGGGCCACTCTACGGCAGGCAGCATACCTACCAAGGTTTGTCACCTGGGAATCAATCTGGATCGGAAGAGCATTCGGCCCGTCCACATCTCTTTCTATAATCGGCACCCAGTTATCAGACAGGTAGCGGGTTAACTCGAACTGCACCTGCGGATCATCAATCGGGATATTAGAAGGCATGATCAGCGGGTTGCGATCACCTTTTTCCCACAAGCTATGAATTACCGCCGCCATCAATCGCAGAACACCCCTGGTTCTCTGGAATTTAACCAGGCTTGACCAGTCAGAGTACAAGCGATCAAATACTTCAGGGTGGATTGGATAAGCTGCCTTTAAGCGTTTTTCGTAATCAGCCTCTTTTGCCTCCGGTGGAAATTCCTGAGACTGGGTCCGGTAAAGGTCATAGAAAGCACGAGCAACTGAATCGCGGCCCACAAACTGCTCCCGGTC
>CAYWIY010000150.1:0-4715 GCA_964458455.1 uncultured Syntrophomonadaceae bacterium | reverse complement strand
AGGCCTGCTGCCTGGGCTCGATCAACCTGGGCAAGTTTGTCACCGGTAAAGGTAATATAAACTGGACCAAGCTGTCCGGCATTGTAAAGACTGCTGTTCGCTTCCTTGACAATGTTATTGATGCCAGCAACTATGTTATCCCCGAAATTGCCAGAATGCACAAAGAAGGCAACCGTAAAATAGGCCTGGGCATCATGGGCTGGCACGACATGCTGATCAAGCTCGGCATATGCTTTGACAGTGAAGAAGCGATCGAAACGGCCGACAAAGTCATGGATTTCATCAATTCAGAAGCCAGGAAAGAGTCAGTCAACCTTGCTGAGGAACGGGGAGTCTTCCCCAACTTTGAGGGCAGTATCTATGATAACGGCAACAAGGAAGACCGGGTCCGCAACGCCACCCGCACCACTATTGCCCCCACCGGCACCATCTCGATCCTGGCCGGTTGCAGCAGCGGAATCGAGCCTTATTTCAGCATTGCCTATATCCGTAAAAACATCCTTGATGGTGTAGACCTCCCTGAGGTCAACCCCCTCTTCCTTGAGATTGCTAAAAGTGAAGGTTTTTACAGTGAAGAGTTGATCCATCAAATAGCCCGGAGCGGGAGTATACCAAAGGATTCCGCCGTGCCGGAAAAATATAAGGAACTATTCAAGACGGCCATGGAATTTGACTACGACTGGCATGTCCGTCACCAGGCTGCTTTCCAAAAACATACCGACAATGCAGTCAGCAAAACCATTAATCTCAAGCAGGATGCCACCGTCGATGATGTCAAAAATGCTTATATCACAGCCTGGAGAGCCGGCTGTAAAGGCATAACCATATACCGGGACAGCTCCCGAAGCAAACAGGTTTTAAATGTCGGCGACGGTGAAAAAGAGGAAACCCTGAAACCGACCAGGAGGCCTAAAACTTTAAGCGGACAAACTACCAGCATCGGCACAGCCCTGGGCAACCTTTTCGTCACCGTTAATTCTGCAGACGGAAGGCCCTTTGAATTGTTCGCCCAGATTGGGAAAGCGGGCAGTGACGTAATCGCTTTTACGGAGGCGATAGCCCGCTTGATCTCACTGGCCTTGCGCTGCGGCGTCAGTGTGGACGAAATTGTTACCCAGCTTGAAGGAATCGGCGGCGCCCGCTCAGTAGGCTATGGCCCGAACCGGATTATGAGCGTCCCCGATGCCATCGGACAAGCCTTGAGAAACCTGGCCCAAAGTGAAGTAACCGGCGAAAATGCCGGCAATGGCCACGCCATGGAACTGTGCCCGGATTGCGGGACCTGTGCCCTGGTCAGGGCTGAAGGATGCCTGAAGTGCGAGGCCTGCGGGTTTAGCGAATGTTAATATATACTGAGCCTTATAAGAAATATATAGATTATTTCATTTTTTTTCATAAAAAAGAGGAATTATATGCTTTATGTAGAATGAGAAATATTTGATGCGTGCTTTAACATATTTTTACTATCCATAGGTTTATTATTATAACTAACATAACCCATCATACCTTTCCCGGGTTAAGCCGGATAGGAGGCATCATACTTGGAAGATAAAAGTAACCTGGTAAAAGACATAGAATCTATCATCACACAGGTGCAGGGGGTGATCTCGGGACGCCTGATTTGCCAGGACGATGAAATAGTTGAAATTCATGTTTTAGCTGATTCATCGCGTTCACCGAAGCAGGTGGTGAGGGATATTGAATCAGCAGTCCTGGTAAAACAGGGCCTGGAACTGGATCATAAAAAGATCAGTGTAGCCCAACTTGGTGAAGATACCCCTCCTCTCCCAAAATCTGAAGCAAGGCTTCAGTTTAGCAGTATTAATTACAGTGTCGAAAATGGCACTGCTGCCACTACTATAACAATCAATGCCGGGAACGAGTTATATACTGCCGCCGCCAAAGGCCCCAACACCAGGAAGAACCGCCTGAATTTAACCGCCATGGCGGCTTTATCTGCCATAGAACAATCTGCTAATATTAATGGTAATCTGATACTTGGAGATGTTAAAAAACTCAACCTGTGCGAACATGAAGTAATTACCGTAGCCGTCTGTCTTCATCATGCCGATAAAACTGAGGAGATTTTACTGGGAACAGCTATAAACAAGGGCGATGACCTGGAGTCTACGGTAAGAGCAACTTTTGATGCTATAAACAGGAAAGTATCAAGCTTAATGAGCCATTAATCTTGAAGCCGGCAGATGGTAATGAACTCTTCTATTCTTTGAGCGGAACTTGAGCGGAGCGCCTCCAGCGGCTTTAGCGGATACCGCTGAGTCATCTAGCAAAGGGGGTTAAACCATGAAGTTTACCCTGATGAAGGCGCTCATCGCATTAGCTGGCCTGATCCTGGCCGGCGCCGCAATGCTAAGGTGGTAATATTTATTTAAACCATCTGTCGGCTTCAAAAATAATTCTTACGGAGTAATAATATGGGAGAACAAATATCAAGGAACGCTAAGCTTTATATTGCTTCTCTATCGGTTGCAGCTGTGATTATATCTGTATATGCTTTGATAAATACTGATTGGCATGCATTTCAATCTCAATGGCTCCCATTTTTAGTCTTTCTAACAATAATTATACTGGCAGATTCATTTCCTGTACCACTTCCCCGCGGAGGCAGTGTTACAGTTAGTTTTGCGGCAATTGCAGCTTCAATATTAATTTTTCAGCCCTTTATTGTAATTGTTATGGCAATAGCAAGAGATATATTCCTGCTTATAAAAAGGGAAAACACCATTAAACACGTATTCAATATAGCTCAATTTGCAGTATCTACAGGCTCGGCAGCCATAGTTTTCAACTACTTTTACGCCCCTGTTGAAGCAGATTTTAACTACTACCAGGTTACCGCATTTATTGCTTCAATGGTGGTCCTTTTTATTCTAAACCATACTTTCGTCACCCTGATCCTTGCTTTCACCCAGGACGAAAAACCATATACAATATGGTTGACTAATATTAAATGGTGCACCTTGCAATTCTTAAGCATGGCCCCTCTGGGAGCTTTAATTGCCGTTATATATATCAATATTGGTTTTTGGGGACTGGTTCTTTTTCTCCTGCCCATGATCATAGCCCGCCATTCGTTTCAGTCTTACATAGACATGCGTCAAACTTTCCTCGATACAATTAAAAGCCTTTCTCTTGCCATTGACGCCAAAGATCCTTATACAAAGGGCCATTCTTCGCGGGTTTCCGATTACGCAGTCATGCTGGCCAGGGAGATGAAATGGCCTGAAGACAGGATAGAATTCTTGAAGTACGTAGCTCTTATTCATGATGTTGGTAAAGTTGCTGTCCCTGAAAGTATCCTCAAAAAAGACCGCCTCCTTACTACCGAAGAATATGACATCATGAAAAAGCACAGTGAAGCAGGAGCTGAGGTAATCAAGGATGTCAGTTTCTTCGCTGCCGGTTCAGGCATTATTAAGCACCATCATGAAAGCTGGGATGGAAACGGGTATCCTGAGCGCCTAAAAGGCGAAGAAATCCCCGAAGGGGCTAGAATTCTATCTGTTGCTGATGCTTACGATGCAATGACCAGTGATCGCCCATACAGAAAGGCACTTAAACCAATGGAAGCATTCAAAGAAATACAGGATTGCTCAGGCACCCAGTTCGATCCTAAGGTTGTCAAAGCTTTTTCACGGATAATGCCTGAGCTTAGCCTGGAAACAGATCGAGCTAATCACCCGGAATATTATACCAGTGAAGCCCTGCACAACACCTAATACCATCAATAATTGCAGTATCTTTTTCGGACTTCTTAATAATTACATGGAGGTAGAATTTTGCTCTGGGAAGCTGTAGGTTTAGGCCTTTTTGCAGGATGGCTGCGGCAAGGAAGTATTAAACAACTAAAGCAAATTAATATAATAAGCTGGCCTTTAATCATTTTAGCCCTCTTAATTCAGGGCCTTATTTGGATTGATTTTAATTTACAGGATAGTTATCTAAATTCCATATACCCGCTATTATACACATTCTCTTTTATTATACTGCTGATTAGTATTATCCCGCACAGGAACAGCGCCGGGCTTCTTATAATCGGAGCGGGGATCCTGTTAAACCTGATTGTTATTGCCGCCAATGGAGGAATGATGCCCGTAGATGGCAGCGCTCTCCCCCCGGACGTCCTGCAAGAGCTTTCTGCCGGTAAAAAGAGCCCCTTCCACACGCCAATGAATGAGGAGACCCTTTTTGCGTTCCTCGGTGATCGTATCACCCTGTTTTACAGGCCTAATCAACTTTTCAGTTTAGGCGACCTGGTAATCGGAGCCGGCGCTTTTGTATTTATTCAGCAAAACATGCACGGGAATGTTACCAAAGTACAAGAAGACCATGAGGATATCAAACAGTCATAGACCCAGTGGATCACAGGAATAAAGGCATAGCGGCTGAAATCTAATCTCTGGGCACCACCATCATTTACTTGGTATACTTTAGATAGCAATAACGACACAAGCCACAAAAAAACCACCAGTTTCGGTGGTTTTACATTTATTACAAAGCCCTTTAAAGCACAATTTCATGGTGCCGGAGACCGGACTTGAACCGGTACGGGCAATTGATTGCCCGAGGGATTTTAAGTCCCTTGCGTCTGCCTGTTCCGCCACTCCGGCAAAAATAAAATGGAGGCGACACCCGGATTCGAACCGGGGATGGAGGATTTGCAGTCCTCTGCCTTACCACTTGGCTATGTCGCC
>CAYWIY010000149.1:0-4788 GCA_964458455.1 uncultured Syntrophomonadaceae bacterium | reverse complement strand
CTTAGCTTCCACGGTGAAGGGTGCTGCCGCGACCGCTTCTTCTTCCAGGTAAGCAACTTCGATGGTATAGCTGATATCGCTTTCAGCAGGCATAAAAGGTTCAAAGTTCAGGGTGACTGCATCAGGCTGCTCCTGGTCCCAGTCAAGGCTGCTTAACTCGAGGGCTTCCCAGTTATCATCGCTTTCTGTTTCGTCAGTTTCCGTTCCATTATCTTCTGCTTTTTCTTCGCTATCACTGTCTGCTTGATCTTCTGTGCCGCTTTCAGTTTCTTCCGATTCCTCAATAGCCTGCTCATCATCATTGTTGGTATTATCCTGGAACCATGTTTGATTGTTTTCCTGATCACTTTCGATCTCATCTTCATTAGTGGGATCCTGCTCAAAGAAGCGGGTTTCCTCATCCTGGCTTTCATTGTCCATGTCAAATTGGTAAAAGTCGGTTTCTTCATTTCCGAGATCCATATCGAAACCGCCCATGGGCTCATCACCTGTTTGCTTAGCTTTTTCAGCCAGGTAATGGGCAGTGAAATGATCCAGTGCTGGTTCTTCGTTGAAATCCTGATCGAAAGTAATTGTGATACTGCCGTTTTCGGAGCTGATTTCAGTAATACCCGGTGATGGAAGCTCTTCCTCCAGGGCTTCAAAATTGGCTGTTAATTCTCTGTTCCTATTAACTTCAAACTCGTAGTCTTTATCCTCACTTACTACTACTTCAAGATCGGTGACTTCATCGGTGTCACCGTTCAGACCGTTGTGAGGGATTATTTCGCTCCAGTTTAGGAACAGGTAACCTTCACTGGCTTCAGCTTTGACTGTTATATCGCTACCTTTTTCAAAAGTGCCCGCACCTTCAACTGTTCCACCGTCTTCCGGATCGGCCGTAAGGCTGATTTCGAAGCTTTCAGCAGTTTCTTCTTCTACATCTTCTTCTACGGGTGCTTCATCTTCCGGAGGCTCTTTAAAATTAGCTACCAGGTTGCGGTCTTCAGCGGCGAGGAAAGAAAACTCGGTTTCTGTGCTTATTTCTTCACCGTCTTCTGTCCAGTTGATGAAACTGTAGCCCGGGATGGCTGAAGCACTGATATTGACGCTTTGTCCGTGCCTGTATTCGCCGTCTCCGCTTAAAACGCCACCTTCTGGTGGATCGGCGCTGAGTGAGATGGTGTAAGCCGGAAGATCACTGCCCAGTAACACCTGGACTGGTTCTTCCTGGCGCTGATAATTACCCACTCCCAGCTGGCCCTTGGAGTTGTCGCCCCAGGCCCACAGGGAGCCGTCTTTTTTTTGGGCAAAAGTATGGCTGTCCTGGGGGTAGATGGTGGCTACATCCTCCAGATCCAGGGGATATGGGTTTGCAGTACCCCCTGCTGATCCGTTACCGAGCTGGGATTTGCCGTTGTCTCCCCAGGCTAAGGTGGTGTCATTGTTGTCCATGGCAAAGGCATGTTTTTCCAGTACATATGCATTGTTAATGTTATCACTGACCTGGACCGGGGTAGGGCGGATATGAGCGTTGCTGTTGTCGCCGATCCTGCCATCCCAGTTGCGGCCCCAACCCCAGAGCACATTGTTTTCCTGGAGTGCAAAGGTATGGTGCTTTTGAGTATGCAGTTCGGCTATATTATCCAGGGGGACCTGAACCGGCTGATGGCGGTTGGTGATGGTGCCATCCCCGAGCTGACCATACCAGTTGTGTCCCCAGCTCCAGAGGGTACCATCAGATTTTAGGGCGAAGGTGTGGTACTGCTCTGAGTATACATTTGTGACCTGGGCCAGGTTAACCTGTGCCGGTTCAGCTCTATTCTCGCTGGAACCGGTGCCGAGCTGTCCGTACCAATTATGGCCCCAGGACCATATGGTTTGATCGTTTTTATAGGCGATAGTGTGGTTGGTCTGGGGATAGACGTTTTTTACGTCTTCCATTATTTTAACCGGTTTTGATCGGTTTGAGGTTGTTCCGTCCCCCAGTTTTCCGTACTGGTTGTTGCCCCAAGCCCACAATGAACCATTTTTTAGAATGGCAAAAGTATTATTATCCCCGGGAACAACCCGGACAGGGGTATCCAGATCGATAAGGACCGGTTCGAAGCGATTGGCAGTAGTACCGTCGCCGACCTGCCCGTGGCTGTTTTTCCCCCAGCCCCAGAGGGAACCGTCATATTTAAGTGCGAAAGAGTGCCTGCTGCCGGGGAATACCTTGTCTACATCTTCTAAGATTTGCACAGGGGTGGACTGATGAGCTTCTTCAATTCCTGTGCCCAGGCGGCCGTCCCAATTTCTTTCCCAGGCCCACAGGGTCCCGTCTTTTTTCAAGGCAAAGGTATGGCCTTCTGCCTGGGGGTACAGTTTTTCCACATCGTCGAGCTGTGGTTGAACGGGTGTTGCTCTGCTGGTTGTAGTCCCGTCGCCCAGCTTGCCGTTCTGGTTATCCCCCCAGGCCCAAACTGAACCGTTTTCAGTGAGGACAAAAGTGTGGGAAGGCAGGGGGTAAACCTCAGCTATCTGCTCTCCAGGTTCGGCTGCAGCAGGGCCGGCTGCTGTGAATAACAAGAAAAGGAAAGGTAATAATAGGATAAATAATAGGAAGAAGTTTTTCCCCTTTGTAAAGCTTGTTTTTCTTTGAAACATGCTCCCATCACCCCTGCAATTTGCAAATTATTTTTTTTGGACTTAATACGGCATAATATAAAGGCAGCCTTCCGGCTGCCTCAAATTACAAGTGAATCAAATTCTCTCTTGTTGTTGACTGGCAGCCTGGCAGTCCATTATCCTGGACCCATGGCTTTGCGTCCCCGCATTGCGGCGGGTTTGCCCCTTACAGTCTCTAAGTTATATAAATTATTTTATCATCCTATAAACTGTTATTTGAGTATATAAATGTGTTTGCTGTAAATCATCACATCCATAGTTGTTAATTATATTCAGAATATAATTCAGGTAACCTTTACCTTTCGCGGTAAATATTAAAATTCCTCTAGTATATAAAAATAAATTTAAAATTTTTTTCTGATTATGTTTGCTGGCAAAACAGTTTAGTATTATTGTATTTTTGCGATAAAGATAGAAAGGGTTTTCTGTAGGTTTTGGCGAAATTATAGATAACCTATTAAGATTTTTAAAAGTTATGAACTGGAAGGTGCAATGGCTGGAATAACTAATAACAGGTATTATGTGCCAATAGATTTGCTGCCTGACGCATTCGCCTATCACCGGATTATTACCGATGATCAGGGCAAACCGCTTGATTATGTCTTTTTAGATGTTAACCCGGCTTTTGAAAAGATGACCGGCCTTAAAAAGGAAAATGTTATCGGCAAGGCGGTTACTGAAGTTTTACCCTCAATCAAAAGCTCTCAATATGACTGGATCAATGCTTATGGCCGGGTGGCCCTGGGTGAGGAGAGCCTGCATTTCGAACAATATTCCGAACCGCTGGGGCGTTGGTACAAGGTCACCGCTTATAGCGACAACCCCGGTTATTTCGGCACCATCTTCCAGGATGTCACTGAAAAGAAGGAAACAGAAAAATCCCTGATTGAAAACAGAGAAAAATACCGCACCATATTTGATCAGTCCCTGGTTGGCCTGTACCTGCATGATTTGCAGGGTAACATTATTGATGTCAATCAGATGGGCTGTCAACAGCTGGGGTATTCCAGGGTAGAGCTTCTGGAACTAACTGTATTTGATCTTCATCCCAAAAGCATTGATACTGTGAACCTCCCGCGGAAAGAAATACTGAACCTGTGGGCAAAGTGGGATGAAGGCCAGAGGATGACTATCGAGGCGGAGCACCAGCGCAAAGATGGGACTATCTTACCCGTTCAAATCTCAACCGGTAAAATGCGTTATGAAAACAAAACGCTGATGCTGGCCATTGTGCAGGATATTACCGAGCGCAAACTGGCAGAAGAAGAGCTGGAGAAGCTTAACCGGGAATTGGAGCAGCGGGTCCGGTCCAGGACTTCCGAACTGGAACAGGTCAATAAGGAGCTTAATGCTTTCACTTACTCTGTCTCCCATGACCTTCGTTCTCCCCTGCGCAGGATCAATGGCTTTAGCCAGATGTTACTGGAAGAATATGCAGATCAACTCGATTATCAGGGTAAAGATTACCTGAAACGTATTGCCACCTCGGCAGTAGGCATGAACGAACTGATTGAAGACCTGCTCAAGCTGTCCAGAGTCTCGAGGCATGAGCTGGAATGGGAGCCGGTGGAATTGAGTGTCCTGGTGCGGATTTACCTGGAACAGTTAATAGAAAAGGAACCTGGTAGGAAGGTCGAGGTTGTAATTGCACCGGGGATTGCAGCTTGCGGTGATACGGCTCTTTTGCGCATCGCAATCGGAAACCTGCTCGATAATGCCTGGAAGTATACGGCGGAGTGTGAAGAAGCCCGGATCGAATTCGGATCCCTTGATCAGGAGGGGTGCCAGGTTTATTACATCAGCGATAACGGAGCCGGCTTTAACATGAAGCATGCCGGGAAACTATTCACTCCTTTTCAGCGCTTGCATTCTACCAGTAGCTACAGCGGAACGGGAATCGGCCTGAGTATAGTATCGCGGATCATAACCCGCCATGGTGGAGAAATCTGGGGTGAAGGAGAACCCGGCAAGGGAGCCACTTTCTACTTTACCCTGCCTTATGCTTGACATTATTCCAGGCCTCTGGTTGAATGTAAAAAATTAAAAACTGTCAGGGCAAAACCACCGAAAGATGGTGACGCAAAGCTAAAGGGGCTGAACCGAGTTAGTGTGATGCCAGCCAGCTGCCGGTTAAAGGTT
>CAYWIY010000148.1:2776-4789 GCA_964458455.1 uncultured Syntrophomonadaceae bacterium | reverse complement strand
AACTATTTTGCTCCCCGGAAAGCCCGGTTTAAGCTGAAGATAAAAGGAATTACCTTTTTATCAGGGACCCAGTCCAACCTTATCCCGAGCAAGCTTAACGATTACCTGCGCGGGGTACTTGATTTTTACTCTCAGCCTCCTTTACAGTCCTGGGCGGCAGTGCGGGTATATGAGCGGTTCAAAAATGCCGAGGAAAAGAATCAGTTTTTAAAAGAAGTCCTGCCACCACTGCGGGAAAACCTGGCCTGGTGGGAAGAAAGCAGGCAGCTTAAGAGTGGCCTTTTTTCATACATCAACGGCCTTGAATCGGGGCTTGATGACAGCCCGCGTTTTTATCCACCCAGCTTTTTGCCCAGCTTTATTATTGGCCTGGTGCCCTGTTTTTTAGGGGCGGTAGATTTAAACTGCTGGATCTTCCAGTCCTACCTGAATGTTGCTTACCTGTGTAAAAAAGCTGGCCTGGAGGAAGAGGCCAGGGAATACCTTGAGCGCGGCACTGCATTAAAAGACAAGATTGACAGGGATTTATGGGACCCGACCCATCAAGCCTGGCTTGATCGCCGAAATGGTAAATTTATCGAGGTTTTCACCCCTACGGTGTGGTGGCCGGCCTTTGTTGGAGCTGTATCCAGCCTGGATAAGGTGCGAAACGTGATAGAAAAATACCTCTTGAACCCCGATAAGTTTTGGGGACCGCACGGCATACCGAGCGTGGCTTTTGATGATAAGTCATATAATAGCCGCAAAGACGGCTATTACTGGCGGGGGCAGATCTGGATGATCAATAATTATACCGCCCTGGAAGTGCTTTATCGTTTTGGCTACGTGGAAGAAGCCCTGGAACTGCACAAACGGATCATTCGTACCCTTTATGCGTCCAGGGGCCTTTATGAAACCTATAATGGCAGGACGGGGGAGATTGGCTGGAGCTCCCGCGGACCCGGCGACCCTGCAGTGATGCAGTTTGGCATGTCATCAGCCTGGGCAACGCAGATCATTTTTTGCCGTTACCAGCACTTTCGCTACCTGTTTAACGATACTAAAGAGCTAAAAGGCCATATCCAGTGGGCGACCGCTTTTGATCACAGCCCGGAGTTGTCTCCTCCAAGTGTCGAAGAGTCCCCGCAAAATGCGGTAATGCAGGTAAACATCCCCGGAGAGCATGCTTATGATGTGCCAATGCTGATACTGAAAAGTAATGATGGCCGCCCGCTTTTAGAATCTTCCCTGTTAAGCCTCAGGTTTGAAAACCCGGCCGGGTGTTTAGACCAGGGGTGTTCCATCGATTTTTCCTGGCACGGTGAAAGTTACACGGTCAGGTTGAACACAAATTATCAACTGCGGCCCTTCGCCCAATTTGGAAAGCTCAGTTCAGCTTGAGATAGGGCTGCAGATGACAAGAAATACAGCTGCCGGCGATTTAACTCACCGAGGAGGTTGCGATTTGCTTATTGATTTATTTGTACGAGGTCTGATCATGATGATCTTTGTGTCAGGTTCTGTTGTGATCAGCTATTATACAACGCGGTTGATTGCTTTCCTGGTGCCCTTTGCCAGGATCAGTGAAATCTTTCTATGGTCTGGGACGGTTTTCATTTCAGCAGTACTTTTGATGAGTATTGCCTATTATTATGTTTACCACGGCTTCGGGGTCCAAACTGATATCATCCGCCGCAAGCCTTCTGCCGGCAACAAGGTAGTATTAACTTTTGATGATGGGCCGAGCGAGGCTTATACTCCCCATATCCTGAAAGTGCTGGCTGATAAAGGGGTCAAGGCCACATTCTTTGTGGTTGGCAGCCATGTTGAAAAATACCCTGAAATAGCGAAGCAAATTGTCGAGGAAGGACATGAAGTGGGCAACCATACTTATGGACATATAACTGTCCCCAATTCGCCGCCGCCTCAGCTGGCCGCCCAGATCATGAGAACCAACCTGGTTATACTGCAGAATACCGGGGCTTATCCCCAGTACTTAAGGCCTCCCAGGGGGTTGTATGATATGCGTATGCG
>CAYWIY010000148.1:0-2676 GCA_964458455.1 uncultured Syntrophomonadaceae bacterium | reverse complement strand
GGGCTTATCCCCAGTACTTAAGGCCTCCCAGGGGGTTGTATGATATGCGTATGCGCCGGATTGCCAAGCTGCTCGGCCAGGAGCTGGTTTTGTGGAGCCTGTCCTCCCAGGACTGGCATTCCCGGGCCAGCAAGGCTTCAATAACCAGGCGGGTTGTCGAAAAGGCTGCAGGTGGAGATATTATCCTGTTTCATGACAGCGGATCCCTTTTAAGCAGCGAAGGGGCTAACAGGAAGCCGACTGTTGAGGCTCTTGGGCCGATTATAGACGGCTTAAGGGCAAGAGGGCTGGAAATAGCCACTCTGCAGGAGTTCATGGAATACCCGGCCGAGCAGACCAGTCGCCTCTCCGGATAACATTAAATGTTATGGCTTTACAGGGAATATTTGTTATAATAACCATGGAACACTGAGGTAAACTGAAGAGCAGGTTGTCTGATATAAAGCATTACAAAACAGGTTTTCTGGAAGGGTTGGTGCTAGATGAAATTTGAAGAACTGCTGCAGCAAAGAAAAATAGCTTTTATCGATGGGGGCATGGGATCCCTGCTGGCTTCCCGCGGTTGTGATACAAGTGGCGTAAGCAACCTGAAGAATCCGGAGGTTGTACTGGAAATTCACCGGGAATACAGCGAAGCCGGGGCAGATATATTGATCACGAATACATTCACCATGAACCGGATTAACATAGAATCAACCGGGCTGGGCATTGATGTTGAAGAGGTTAATCAGGCCGGCGTCAGCCTGGCCAGGAGAGCTGCCGGAAACAAGAAACTGGTTTTTGGCGATGTGGGGCCTACCGGTCAGCTTCTTAAACCCTACGGGACTTATACTGAAGAGCAGTTTTATAATAATTATGCCGAGCAGGCTGAAATACTGGCCGGTGAAGGGGTAGACGGCCTGATCATCGAAACGTTTACAGATTTACGTGAAGCGGAATGCGCCATCAAAGCGTGCAAAGACAAGACCGGCCTGCCGCTGGTGCTTTCACTTGCTTATACTACAACCGAAAAGGGCGGCAGGACCATAATGGGGAACAGTGTTGAAGAGGCGGCTGCCCTGGCTGAAAAATATGGTGCTGCAGCGGTTGGAGCAAACTGCGGCGACCTGGATCCCTCAGGAATGGCTGTTATAACTACACTGTACCGGCAGGCTACTTCCCTGCCTTTGATTATCCAGCCCAATGCCGGCAAGCCTAAACTGGTAGGCACTGAAACTACTTATGATATGGAGCCTGAAGAATACGCACAGGGAGTGATGAAGTGTGTTGAAAACGGGGCTTCGATCATAGGCGGCTGCTGTGGGACTACTCCCGCCCATCTCGAAGCGGTGGCCAAAACAGCAAAGGGCGACGGATGAAAAAGCCCCCTGTTATAAGGTGTTATCTATGCGTAAAGTAACTGTTGAGCAGCTTGAGCCCGGGATGATGACCAAAAAACCTGTTCTTGGCTTTTTAGGTCAGGTTATGCTCAACGCGGGTATAGAAATCAAGCCGAAACATATTTATTATTTGAAACAGCTAGGCGTAAACGCGGTTTACGTCCATGATCCCCGCCTGGATGATCTCGAAGTCAGGGATCTGGCCACTGATGAACTGCGCAGCGAAAGCAGGGCACTGATAGCCCAGATCATGAAAGATATTGATTCGGCAAGTGAAGCAAAAAAAGGCCTTGCTTTCAAGGAAAAAGAACTCCAGGATATTATTGCAAAGATAATCACCCGGATCAAAAGTGTTAAAGACGCCCCGGTTCAAATCAGTGATATAAGGACCCAGGATGGATATGTATTTGCCCACAGCGTAAACTGCTGCCTGCTTGCCACCCTGATCGGGACCAGGATGAATTATGAAACAGGTGCCCTCAAGATCCTGGCTGCAGGAGCTTTACTGCATGACACAGGCCTGGTTGCTGTTCCCCAGGCTATTTTAAAAAAGCCCGGTGCCCTGACAGATGAAGAATACAATGCCGTTAAGCAGCATCCTGCTGCCGGTTACGAGATTTTCCGCCGTTCAAAAATGTTTTCTGAACGGATAGGAGAAATAATTTTACGGCATCACGAGCGTTACGGGGGGCAGGGTTATCCCGGTGGATTAAAAGAAAAAGAAATACCTTCCCTGGCAAGGATTGTTATGGTGGCCGATGTTTATGATGCCCTTACTTCAGATAAGGTTTATCGCCGGGCTTACCCGGCTCATAAAGCAATGGAGATGTTGAGAGGATGGAGCAAAGAATTGCTTGATCCCGAAGTGGTAGATATTTTTCTGGAAAGCCTGGCTGCTTACCCGATTGGATCGCATGTTATATTAAACAGCGGGGAAAGCGGCCTGGTTGTAGCCAACAAGCCCGGTTTTCCTTATCGTCCTGTAGTCCGCATGCTGTATAAAAAGGATTACAGCCCCCACCCGGCGCCCTATGACCTGGATTTGAGCCGGGTCACAGATATGAATATAACCGCCCTGATCGATGAAGGTGAAACAGCGGTTTATTAATCCCCGGCTGGTTCAATTTTTAACCATTTTCATGGTCTTCCAGGCGATAAGTTTTATCCAGGTAATCAACGGCAAACTGCTTTAAATCCGGCTGGTGGCACATGGTGCCCATCATGGCATACATGGCCGCGATGCCTTCACAGGCTTCCGGGTCGCTCCCTTCCACGCGGTGGAGTGAATCTTGCAAAT
>CAYWIY010000147.1:0-4893 GCA_964458455.1 uncultured Syntrophomonadaceae bacterium | reverse complement strand
CTGCCGGGCGCAGGGACGCTTTGGACCTGCGGGCTGCCCGCAGGCGGGCCGGAGACGTGGACCCTGCTGAGCGGGACCGCTACATGTTCCTTGAAACTTTGCTCTGTGCCAGGGAGCGGTTATACCTGTCTTACGTAAAAAGGGACGAGCAGACCGGCGACCCGCTGCAGCCATCGGCGGTAGTGCAGGAACTGCTGCATATATTGAAACAGGGCTACCTTGATGAACAAGGGATTAATGCGATCCGCGTTGAGCCCCCGCTCAGGCGCTATGATCTAGAAAACCCTGAAGATACTTATTTTGATGAGGCCAGGGCTGAAGCAAAGATCCGGGAGATTGCCCAGAACTGGCGGGAAAATGCGTTAAAGGTTGAAGGAGGCTTAGGGCAAAAAGGAGCCGCTGCCCGGGAAAGCTTAAGCGAAGAGTTAAACGCCCTGCAGAAGGCGGCCGGGCATGAGGCCTGGAATAAGCTTTCTGCCATACTGGGCCTTCCAGGCGAAGCGCCGGTTCCGGCTGCTGTGACAGCAGTACAGAGAACGGCTGTTGGGGATGAGGAAAGCTCTATCGAGGCACCTTATTACCTTTCCCACTCCGCCCTGCGGCGTTTTTTGGAGTGCCCCATGCAGGGCTGGGCGGCTTCCATGCTGGGTTTGACTGAAGAAGAGGAAGACCTGGTCGACCGCGAAGAGGAAGATTTTGAAGTGGACCGGCTGACTGAAACGATGCTGTTACGCGGCGTTTTTACAGATTCCTTAACCGGTAGGGTAAACCCGGAAAAGCTCTACCGGGAACGCGTAGAACGGCTGCGCCTGGCCGGGCAGGTCCCGGTCGGCGAACTGGGCCGGGTAGTTGAGGAGCGCCACTTAGAGATTATACAGGGCTGGCAGGCCGAGCTTAACGCGCTCGCAATAAACGGTGAAGGGGCGTTTGAAGGCGCTGCCGGACGGCTGGAACGGGTGCGCCTTGGCCGCTCAAAATCACGCAGTTCCACTGAGCGCGTCCTCGACCCGCTGGCTGTTGAGGTGGAAGTAAAGGAAAAAGAGAGTGACAAAAAAGTGATACCGGTGCAGGTCTCAGGCCTTACTGAAGGGCTGATCGAAGGACAGCCGGTAACGATTACTTTCCTGGCCAGGAAACCTTTTTCCGGCCGGGGCAAGGAGATGGTGACGGGCAGCTTCCGCTATTTCCTGCGGGGGATGATCGACCAGGCCCTGCTGGCGGCGGCGGGAGCGATCACTGAAAGTGATGGCGAACGGCAAATAATCCTCTGTTTTTCAAACGGACCGGAAGAGACCGCCACCTGCAGGATGCGCCTGCAACCGGCAGGGCAGGAAAAAGCGCTCAAATGGCTGACCGTGCTCTCAGAAGACTTATTAAACGGCCACCATGCCTACCTGCTCCCGGTTGATGCTGTGATCACCTGTTATTTCGAGCAGGCCGGGGGCGGCAAAGGCAAACCGGCGCTCTCCGGTATGCCGCCTGAAGAATTTGCGGCTTTGTTCGATGGCAATGAGCTTATCAAAAAGATCACAACTATGGCCGGTAGTAACTGGTCCCGTTTTTCAAGCCTCTGGGGGCCTGTCCCTGCACCGCGGGATTACCCGCCGCCCGGGCCGGAAGAGGCATTAAATATGATCACCCGCCGGTTCAGCCCGGTTTTTGAGGATATTATTTCCCTGGAGGTTGACTGATGAATACCGCATACTACAGGCGCCCCGAGATATTAAGCGAACTGGAACCCGGGAAGGGCCATGCCGTAATCGAGGCTTCAGCTGGTACGGGTAAAACCTATACCCTGGAACACCTGGTGCTCGATATCCTGATCCGGGGCGAGGCCAGGATCGAAGAGATCCTGGTTGTCACCTTCACCGATGCCGCCACCAGGGAGCTGCGCGAACGGGTCAGGATGCTCATCCGCAGGCTTTGTGATGAAAGCGGGGACCTGCCCCCCGGGGAAGCCCCCGACGCTTACTGGAAAATCGACGATGCGACCAGGAGCAGGCTCAGGGAGGCCCTTTTCCGCTTCGACGGGGCCCAGATTTCAACTATCCACGGCTTCTGCCACCGGGTGCTCTCCGAGCAGGCCTTTCTCGGGGGGAGGCTTTTTGAGCAGGAGCAGGCCGACGGCATGGAGATGTTCGGTTTTGCCTTCAGAGAAGAAGTGCGCCGGGCACTGGTCGAACAAACAGGCCTGGGTGAAGCGCTCAGGCGCTGGATCGAGGAAGACAGGTCCCTTTTGCAGCTGGAACAGTTTCTCTACCGCTGCCACCGGGAAGAGGCACCAGAGCGCTGCCCGGTTACCCCGGTATTTGATCCGGAAGCTTTTTATGAAGAAGCGAAAAGCCTGCCTGAACCGGAGGCGCTAAAAGAGGCAGGCCGGTCTTTTTTTTCCGAACAGGGGCTTTACAAGGGCTTTGAAAAGATCGTCAGCAGCCTTTTTGAGGTTGCCGCAGCTTTTAAACCGGAAAACCGGCTGCAGGACCTGGAGACACTTATTGAATGGGCCGGTAAAAAAATCACGATCACCGGGCAGGCGGGCAGCCGCTTCAACCACCTTTGCCGCATGGCTGAGATGGAGGACGTTCCCCAAATAATAGTTGAACTGCGCAGCAGGCTGGATAAAATGTTCGAGCTGGCGGCCGGTGATACCAGCTTTTTCGTCTATGCACTGCTGCCGCGGGTGCAGGAGAGGTTATCAGCCAGGAAGCGCTCACTCGGCTTGATCGATTATGATGATATGCTGCAGGGCGTCCTGGAAACGCTCAAGGGAAAAGGGGCCGGGGGGCTGATCGAGGCCCTCAGGAAACGCTGGAAGTTTGCCCTGGTTGATGAATTCCAGGATACCGACCCGGTGCAGTGGGAAATTTTCCGGCGCATCTTTGTCGATGGCACTGATAAGCACTACCTTTATATCATTGGCGACCCCAAGCAGGCCATTTACAGCTTCCGCGGCGCCGATGTGCATACCTACGAGCAGGCAAAAAAATACTTAACGCAAGAATGTCAGGCAGAGCGGCTGCCTTTAAAGTATAATTTCCGCTCCACTGAAGCGCTGATCGAAGCGGTTAACGAAATTATCACCGTTGAAAATAGCGGGGGCGAAGCTTTTTTCAGCGGCCTGAACAGCTACAGCGAACCGGTTGAATGCGGTGATAAGAGCCGGGTGGCCTCAGAAAACGGCCGTGCTGCAACACCCGTTCACCTGCTGCATTTGCACGGCGGGGGAGAAAAGCTTAACGCTGATGCGGTAAAGAAGGGCACCGCCCGCTTTATAGGTGAGGAGATCAACCGGCTGCTTGATGAAAACCGGGGCTTATACACCGGCAGCGGGGACGGCGCACCTGAACCGATCAAACTGAGCGATATTTACGTCCTGACCCGCTCTGCGGCGGAGGGTTACATGATCGGAGAGGTGCTGCGCCGTTTTGGCATCCCCCATGCTTTCTACAAACAGGAGGGCCTTTTTCAAACCAGGCAGGCCGGTGACCTGTACCGGCTTCTCTGCGCCATTGATGCGCCGACTGACCAGGCGGCAAGGATGGCGGCCTGGCTGACGCCATTTTTTGGCATACCCCTGTCCGAGCTACCGGCCTGGAAGGAGGCCGGCGAAAGCCACCCCTTTGCTACCATGCTTCACGACTGGAATCGTTTGGCCGACGACCAGGACTGGTCAAAGCTGTTCGAAACTATCATCACCGAATCCGGGGTGGTGCGCAGGCTTGTTTTTGAGGGCGATGAAAGGGCTTTGACCAACTACCTGCACCTGTTCGAGCTGCTCATGGCCCAGGCCCACGCCCACCCGGTTACCCTGGGCGAGTTGATCCGCAGCCTGAAAGCGCAAATAGACGGCCGGAAACTCCCGCAAGGAAAAGAGGGCGATATCCAGAGACTGGAAACCGACCGCCAGGCGGTGCAGATCCTGACCATGCACAAAGCCAAGGGGCTGCAGGCAGAAGTGATTTTTATCGCCGGGGGCTTTGGGAATCCGCCTGATGGCGATATCAAGATGAATATTTACCACCGGGATGGCAGGCGCTGCCTGCATATCGGCGAGGCTTTCGGGGAAATAGGGGAGGCCGTGGAACAAGAAATCGACGAGGAAAACCAGCGCCTTATTTACGTGGCCCTGACCAGGGCCAAGTCGCGGCTATACCTCCCTTATTTCGGTCCCGCCCCGGAAGGCGGAAACGATCCCGAAAGCTACGGCTACAAAAACCTGGGCCGGCTTTACAGGGAGCTGCAAAAACAGCTTGACCGGCTGCGGGAACTCGGCCGTTTTGAAAACAAAGCCCGTTATGTTTTGAGGGAAGTTGACAGTTCGAGAAGGCTGCCGGGAGAAGACAAACTCGAGATTAAAGCTGAAGGCTGGCTCGAGGCAGGGCTGCTTGAACTGCCGCCTTCCAGGGCAGAGGAAGTTGAAAATATCAAGCCCGCCCACCGGGGCGTGCTTTTAACCAGCTATACCAGGATGAGCAGGAGCAAAACCTGGCAGGCTCCGGCGGCAGATTCAGACGACAATGCTGCCAGGCGCGATGAAGAAGTGGCAGCTGAAGTTGAAGGCGGGCTTTCTGAGGCCGGTTCGCCGGATTTATCCTCACCAGGCATCGAGGAGCTGCCGGATCAAGTGGTTCTACCCCCCGGACGTGAGACTGGAATTATGCTGCACGCCCTGCTTGAAGTAACTCCTGCTGAAGAAACCAGGGGCAGGAACTTTGATGAGTGGGCGGCAGATGAAAGAATTAGAGAGCGGGCTGAAGCTATCCTGCGCCGGCACGGCTTTGCTGAAACATTTTTAGATCAAGCTTTGAAGCTGGTTTATGATGCCTTTACAACCCCGCTCCGGGCGGCAAGCACGGATGGAACGGTGGCACTGGATATGCCGGGTGGTATTGC
>CAYWIY010000146.1:0-4914 GCA_964458455.1 uncultured Syntrophomonadaceae bacterium | reverse complement strand
CTGCGCTGGCTTGGTTCTGTGTAAGAAAACCGCTAAAATGGCTTCATACAGGGGATTTAAAGGAGCCGGAAGCAGGGAAACCCGGAAGCCTTAAAAATTTTACTTGGAGAGGAGAAAGGCATGGTGCAAAAAAAAGACTTTTTATATGAAGGCAAGGCCAAAAAAATATACCGGACCGACAACCCGGATCAGGTCCTGGTTGAGTTTAAGGACGATGCTACCGCTTTTGACGGAGTTAAAAAAGATCGCCTGGAAGATAAGGGGGTTTTGAACAACCGCCTTTCGGAGCTGTTTTTTAACCTGCTCGAAGATCACGGTATTAATACCCACTTTGTGAAAAAGATCAGTGACCGGGAGATGCTGGTAAAATCGCTTGAGATTATTCCTGTGGAAGTGATCGTGCGCAATATCGCCGCGGGCAGTATTTCCAAGCGCCTGGGGATACCTGAGAAAACAGAATTGAAAAAAACCGTGTTAGAGTTTTCTTTGAAAGATGACGAGCTGCACGACCCGATGATCAACCATTACCATATTTATGCCCTCGATCTGGCCAGTCCGGAAGAGATGGCGGAAATGGAGCGGGTGGCTCTTAAGGTTAATGAAATCCTGGTTCCGTACTTAAAAGAAAAAAATATTGTCCTGGTAGATTTCAAGCTGGAATTTGGGCGGCATAAGGGAGAAATTATCCTTGGTGACGAGGTTTCACCGGATACTTGCCGTTTTTGGGACAGCAGCAGCGGTGAGAAACTGGACAAGGACCGTTTTCGCCGCGATATGGGCGGTGTGATCGATGCCTACCGGGAAGTTCTTCGCCGGCTGGAAGGGGGCGAAAGCCCTGCATTGGAAGGCGAAAGTTGAAGTTACCCTGAAAGAGGAAGTGCATGACCCGCAGGGAACAGCTGTGGAAAATTCCCTTAAAGCGCTCGGGTTCGGTAATGTCCACCGGGTTCGGGTGGGAAAGTACCTGGAACTGTTCCTGGAAGCAGAAAGCCAGGAAGAAGCCGCCGCCAGGGTGGAAGAAATGGCGAGGCGGCTTTTGAGCAACCCGGTGATAGAGGATTATGAGTACACCCTGCAGGAGGTCAAACCATGAAATTCGGGGTTATTGTCTTTCCCGGTTCAAACTGTGCCCTTGATTCTTACCACCTGGTCCGCGATGTTCTGCATGAAAAAGTTGAATATATCAGGTATGACCAAAAACACCTGGACGGGTTTGACGTGATTATCCTCCCCGGCGGTTTTACCTACGGTGATTACCTGCGCTCTGGAGCCCTGGCTGCACGCACCCCGGTTATGGAGGCGGTGGCTGGATTTGCTGCTGCGGGAGGGCTGGTTTTAGGGATCTGTAACGGGTTCCAGGTCCTGGCCGAGGCCGGCCTTTTGCCAGGCGCCCTTTGCCGCAACGACAGCCTCCAGTTTCGCTGCCGCCAGGTTTTAGTGCGGGTTGAAAATAGCAGCCTGCCACTCACAAAGCGCACTGCCGAAGGCAGGGCGCTTAAAATGCCCGTAGCCCACGGGGACGGCAGTTATTATGCCCCGCCGGAGCTGCTGAAAGAGCTTGAAAACCGCGGGCAGGTTATATTCCGCTATGTGGATGCAGAAGGCAAAGTTACAGCAAAAGCCAATCCCAACGGATCTGTTGATAATATTGCCGGGGTAGCGAACCGGCATGGCAACGTGGTCGGTATGATGCCCCACCCGGAACGGGCGGGAGAAAAGGCGCTCGGTTCAACTGACGGGCTGGCCCTTTTTGAATCGATGATCGATTTTTGCCGGGGACGGGAGGTGCCGGGCAATGCCTGAGTATGATGAAAATAAACAGGCAGGGATCTGGCGCAAGCTGGGCCTGAAAGATTACGAGTATGAAATGATCGTTGAGCAGCTCGGCCGGGAACCGAACGCGGTGGAGCTGAACATGTACAGCGTAATGTGGTCGGAGCACTGCAGCTACAAGCATTCCCGCTCAATGTTGAAACTCTTTCCCACTGATAGCCCCAGGGTAGTCCAGGGGCCAGGTGAGAATGCCGGAGTAGTCGATATCGGGGACGGTTACGCCGCGGTGTTTAAGATCGAAAGCCACAACCATCCTTCCGCAGTGGAGCCCTACCAGGGCGCCGCTACAGGGGTCGGCGGTATTTTGCGCGATATTTACACCATGGGCGCCCAGCCCATTGCTTTTTTAAATTCACTGCGTTTTGCTCCTCCGGACAGCGACCGCAGCCGCTATCTTTTTGAAGGAGTGGTAGCGGGAATTGGCGGCTACGGCAACTGCGTCGGTATCCCCACCGTTGCTGGCGAAATCTATTTTGAGCCGTGTTACCGGGGCAATCCGCTGGTAAACGCCATGTGTATCGGAGTTATGCCCCTGGAGCGCCTGGTGCTGGGACAGGCCTGCGGCGAGGGCAACCTGGTCGTCCTGGCCGGAGCCCGGACCGGAAGAGATGGAATCCACGGGGTTACTTTTGCTTCGGAAGAGCTTTCCGATCAGTCGGAAAAAGACCGCCCTGCCGTGCAGGTTGGCGATCCTTTCCTGGGCAAGATTTTAATCGATGCCACCCTGGAGGCGGTAGAGAAGAAACTGGTGGTGGGAGTGCAGGATTTAGGCGGGGCGGGGTTGACCTGCGCCCTGACCGAGACCGCTTCCCGGGCCGGCACCGGCCTGGAAATCGACCTGGAAAAAGTGCCCCTGCGCGAAGAAGGACTTGCGCCTTTTGAGATCCTTACTTCCGAGTCGCAGGAAAGGATGCTGTTTATTGTTGAGGCGGAGCGCCTGGAGGCCCTGGAAGAAATTTTTAACCACTGGCAGCTGCCCCTGGCTGTGCTCGGGAAGGTAACGGGCGGCCATGAGATAACCGTGCGTTATGAAGGTGAAGTGGTGGCCGAAGTGCCGGCCGAAAGCGTTGCCGGTGGAGCGCCGGCTTACGATCCGGAAAGCAAGGAACCCGGTTATATCCGGCAGCTGGCTGAATTTGATCCCCTGGCTTTGCCGCCGGTGGAAGATCCCGGCCACGTGCTGCTGGATTTACTGGCTTCAACCGATATTGCTTCTAAAGAATGGGTCTGGCAGCAGTACGACTACATGGTCCGTACCTGCACGCTCCAGGGCCCGGGCGGTGATGCAGCGGTTTTAAGGCTGCGGGAAACCGGCAAAGCCCTGGCTGCGGCAGTTGATGGCAACGGCCGCCTTACCTACCTTGATCCCTACCTGGGCGGGATGCTGGCCGTGGCTGAAGCGACGAGGAATGTTAGCTGCTGTGGCGCGGAGCCGATCGGCATAACCGACTGCCTGAACTTCGGCAACCCCGAAAAACCGGAAGCCTTCTGGCAGTTCAGGCAGGCCGTGGAAGGAATGGCTGAAGCCTGCCGGGTTTTGGAAGTTCCGGTAGTGGGAGGGAACGTAAGCTTTTATAACGAAGTAGAAGACGAGGCAATTTATCCCACCCCGGTGGTAGGCGCACTCGGTCTTTTAGAGGAAGCGGATAGTAACTGCGGCACCGGTTTTTGCCGTGATGGTGACTTGATCTGCCTGATCGGCCCGCAGCGGGTATCTTTAGGGGGAAGCCAGCTTTTAAAAGAGTGTTACGGCAAAGTGGATGGAAAGCCTGCTGGGATTGATTTGGCCATGGAGAAAAAAGTGCAGGCCCTGCTAAGGGACCTGGTTTCAGGAAAGATGGTTTCTTCTATTCATGATTTATCCGATGGCGGGCTGGCCGCTGCTTTAGCCGAGAGTTGTCTTAAAGGTAGCATGGGCGCCCGGTTGGATCTTCCTTCAGCAGGCCACCTGGCGCTTGAGCTTTTCGGCGAAGGCCCTTCCCGGGTGATCATTTCTTTGCCGGAAGAGCAACTGGAACTACTTTCAAGCCTGGCTGCTAAAGCCGGGATCAGGATGATAGAGCTGGGCCGGGTTGGCGGAGACAGCCTGGAAATCCGCTGCGGCGGCAGCCGGGTCCTCAAGCTGGGCCTGGCAGAAATGAAAAAGGCTTACGGGGAGGTTTTTGAATGCATCATGAAGTAATTAGGCCCGGTGAGCTCAGTGAAGCCTGCGGGGTTTGCGGCGGTTTTGCCGATAATCAGCCCCTGGCCTTTTTGACCTGTTTTGCTTTATATGCTCTTCAGCACCGTGGCCAGGAATCGGCAGGCATTGCCGCCGGCCCTGGCGAAGGGCGTAAAATGTGGCTGAAAAGGGGAATGGGCCTGGTTTCCGATGTTTTTCCGGACAGTGCCGATTTGAAAGGTATTGTCTGCCGGCTGGCCGTGGGCCATGTCCGCTATTCTTACGGGGAAAGCGGGCGCAGTCCTGAGAACACCCAGCCCTTAAAGCTGCGTTACCGCCACGGGGAGCTGGCAGTGCTCCATAACGGACACCTGCTCAATTCAGGTCAGCTGCGTGAGGAGCTGGAGCGCGAAGGGGCCATCTTCCAGACTGATACCGACAGCGAACTGCTGGCCCACATGGTGGCCCGGCAGGGCAGCAGCGACCTGGAAGAGGCGCTTGGTGAGGTGGTGCCGCGCCTGAAAGGGGCTTTTGCCTTTATCGTTACCGACGGGCGCAAGGTGATCGGCCTGCGGGACGGTTACGGTTTCCGGCCCCTATCTATTGCGTCCCTGGACGGGGGCGGTTATTTCATGGCTTCTGAAACCTGTGCTTTTGATACAATCGGCGCTGAATTTATACGCGATATCGAACCAGGCGAAATGGTGGTTTTGGATGAAGAGGGCATGCACAGCCGCCGGATTATCGAAAATCCCTGCCCGAAGCTGTGCATATTTGAATACATATATTTTGCCCGCCCCGACAGCAACCTGCACGGCAAAAATGTTCACCTTGTCAGGCGCGAACTGGGCCGCCAGCTGGCCCGTGAACATCCGGTGGAGGCGGATATTGTCTCAGGGGTGCCCGATTCGAGTATTGCC
>CAYWIY010000145.1:0-4965 GCA_964458455.1 uncultured Syntrophomonadaceae bacterium | reverse complement strand
CGGCGAATGAAGGAGCTTTACCCGGATATCAATGTGCGCCTGATCGACAAGAGGGGGTTTGAAAGCCTCCTCAAAAAGCACAGCATCGACCAGGATGAAGGAGAAGAGGACGACAGTTGAGTGAGAAGAAACCCTATGAAGAAGACCAGTTAAAAATACTGTATACCCAGGAACAGATCGAAGAGAAGATCGGGGAGCTGGGCAAGAGAATTTCTGCCGATTATGCCGGGCTCGAATTAATCCTGGTCGGGGTGCTCCGGGGCAGTATCTACTTTTTGGTCGACTTGACCCGCAAGATGTACATTCCCTTTGCCATCGATTTTATCAGCATTTCGCATTACAGCGAACAGGCTGATTCAACCGGCGTGGTGCGGATAACCAAGGATCTTGACCTGAGCATAACCGATAAACATGTCCTGGTGGTGGAAGATATTGTAGACACCGGCCTGAGCTTGGGCTACCTGCTGCGCAACCTCAAGTCAAGGAACCCGGCCAGCCTCAAAGTCTGCACTTTGGTTAACATAGATGCACGCCGGATTGTTGAGGTCCCTGTAGACTACAAGGGTTTTGATATTCCAAATGTTTTCGTAGTTGGTTACGGCCTCGACTATAACGAAAAATACCGCAACCTGCAGTTCATAGCCCAGTTCGACCGCCCTTAAAACCCCAGCTTGCAAAAACCCGGAAGGAAAAAAGTACATATAAAAACCAGGTTCCAACAGACCTGCGGCTTTCCTGCAGAATCCCTTTCCCCGGCCTTCTGCAGCCGTTTCTGTTATCCCTACAGATAACTTCTTGCGGCCTCCAGCCAGTTCTTTTAGATCCTGCGCTGCGGTTTTCCAATGCTTCCCGGTAAAGTCCGGCATGGCCTTTCTTTACCTTTCAGCTACCGTTCCTTGCAGCTGCCCGGTTTTCTTGGACACTTCCGGTTTCTGAGCCAGGCTTTCGCCTTTTTCTTCCACCGGTTTATCCCTTCTAACCGGACCCGGTTCGCCTTTCAGTCTCTCGGAACCTGGTAGAAGTATAATAGCATGGCCTCGTGTACCTGTCAATACCTTTTCTATATTTTTTTAAAATTTAATTTAAAAAAAGTATTGGATTTTTTGTCTCCCGAAAAACCCGGGATCATTTTTAAATGTGGTAGCCCCTGGTTTTCAGCTAACATGCAGGTATATTAGATATGATAAAAGTAAAAGGAAGGGGAAGCATTTTCAACGGTCCTTTTTATTTCTTTAAGCAGGAGCGCAGGCAAGGCTAAGAATCTTTCTTAATTTAAATAGCGCGCCTGATTTTATGCAGCAGGTAAAAATGTTTTTATAGAGAACTATAATAATTATGATGAAACTGGAGATAAAACTGTTACCGCCATACACCAGGTCGGGCCGGCCCGAAGAGCATACCCTGGAGCTCGGGGGTCAGTCAATAAAGTTGCAGGACCTGGCTTTTTATTTATCAAAACAATGGGCAGACAGGCTTAACTATAACTTGATAAACGACAAAAAGTTAGTCAATGCCGAGTTTGCTGTCAATGACAAGCTGGTTTCCCTTGATCACAGGGTTAAGGACGGGGACCAGGTCACGGTGCTTCCTTACGTGGGCGGCGGTTGATCTGTTTTGCCCATGTTTGCTTAAACCGGAGGCGCCCTTTCTTTTTATAGCAATGCAATTCCAGTAAGTACTGTGCAGGAGGTGTTCTTTTTGTCTGGAGCAGAAGAACTGGAACGAAAATATGTGCTGCGATCCTGGTCTGTCCAGGGCGGTATGCCTTATGAAGAGATCGTGGGTGGAAAAGGATGCTGGTTTTGGGACAACAGCGGGAAAAAGTATCTCGACTTTTCTTCCCAGTGGATTAATACTAATATTGGCCACCAGCACCCCAAAGTAATTGAGGCCATCAAGGAGCAAGCGGATAAGCTTTGCTTTATCGCCCCCAACTTTGGCCATGAAACCAGGGGCAGGCTGGCCGAACAGATCGTCAAGCACACCCCCGGGGACCTGAACAAGGTTTTCTTCACCCTGGGTGGGGGAGAGTCGAACGATAATGCCTTAAACCTGGTTCGCCAGGTAACCGGCCGCTACAAGGTTATGGCCCGTTACCGCTCTTACCACGGGACCACCCTGGGCGGCCTGAGTTTGAGCGGCGAACCCCGCCGCCTTCCGGCCGAACCGCTGGTCCCTGGCGTGGTGCGCATCTTTGATCCCTACTGTTACCGCTGTAGTTTTGGTAAATCCTATCCCGGCTGCGGGATAGAATGTGCCGAGCACATCCGTGAAGTGATGATGTATGAAGGCCCGGAATCGATAGCTGCCGTGTTCCTGGAGCCGGTAACCGGTACCAACGGGGTTTTTGTGCCGCCGAAAGAGTACCTGCCCAGGGTCAGGGAGATCTGTGACGAATTTGGCGTCCTCTTAGCGGTTGATGAAGTCATGTCCGGCTGGGGCAGGACGGGCAAATGGTTTGGCGTGGACAACTGGGACGTGGTACCCGACGTGCTCACTACAGCCAAGGGCGTTACCCAGGGCTACGTGCCCCTGGGGTTGATCGTGGTCAACCAGAAAATTGCCGATTACTACGATGACAAGATGTTTTGGTACGGCCTGACCTACAGCGGCCACCCGCTGGCCTGCGCCGCAGGCATTGCCACCCTTAGAGTCTACGAGGAGGAAAATATCATAGAAAATTCGGCTCGTATGGGTGAAAAATTAAAAGCGCGCCTTGAAGAGCTGAAGGATAAGCACCCCGCAGTAGGTGATGCCCGCTCCATAGGACTTTTTTCTGCAGTCGAGCTGGTTAAAGACAGGGATACAAAAGAGCCGCTGGCTCCCTGGAACGGACCAGATCCGGGCATCATGGCCAGGATCAACAAGTGCCTGCGGGACAAAGGAGTCTTTGTTTATCAGCGCTGGAACTATCTTTTTGTTGCCCCGCCGCTTTCGATCAATGAAGAAGAACTCAACTTTGGACTGGATGCTCTTGATGAGTGCCTGGAATTAGCAGATCAAGAGTTATAAAAACCGCTTGATTGCATTGACAAAAAAGTCGCAATAGTATATGCTGTCACTTAGAGATAAATTGCTATTTTAATTGAATAATTAGGAACGGTTTAATCAAACCTGACCGACAAAGGCAAACCTGTCGAAAGGCAGGGACGCAAAGCCAAGGGTCTAAAGCTCTTAATCAGAGCTACGACAGCCTGGTCGCCGAAGCTGGTTTTTCTTTATTCCTCTTCCTTTGTCGGTCCCTCAAAAGGGGGACTTTTTTAATGCAGAACAATGATTTGAAGCTTTTAATTGACGTAACAAATCCGGTCGCCTTCTTGTCCGGAGTTTTCCATGACTGGCAAAGAAAAGTATACCTTCTGCTTATGAGCCTCCTTTTTCTAATCCTGTTTAGCTCCAACGCTATCGCCGCCGCGGAAGGTTTTGTAGCGAAAAGCGATGAGGGAAGTTACTACCAGTACTGTTATGATGCCTTGCTCGATTCCTATGCAAAAGAAATCCTGGGCCAAACGGATCACCTCTATGAGGATTTCACGGCCAAAACCCCTGTAGCCATATATGTCAACGGCCGCGGTTATATTGATTACGGTTCCCTGTTGGACCGGTATGCTTCTGCCCTCAAAAACGGAGGCGACTTTAACCTGGAACAGCACTTGCAAAACGGTGAAGCCGATCCTGGCCTGATGCCGGAGCGGATTACGGTGGTATCTGTAACCTCAGGGGGAATAGTCCATGAAGAAAAAAAACTGGTGGAAGATGAAGAAGAGGTAGACAACGAGGAAGTTCCCAGAGGCTCCGGTTCAAAACCGGATCCCGGGAAGGATGAAGAGCCGGATCCGGATCCAGAGCCGGATCCTGAACAGGAGAAAGAACCTGAGCCTGATTCCGGTTCTGAACCCGAACCGGAACGGGAATCAGAACCGGATTCTGAAGCAATGTTTACCTTAATAGCCGGTTCTGCAAAGATAAGCGAAGCTGATGCCCTCAAGTGGGCCAAAGGCAAAAATGCCCACCAGCGGTTTCTCGATATCGCGCCCCTTTACTGGGAATACGGCGAAAAAAGCGGTATTCGGCCGGAGGTGCTTTTTGCCCAGGCCGCCCATGAAACCGGTTATGGGCGCTACGGGGGCCAGGTTCCGCCAGAATACAATAACTGGGCCGGGATCAAAACTGCAACCGCGAACGGGGATGATCCTGAAGATCACGAGCAGTTTGAGACCCCAGAAGACGGGGTCAGGGCCCATTTCAACCATATGAGCGCTTATATCGAACTGCCGCCGGTAGGGGAAACCCACGGTCGTTACGATGTAGTCAAACGCCTCTCCTGGGCCGGTACAGTAGAAACGATTGAAGAGTTAAGCGGCAAATGGGCCCCTTCATCTACTTACCACATCGGGATTGTGGATAAACTCAAAGAAATGCAGCAGTAGCTATTCAATATGGCTTCTAATACCCCCATGTGGTGTGCCTGGTTATTCCAGGCACACTTTTTTGTTGTAAAAATAATACCAAAGAACAGGTAATGTTCTGCAAATCACCCCTAGGGGTGATGGACACCTTTTAATGACAGTGGCTATAATACAATCAGCGCAGCCTGGTGTTTTAGGTTGCAGCTTGCTTATAAATCGCTGTTATTGAGGAGGTGGTTATATCAAAGGTGAAGATGTGATGAACCCTGGTTTAAAAATGGTCACTTCGGCCGGGGGGAGCAAATAGTGAAACCGGCCTCACCTCCGTAGTATTTGGCATTCAGTCAAGAAAGGAGGTGAAAATAAAAATGACAACCTTTTTATTTAAGCATTACCATATCAGGTTGGTATTGATTATTCTGGTTGCCCTGGCGATTTTGCTCATTCCAGCTACGGCTTCTGCCGAAGGTGAATCTGTTTCGGAAACCTCATCTGAATCCAGTTCCGGTAGCGCCAAAAGCAGCAGCGCTTCAAGTTCCAGCAGCGTTTCCACCGA
>CAYWIY010000144.1:0-4974 GCA_964458455.1 uncultured Syntrophomonadaceae bacterium | reverse complement strand
AGCGCTGATTGATTTAAGGTTAAGCAGCCGAGGAAGCATCATTACCAGATCCCTGTTATAGGGGTAAGCCTCGTTTAAATAAATGTTAATGCTGCGGGCCAAATCAAAGATCACGCCCAGGGCGTCGGCGGTATTGAAATCATCGTCCATCGCTTCGACAAAACGGGTTTTCGCATCTTTCAGGTCTTTTCTTAAAACCTTTTCTTTTTCGCCTTCGGTGTCGGCGGCCGAGTCCAGCGCACTGAGCAGGTTGTTAACCATTTCCTGCAGGCGCAGCCGGCCGGAACGGCTCTGGGCCACCAGTTCGTCACTGAAATTCAAGGGGCTGCGGTAATGCGCCGAGAGGATCAAAAACCGCAGGTCAAAGGGATCATGTTCCTTGAGCAAATTGCGCACGGTCAACACGTTGCCGAGCGACTTGGACATTTTTTGTTCCTCAATATTAAGGTACCCGGCATGCATCCAGTAGCGGGCAAGCGGCCGCTTTTCGGCGCCCCAGGTCTGGGCGATTTCATTTTCGTGGTGGGGAAAGATCAAATCCGCCCCGCCGGCATGGATATCCAAGGCATCGTCTATGTAATAAGTGGACATGGCCGAGCATTCTATATGCCAGCCGGGGCGCCCTTCACCCCAGGGGCTGTCCCAGGCCGGCTCCCCTTCTTTTTTCTGCTTCCAGAGCACAAAGTCAAGGGGATTTTTCTTCTTTTCTCCCGGCTCCACCCTGGCCCCGGCCAGCAGATCGTCTCTATTCTGCCTGGTAAGCTGGCCGTACTGGGGATAACTGCCGGTATCAAAGTAGACATCCCCGTTAGTTTTATAAGCATAACCGTTTTCTAGCAGGCGCTCGACCAGGTTAATAATCTGGGGGATGTGGTCGGTGGCCTTGGGCTTGATATCCGCCGGGCGCACCCGGAGGGCGCCCACATCTTCTTCATAAGCCTGGATAAACCGGTCGGCCAGCTCTTTGACCGTAATGCCTTCTTCGTTGGCCCGGTTTATCATCTTGTCATCTATATCGGTATAGTTTTGAATCAGCTTGACTTCATAGCCGCGGTATGCAAGGTAACGCCTGACCACGTCAAAAATGATAAAGATCCTGCCGTTGCCGATATGGATATAATCATATACAGTGGGGCCGCAAACATAAAATGTCACCAGCGGAGGGGCCCCGGGTTTCAATTCTTCCTTGCTGCGAGTGAGAGTATTATAAATTTTGACGGCCACTTTTGCACATTCCTCCATTTTCTAAGTCTACCTGGCTGCAGTCCAGTTTCTGGCAGCGAAGCTGGTCGACCTGCTCCTGGAGCCGGTTCAAGGCTTCGGCTACCGGGTCGGGCATGTCGGCGTGGTTTAAGTTGATGGAAGGCACTTTTTCGCCGTTGTAATATACAACCCGGCCGGGGATACCGATTACAGTGGCATTGGGCGGAGTGGACTGCAAAACCACTGAACCCGCCCCGATGCGGCTGTTTTCGCCAACCTCGATGGGACCAAGTATCTTGGCCCCGGCCCCGACTACAACATTATTGCCAATGTTCGGGTGCCGTTTACCCGTCTCTTTACCGGTCCCGCCCAGGGTCACTCCCTGGTAAAGGGTCACGTAAGAGCCGATTTCCGTAGTTTCCCCGATCACCACACCCATGCCGTGATCTATGAAAAATGACTCTCCAATCCTGGCCCCAGGATGAATTTCAATCCCGGTCAAAAACCTTGTAAAGTGGGAAATCATGCGCGGCAGCAGCACCAGTCCGCGCCGGTAAAAAAAGTGGGCCACCCGATGGGCCAGCAGGGCATGAAGGCCCGGGTAACAAAGAAGGACCTCCAGGGTGTTTTTAGCCGCCGGGTCCCTTTCTTTCACCGCTTTTATATCCTGCCTTATCCTCTTAAACAATGCTCATTACCCCTTCTGATAAAACGTTTACCGCTTGTATTAATTAAAGATTTGACATCATTTTAGCAAAAAAAGTGGCTTTACGCTTCAATTATCCTCAAATTTTTTATAAATATGTTTAATAATAAGGAAAGAAAAAATCAATCCTGTTATAACAGGCGATTATGATCACTCCGCCTCCTGGCCGGTCGGACCGGGGGGAGCCTGTTTTTCCAGCAAAACCACGGCCTGGGCAGCGACAGCTTCTTCCCGCCCGCAGCTCCCCAGGCCCTCTGTTGTCGTTGCCTTCACCGAGATTGCGCCTCTTTGCACGGCCAGGGCAGCGGCTATATTTTCCCGCATCGTTTCGATGTGCGGGGCCAGTTTGGGGGCTTCTGCTATGATTACCGTATCGGCATTGACCACTTTCCAGCGATCCCGTTCAAGCTTTTCACGCACCTGCCTGAGCAAAACCAGGCTCGATATATCGCGGTAGCGATCATCGCTCGGGGGAAAGTGGAACCCGATATCTCCCAGGCAGGCCGCCCCCAGGAGAGCGTCAGCCAGGGCATGAAGCAGGACATCGGCATCCGAGTGGCCCTCCAGGCCCAGGCGGTGATCGATCTCCACCCCGCCCAGGACCAGCTTTCTGCCCTCGACCAGGCGGTGCAGATCATAGCCAGTGCCTACACGGTTCATTATACCCCTGTCTCCTTTATAATTAATGATGCTAAGTCCAGGTCCCGGGGGGAAGTGATTTTTAAGTTTTCTGCTTCCCCGGGCACAGTTTTTACCGGCCGCCCCATGGCCTCAACCAGGGAAGCATCATCGGTGGCCTGCAGGCCCTTCTCCCCGGCCCGGCTGTAGGCGGACGTTATAATATCCTTTTTAAACACCTGTGGTGTCTGAACCAGGCGCAGGAATTCCCGGTCCGGGGTAGACACGATTAGGCCAGAGCGATCAACTTCTTTGATTGTATCCGCCGGCGGAAGGACCGGTACTGCCGCCCCCCATTCTTCGGCAGCGCCAAGCAAAGCATCGAGCAGGCCGCTTGAAGCAAGGGGTCTGGCTGCATCATGAATACAAACCAGGGCCGCCTGTTCCGGGAGCTCATCAAGCCCCCTGCCTACCGATTCCTGGCGGGTGGCCCCGCCATCTACCAGCCTGATCCTTTCTATGGGGCAGTACGGCTGCAGCAGGTTCTGCACGTCCGATCTCTCTCCGGAAGGAATAACCGCGATCACTTCACCGATCCGGCTGTTTTGCAAGAACAGGTTCAATGAACGGGCCAGCACCGGCACTTTTTCTAAGAACAGGTACTGTTTGCGTGTCACGCTTTCCATGCGCAGGCCCTGTCCGGCCGCAGCTACAATTGCAGTAACATCTTTAATCAATTAATATACCCCGGTACAAAAGTTTTATTTGCATCAAACGTAACCATTCAAGGTTAGGCCGCTTGGGGCTCTCACCATTCACCTTAATTATTGCTTAACTCCGCTTACCTGGTCGGCATCTTCCTTCGGCTTGGCAAAAATCATCCTGCCCGCTGCCGTCTGCAAAACGCTTGTGACAAGCACCTCTATGGTCTCACCAATATGGCGGCGTCCGCCTTCAACCACGATCATGGTCCCGTCATCAAGGTAGGCCACGCCCTGCCCGGATTCTTTGCCTTCCTTAATTATCTGGGCAGACATTTCTTCTCCCGGCAAAACCACCGGTTTGACAGCATTGGCCAGTTCGTTGATATTCAAAACCGGGACACCCTGCAGTTCGCAAACCTTGTTCAGGTTAAAATCATTGGTAATGATTTTTCCGTTGATGGTTTTAGCCAGGCGGACCAGCTTGCTGTCCACCTCCGCTATATCTTCAAAATCGCCCTCGTAAATCTGGACCGGTATGTTCATTTCCTTCTGGATCTTGTTCAAAACATCAAGGCCCCGCCGGCCCCGGTTGCGCTTGAGCAAATCAGGCGAATCAGCGATATGGCGCAGTTCCTCCAGCACAAAACCGGCCACCACGATAACCCCTTCTAAAAAGCCGGTCTTGCAAATATCAACAATCCGGCCGTCAATGATGGCGCTGGTGTCCAGGATCTTGAAAACTTCGTTGTCGCCGCCTTTACTGCGCATCCCCCGGTTAAACAGGGTGGTCAGGAAAGTAAACTCATCCTTGCGGCTGAGCAAAAACCTGATCCCGAGAAAGACCAGGAACAGGGTTAAGACCGGGGCGATATAAGGACCGACCACCGGGATCCTGGAAACCGGGTAGCTGATCAAAAGCCCGATGACCAGGGTTACGATCAAACCCAGCACAACCAGCACTATATCCTGGGTGGGCACAGACTTGAGCTTGCCTTCCGCCCAGGATAAAATACGGTAAAAGATATTAATTAATAAGGGAGTAATCAAATAGAATATGAGTCCGAATAAAAGCGCGCCAATGGCGTAATAGCCAATATTAACCGGGGTGAAATGAACACCTTCCGGGATATGAATATACGCAGAAATAAAGGGAAGCAGGCTGGCAAAAGTATATATCCCGACCACTGCTCCGACCAGGGTCCCTATTACTCGTAGAATCTTTGTTAGCACCTCTTTCACCTCCTTTCAAAATTTTCTTAACATAAACCTTTATAAAACAAAAAAGCCCGGGAACTCTTCGCATCATTATAACTTAAAGCTTTCCCCGGAAGCAATATAAACCGCCTGGTTGTAGAAAAAAGCTGAAGTTAATTAGTTACTTGGGAGCCTGGTCAAATATATTGTCCAGGGTGCTCATAACTTCAGTTTGCTCAACCCCCTGAACAAGGATTAACTCGCTGATCAAAATCTGCCGGGCCGTATCAAGCATCTTGCTTTCACCTGTGGACAGCCCTTTTTCGCGCTCTCTTAACATCAGGTTGCGCACCACTTCAGCCACTTCATATATATTCCCGCTCTTTATCTTTTCCAGGTGGGTCCGGTAGCGGCGGTTCCAGTTGGTCGACAGTTCCGGCTGCTCTCCCTGTAAAATAATAAAGACCTGGGAAACTTCCCCTTCTTCAATTACCTCCCTCAGGCCTACCTGGGAAATATTATCGATCGGGATCAAAACTTTCATTTCAC
>CAYWIY010000143.1:0-4977 GCA_964458455.1 uncultured Syntrophomonadaceae bacterium | reverse complement strand
ATATTGCGCCGACTATCACCTTGCTGCTGGGCATTTTTGTTTTCAGGGAACACTTCTCGTTCACCCATCTAATTAGTTTTTGTTTTATTTGGGTGGCCTTGATCATTTTTACTCTTTCCAATGTTGGTGTTTTAAGGGAGCCGTATAGAGCGGAAACCGATACAGCAGAGTTTTAATTGAAATGATTGTGGTTTTTTTATAACTGTCTTAGCTTGCTTAAGAAAACTGCTTCCGCTAAGCGTTTAGTCTGGAAGTGCCTCGGCTTAGCTTCAGCTTCTCGCCTTTTTTTTATAACCCCCGTTCCCCCCCCTCCCGTTTCTCCCGTTTCTTTCTGCTGTTGTATTTATGTTCAATGGACAAGAACCGGATAGGATGCTATAATAGCAGCGACAATCAATTAAATAAAGGCTAGTCAGGTGTCAAAAGACTGAAAAGGGAAGCCGGTGAAAGTCCGGCGCGGTCCCGCCACTGTAAGTGGGATGTGCCCCCTTCAAGCCACTGGCTTTAAGAAGCCGGGAAGGCGGAGAGGCACTGTGAACACGAGCCAGGAGACCTGCCTGACAGCGCGCTTAACCCCTTCGGGTGAAAGGGTAAAGCGGGTGTAAAGACCACGTTTTGCCGTGGTTTTTTGTTTTATGAGCCCGGTAATTTATCACTTCCGGTAAGAGGTTGGATGGGCGGATTATTGATATAAAGGAGAGATTGCAATGAAGAAAAGCCTGATATTAACTGTAGTATTAATCTCGGTATTGATGCTTTTTGCCGTCGGCTGTGAGCAGCCCGAAGAACCGGCCGACCCGGAAGAGCCGGAAGAGGAGATTGCCGTAGAAGATCCTGCTGAACCGGAAGCGGCTGAAAAGGAAATAGTGGTGACCGATCAGATGGGCCGCGAGGTGGCTGTCGCAGGAGTTCCTGAGCGGATAATCTCCCTTTCCCCCAGCAATACTGAGGTCAGCTTCGGCCTCGGTCTTGAAGACAGGATAGTCGGGGTAACCGAATACTGTAATTATCCTCCCGAGGCCCAGGAAAAAGATATTGTCGGCGGCTTTGATTCGCCCAGTATCGAAAAGATCGTGGAGCTTGAGCCTGACCTTGTCCTTGCTTCCACTATTCACGACGAAGAAGTGCCCCGGCTTGAAGAAATGGGAATCCCCGTCCTGGTAGTTGAATCATCCAGGGTGGATGAACTTTTTGAGAGCATGGCCCTGGTAGCTGAAATGACCGGCGTCGAAGAATCAGGTGAAGAGCTGATCAATTCGATGAAAGAGCGGATTGATGCCGTCCAGGAGAAAGTGGCGGACATCGACCCCGAGGACAGGGTCCTGGTTTTCTACGAAGTATATTCTGATCCCCTGATGACTGCTGGTGAAGGGGCTTTTATCAATGAGATCTTGTCCCTGGCCGGTGGGAAAAATATTTTTGGTGACGTTGCGGATAACTATCCGCAGATTAGCGCTGAAGAAGTGGCTGACCGGCAGCCGGATATAATACTGTTTCCCGATTACCACGGTACTGCCGGTACGGTCCTTGAAGAAATGGCTGACAGGCCGGGGTGGGAAAGCGTGCCGGCGGTTGAAGACAAGAACCTGCATGCTATTTCTGATGACGCCTTTTCCCGTCCCGGGCCGCGTATTGTAGAGGCAATAGAAGAAGCAGCGGAACTCTTCTATCCTGATAAATTTAATGATTGATTTAATGATTGATAGTTTAAAGGCAAGCGAGGTATGTTAAGACGGTCCAGAATCTAAAAAAAACAAGCCGTGGTGAGGGTGGAGGCGGCCACCGCAAAAAATTGCTGATGGCCGGCCTGGTGATCCTGCTGTTAGCTGCTGCTGTGAATGCCATGGTCTGGGGCTCTGTTTCCATCGATTGGAAACATGTGCTGGCAATACTACTTGAAGCCCTGCCTTTTGGAATCGTTTTCGAAGGGATGAGCATCCAGGCGGTTCACGAGGATATTTTGCTCCAGATCCGCCTGCCGCGGGTCCTGCTTGCTGCGGCAGTGGGCAGTTCGTTGGCTGTGGCCGGGGCGGTTTTCCAGGGATTGTTCCGCAACCCTATGGCCGACCCGTACGTGATCGGGATTTCATCGGGGGCTGCCCTGGGGGCGGTATTTGCCATGCTCAGCGGTTTTAGCCTGGCTTTTGGCGGCTTTGGAGCGGTGCCCCTGTTCGCTTTTGGAGGCGGAATTGCCACCATCATGTTAGTTTATACCATGGCCAGGGTAGGTAAGGCCGTGCCGGTAATGACCCTGCTCCTGGCCGGCATCGCCGTCAGCGCTTTTCTCTCGGCCCTGGTTTCTTTGCTGACTTATTTCGCCGGGGAGAAGCTGCACATGGTTGTTTTCTGGATGATGGGCGGGCTCGGCGGGGCCACCTGGCACCAGGTCAGGGTAATGGTCCCTTATGCCCTGGCCGGCTTTATCTGCGTCAGCCTTTTTTCCCGGGAGTTGAATGCCATGCTGCTCGGGGAAGAGACGGCCAGCCACCTAGGGGTTAACACCGAACGGGTTAAAAAAATATTACTGGCCGGCTCATCGCTGCTGGTTGCAGCGGCGGTATCTACCAGCGGAATTATCGGTTTTGTGGGGCTGGTAGTCCCCCATTTTGTCCGCCTGGTAGCCGGGCCGGATCACCGTTTTTTACTTCCGGCCTCAGCCCTGCTCGGGGGAGTGCTCTTGATTGCCACCGACACCCTGGCCCGGGTGGTCATTGCCCCTTCTGAACTGCCGGTAGGGATTATAACCGCCTTAATTGGAGCCCCGATGTTTGTATATTTGCTGAAGAAACGTAAGAAGCTGCGCTATTTTGGCGGAGGAGGATAAACTGCTGTGGGAATTAACATCGATGTGCACGGCCTGAAACTTTCATATGATGCACAGCCGGTCCTGGAAGACACCAGTTTTACCGTGGAACGCGGCGACCTGGTAGCCCTGCTCGGGGCCAACGGGGCCGGCAAGTCTACCTTGCTTCGCTGTATCAGCCGGATTATTAAGCCCACTGCAGGCTCGATTTTACTCGACGGGGAGGAGCTGGAGAAGTTTGACAGCAAGGAAGCGGCCCGGAAAATGGCCGTGGTGCCCCAGGAAACCGCAGCCGATTTTGATTTTACAGTAGAAGATATTGTCATGATGGGCCGCTTTCCCTACCTGGGCCGGTTTCAAAAGGAAGAACAGCATGATTATGAGATTGTGCGTCGCTCCATGGAGATGACCGGGGTTTCTCACCTGGCCGGGCGCTCGATTGCCACCCTGAGCGGCGGAGAAAAGCAGAGGGTGGTGATGGCCCGCGCTGTCTGCCAGCAGCCGGAAGTTTTGCTTTTGGACGAGCCGACGGCAAACCTCGATATTGGTTATCAGTCGATGCTGCTCGAACTTGCTGCCCGTCTCAATCATGAACAGAAAGTTACCGTCATCGCCGCCATCCATGACATTAACCTGGCTGTCCATCACTTCAACCGCTTTATTCTTTTGGCCGGCGGCAGGGTTATGGCTGCCGGCAGGGCTGAAGAAGTAATTACCCCGGATAATATTAAGAAATCCTACGGGGTGCCGGCCACAACATACCGCCACCCTCTGCACGGGGTCCTGCAAATAAGTGTGGTCGGGGGTCGTGATCCGGAGGAAAACCACGGCGGCGGGCCGGCGGTCCATGTTATCGGTGGGGGCGAAGAAGCCCTCCCTGTCCTTGAACTGCTCAAACAGAAGGGGTGCCGCCTTTCCGTGGGCCCGGTCTCTGCGCAGGACAGCGGTTGCCGGTTTGCCCACTTTCACAGTTTGCCGGTGGTGATCGTCCCCCCCTTTACCAGTATGAACGGCGCCCATAAGGAAGAGCACTTGAATTTGTTGCGCGATGCGGACATGGTAGTGGTGCCTCCGATCCCCTTCGGTGAAGGCAACCTGCCCATATTTGAAGAAGTGGAAGCGGCCTTAGAGGAAGGTAAACCGGTTTATATTATCGACCTGGAAGGCGTGGAAAAGCGCGATTACAGTGGAAAAGCCGGGGCACTGCTGGAAGGCCTGGTGGACAAGGGAGCAGTGGTTTTGGAAAATGTAGACGACCTGCACGAGGTGGTCTGCCAGGGCGGAGGAGAGGACAATGAATGATCATAGGCGCGGTTCCCTGGTCCTGGTAACCGGCGGCGCCCGCAGCGGAAAAAGCACTTTTGCAGAGAAACTGGCCTTTGAAAGCGGTAAGCAGGGTATTTACCTGGCTACAGCCAGGGTGGAGGATGAAGAGATGAGGGAGCGGGTTGCTGCCCATCAAGCAAGGAGGCCCGGTAACTTTAAAACGGTGGAAGAACCCGAAATGCCCCACCTGGTCTTGGAAAAAGAAGCGGCTCCGGGAAAAATAGTACTCCTGGACTGCCTGACCCTGCTGGTAAGCAATTTGATTTTGGCAGACCTGGACCGGGAAGGCGCCGTAAGGCAAGGTGAAGATATTTTTGCTGACGAAAATCTGCTGGAGACGGCCGGTCGGCGGGCCCTGGAATATATCCAGGGGCTGGCCCAATCGGCTTTAAAGTGCCCGGCCGACGTGATCATGGTGACTAACGAAGTGGGGATGGGGGTGGTGCCCAACTACCCCCTGGGCCGGGTTTTCCGGGACTATTCCGGCCGGGCCAACCAGGCCATGGCCGAGGTTTCCGACCAGGTTTGGCTGGTAGTCTGCGGCATCCCCCAGAGGTTTAAATAGGTGGAACGGTTTGCTCTAAGCATAACGGCTTTTATACTGGCTTACCTGCTCGATTACCTGGTTGGCGATCCACCCCGCTTCCCGCACCCGGTCCGTTTCCTGGGGGCGGTAATAAACGGACTGGAAGGGGTGGCGCGGCGGACTTTTATTACACCGGCCGGCCTGAAATTAGCCGGGGCCTTGATCGTCATTCTTGCAGCTGGTGGATCCCTGGTGTTTGTTATATTCATTATCGAGGGCGCTTACCAGGTTCACTATATGACCGGTTGGATCATTGAAACAT
>CAYWIY010000142.1:0-5154 GCA_964458455.1 uncultured Syntrophomonadaceae bacterium | reverse complement strand
AGACTAATAGTAGAGTTATAAATTTACAACCGGGTGAGTATTATAGCTTTTAGCTACTTGCGGCCAAATAACATTCAGGGTCGGGCTATCCGCTCCAATCTTTTGCCTAAAAACGTCCACCCGAGAAAGACACGGCCGGACCGGTAAAAGGATTTCCGCTCCTATCCCTAACGCGAAAAACGGGAGCCGCTACAGGCGTAACCCTGGAACTAAAAAAGATTCAGGATTACGCCTTCCGCTCCCAAAAGATAAAAGCGTAAAAGCAGGGCACGGCCCACAACCTGGCCGGCGCTCCGGCTAAGCCTCCGCTAGCAATTGGCCCGCCAGGAAAGTAAACCTGTCCTGCCAATTGCAGCCCACCCAGGATGTGGACCGGCAGGGTCTGGCCATGAGGCGGCCAGTCACGAAAAATATAATATAGCCCGCCCTGGTCCCCTGTATGTTCGTGGGCCCCGCCAGGGGCCCCTGGTCCGGCACCGCCTGGCCAAAAACCAGCCAGGCTTGCGCCGCATGCCGGCCCAGGGGCTGGCCCAGGCAAAAGCAGCCTGGTCCACATCCGAAAAAAACGGCTGCCCCTGGCTCGGTCCACGTAATAAGGGGCAACGGCCGATAATGCAGGCTTATGTAATCGGCCGCAAATATCGCAAACTCGTCTCTTACATAAGCTGACATTATCCGTCAGTTGCTGTGCTATCCCGGGCTCTCAGTTTCGCACCCCGCCCTAATAGCAACAATGGGGAGAGATTGTAATATCCATATTTTTGTATTATAGCGATCAGGATATCTATTTATTGTTTAAATAAAGCATCACGAAATGTGCCGCGGTGAAGTGGTAGTGCAGTGCTAGTAGGGGAACCCCAATCCACCTACAAACAATAAATGCATATGCTGGACAAAGCGCCGTTCGTTTACGAAGTGATGGTTGGCATTTTTTATTATATGGAAAAGGCAATAGTGTCGAGAGAAAAGAGTGTGTCAGGAAATATTAGCAATGGTGCGCTATCCGATCGTTTAAGATGTGCTGCAGTTGGTATATATACCTATGACAGCACGGGTATATTATCGCCTAAAACAGCAAAAAGTGTGCATTCTAAAGGGTTTGGTGGTATAATGGCCTTAATTACATGCAATGTCTACGGTATATATACCATAGACATGATACCTGAAATAGTATGTTTCTACTGTGAGGTAATAATTATGGCTAGCAAAATTAGACCAGGTAGGCCAAGTAAGCGTCAGCTCATGGAAAAGGCCACAAAGCAAATTATAGCAGACATTGAAGACTATTCACAGAAGCTGAATAAACGGGTTTTTTCTGAAGCAGAAATAAACTCGCTCCTGGAGATGTATAAGGACGATCAGGTCCTTTATGTCACAACTCGCCTGAAGGACTTTATTGACTTCCTGGTTGATCAAGAAATCCTGATCACCATCAACATAGACGTGCCTTTTAGCAGCGGCAAGATGAAAAGGTATGCTTTTAAAGACGCATCAGAATTTGAAATCGCGCTTTCGATCCAGCCAGGATCGTATTTGAGCCATTACAGCGCCATGTATTTACACGGATTGATCGATAACATCCCGCAAATCATCTATACCAATAAAGAGCAAAGCAGGAAACCGCGCTACAGCTCTGATCTTTCGCAGGATAACCTAGATCGAGCTTTTGCACGGCCAATGCGCAAAACAAAGCAAATCGCCCAGTATGATCGCTTTAAAATATATTTACTTAACGGAAAACATACCGGCAACCTGGGCGTGATCGATCATAACTTGGATCGAATTGCGATCAAGATCACTGGTTTGGAGAGAACACTGATTGATGCTGTGGTCCGACCTGATTATTCGGGTGGCATTGAAGAAGTGCTAAAAGCTTTTATTGCGGCTAAAGGCGAGGTATCAGTTAATAAGATGCTGGCCACTTTAAAGAAAATGGACTATATCTACCCTTACCACCAGGCGATCGGGTTCTACCTTGAAAAAGCCGGCTACAATGAAAATGTATTGAAGCTGGTTGAAGAGCTGGGGATTAAATATAACTTTTACTTAACCTACCAGATGAGCGATAAGATTCTTAATGATCGCTGGAAGCTTTACGTTCCAAGGCGGTTTTAAGGCTTTCTGCCAGCTCCACTACATAGTTAAAGTAATAATCAAAGTCATGAAGCTCAATATCGGTGGCCACGGTTGCCATTACTGCCTGGAAGTCAAGCCGGTGAAAATCTGCTTCGCTCTTTATGTTTAAAAGCAGTTCAAGGGGCACTTTCTTGGCTGCAAATATTTTCTCCAAAAGGACCAGATTTTCCGGATCGTGCAGGGCTTTCCAGAGACCCTGCTTTTCAACAAAGAGGTGAATATCAAGGAAATCCCGGGCCCTGGTGCTGTTTGTTACTCCCGGGAGGCCCTGCTGGTACCAGGGTTTCCAATAAGTAGCATAGCCCTTAAACATAACCTTAAAAGCCGGGACAGCCCTAAAAATAGGTGTAATATTGTCTTGACATACAGTTAAAAAAGCAGTATAATATAACTGTAGGATAAGACAAATCCCAACCAGGGGAGGCAGAAGGAAGTGAAGAGAATTGCGGCAGGAAGCAAGGGCGGTAAAAACTTCGGCGTTGCCGGTGTGCACGGTGCAGAAAATGCCCACGTTGTGGTGCAGTGTGAAGATGGCTCCATGTTCTTCCCCTTCTTTCTTCTTTCCCCTGGCTGCTTCAATGGAGCCGCATATCGCTATGCGGATGTAACCGCAAAATCGCCTCTTACATAACCCGGCGCTATCGGCTTCAATGGGGCCGCATATTGCTATGCGGATGTAACCCGTGTTATCTAAACATGAGCAAAATATCCTTTGCTTCAATGGAGCCGCATATTGCTATGCGGATGTAACCCTAGCGGCCCTTATTCTCGGCATAATAACTGCCAGTCGCTGCAATGGAGACGCATATTGCTATGCGGATGTAACCCATTCCATCTCAGTAGTTTCACCTGCACGGTCGCTTCAATGGAGCCGCATATTGCTATGCGGATGTAACGCTCGCCCCGCGGTCCCCGGCAGCAGGGCCTGTAATACCTGCCTTATGCGAACCCCCTTCGGATATATGGTTGAACTCACAATAAACTCACTCCTTGTACCGGCAAAACCCGGTTTGGTGGGGCTGCGTGGGCACGCGCGAACCTCCCGGGGTTCCCCTGTTAGCTTCGGGTTCGCACGTGCCCTTATTCCGCCGGGATGAACTGGCCAAGGCCGTGGTGGCACCCGTAGCCCAGCGCCAGGGGGCCTGTAACCGGCTGTTCGAACTCTACCTGCAAACCGCAGCTGATCCCTGTGGTGGTGCCCCGGCCGCGTGTTTTCCTGGTCTGGAAGTCGAGCCAGCGCACTTTTCGCCCGCCCGCGGATCGTGCAGGCACCTGATTGATGCTTTTTATTGCCGGTAGCCCCGGGTCGGTTTCCCGCAGTTTTTCCCACTCACGGCGGACCTGGTCCTCCGGGCCGTCGGCCTGCTCCCCGCGGCTGTTTAATTTCTGCCTGCCGTCACGGTAGGTTTTCGGGTAACGGGTCAGCACGTACGGCGTAAACGAGCGCCATACCGCAGCTTTCCCGGTTACGGGGCTGCCGCCTGCCAGATCGCTTTTCCGGTAGGTGCCGAGCAGCAGCACCTTGAGCTTGCGGCTTTCGTCCATGCTGCGCAGGGCGGCACTGTCCCCCCAGGGGACTTGGCGCAGACCGGCCAGGGCGCGCAGCTCCTGCCGGTCAAACCCGGCGGGGGCGTAAACCAGCAGGTGGTCCAGCCTGCCGTCCCCGTCCGTATCGAGGGGCAGGTAGTAGGCATGGCGGTGGCCCTGCAGGGGGCTGCCTGATGGGTCGCGGCCCGAGAGTACCGGCGAGGCCGCGCCTTCACAGAGCCGCCCGTAGCGACCCATTACCGCTGCGCGGGCCTGCTCGCCCACGCTGAGCGCTTCCTGTACCCGGGGCAGGACGTAGCGGTCGAGGGCGTAAGCCGCAGCGATCACCGGTTCGCCGGTGTCACCGGGTTCGGCTCGCCGGTGCGCCGGCCGGTGCACCTCGAGGGCACCACGCCTGCGGGCGTAGGTTACCCAGCGGCTGCCGGTCGGGTCCAGCTGCTTCTTGCGGCCGCGCATCTCCCCGGTTTCCACCTGGAGGTGCTCGAGCAGCCCCTCCGGCTCAAGGTTGCCTTCCGGGGCCAGCAGCCTGACTTCCTCGTAGTCTTCCAACACTTTGACCGCTTCGCTGTGCAGGGGGAAGCAGTTAGGCTGCGGGGCCTCGGGGGCCAGTTCAAGCTCGCACCACGACTCGGCCCGCCCAAGGTAGCCTGTGCCTGCAAGCAGGGAACCTAAAAGCTCTTCCTGGGGCCCGGAAAGCTCCAGGTCGGGCCAGCAGAGGTAGGCTTCTGCACCTTTTGGAAGGGCCACGAAGGTGTCGAAGACCATTACCCGGTCGTCGTAACCTTTTTTAAACCATGGCATGTAGGCCCGCGTGTGACCCGCCGTGGCCTGCGGCAGGTGGTAGAGCGGCGGGTTCTCTGCAAGCGCGGCCAGCAGGCCGGCAGCATCATCCTGCGGTATGCCGCGGCAAGTGGTTTTCAGCGAAGCAACAAGTGCCCGCATGAAACGCCAGGGGGAAGGCGGCCACTCCGGCACCCCTTCGTTAACGTGCTTCCCCCAGGGTGTGGCGTGAAAGCGTCCAGTTAAGAATCGCAGTTTTACGGCAACCATTTATTCAAGCTCCTCTGCTTTTTCTTCTTTCAGCCAGTTCTTCGGCGGTTCGAATTCCACCGTGGTCACCGGCGGGCTGGCAAATTCCGGTACGGACCCGATTAGGGCAGGCAGCTGCTCTTCCAGTTCCCCGGCTGCGGGCAGGGCAAACCAGTCCGGTGCGGTGGTTCCCATCTCGTTTTTAAGGGCAAGGTCGCAGGCCGTGCGCAGCCTCAACCCGTCTTCGAGGAAGCGCCTTATTTTCCAGAGAGCCAAAGTGGCGAGGAACCGTTCGCAGTTTTCACTCAGGCAGTAACTGCGCAGCCTCTGCAGGTCCAGGTTAAAGTAAGCGCGGATTTTCCCGGCCACGTACTCGGTCCTGGCGTAGGGCACGTTGCCGAAGCCGAGCTTGGTGCTTGCTGCCGGGGCGACCCGGTCGTT
>CAYWIY010000141.1:0-5201 GCA_964458455.1 uncultured Syntrophomonadaceae bacterium | reverse complement strand
TACAGGCGTCCATATTATATAATAACAGAGTTTCTTATGCAAGCATTTTAAATCAAACCTGCATTTTAAATCAAACGGTTTTAAATCAAGCGGTGTGGTTAGTACGTGATCATGTCACCTTGTTAATTATCATGATAATATGTCACCTATGGAAAGCAAGGTGATGATGACGCAGAAGCATGCAGGCCGGCATTAATAAAATTGCCGTTCACAACCGGGAACAATCGGTTATAATATTGGGGATAGCCTCTAAGGAGGTTCATAAATTATTGTAACTGGGAGCATCCGGCAATGAATTTTAACCTGAAACGCTTTCCGGTCGGGGGGCGGGTCCTAAAAACCGCCCTGGCTGTGACCCTGGCGATTTTCATCGCCCAGCAGTTGGGCCTGGAACGTATCAACCTGGCTGCTATTGTAGCCTTAATTACCGTCCAGAAAACTTTTTACCATTCCCTGCTTCAGAGCATGGCCAAAATCGGCAGTGTCCTGATCGGGGGAGTGCTGGGCACCACCTTCAGTTATTTTTTCGGGCTTTCCCCTCTTGGCTACGGCCTGGTTATTATAGCGGCAATCTATATTTGCCTGCAGCTGCAGTGGCAGGAGCATATTGTACTTACCGCAATTACGGCAATTACGGTAATTTTCAGCAGCAACGGTGATACGGCGCCTTTGCTTTTTTCGATCCAGCAAATTTTCACAGCACTGCTTGGAGCCCTGAGCGGCCTGCTTTTCAACTATTTGTTTACGCCCAACCATAAAAAAGAGGTCGTCCAAAAACTCCTGAAAGCTGAAGAAGGTCTAAGGCGGGCTATTGATTTTATTATGCGCGAATTGCTGGAACCGGGCTGTAACGACGAGCCTTTCCGGGAGGAGGTTTCCAGCTTAAATCAAATCATCGAGGAAGGCCTGGAAAGCTCAAAGTTGCTCCAGGGTGAACAACGCTTCATTATTAACCGCAACACCGATTCGGACCGCCTTTATAAAACTTTCCTTATTTTTAAGTCACAGCTGAGCCGTCTGGAAGAAATGCATAACCTGGCCCGGCGCATTCCCGTGCGAACTCCCCAGGCCGCCCCGGTAATCCAGCTGTTCCGGATCGTGCAGAAAATGCAGTACCGGGCTGTTTCCGGCCGGAAAAATCATTTCGCCATGGTTGACCGGTTGTTGAAAAAAATGGAGGATAGTTTTGCAGACACTGAACCGCCGCAGACCAGGGAGGAATTTATCAGCCAGGCTTCACTGTTCCACCTGTTCCAGGAAATCAAACGTTATCACCGGCGGATGCGAGAAGCGCCGGCTGTTACGGTATCAAAGTAATTTTTTGAGCAGTTCCCGGGCCTTTGCCAGGGCTTTACCCCGGTGACTAACCTTGTTTTTGACCCCCGGGGGCATCTGGGCAAAAGTGAGGCCTTCCGGTTCATATGTAAAAACCGGGTCATAACCAAATCCGCCTTCCCCTTGCGGTTTTTCGGCAATACGCCCCGGGCAAGTTCCTTCTACAACTGCTGTTTGTTCTCCAGGAACGGCAACTGCAATGGCGCACCTGAAGCAAGCGCTGCGCTTTTCCGGAGGAAGGCCGGCCAGTTCCTTCAGTAAAAGATCGTTGTTCTCCTGGTCACTGCTGTCTTCTCCAGCATACCTGGCTGAATAAACCCCCGGGCGGCCGCCAAGGGCATCCACTTCCAGACCCGAGTCATCAGCCATGGCCGGCAAGCCTGTAGCGGCAGCCACCGCTTCCGCTTTTTTTATAGCATTCCCGGCACAGTCGGGACGGTCTTCTGCTGGCATTTTAATCCCGGGATAATCCCGCAGGGTCAATACAGTAATGCCCAGGTCTTTCAAGAGTTCCTTGATCTCAATCGCTTTATTGGGATTGTTAGTGGCAAGGACCAGCTTTTCCACAAACCCAACCTCCTCTCTTTGCATGACTCGGGGACATGACACGGGTGAAGCGGGGAGGTGACGCGGGGACGTTTCATCTGTCATCTTTTCAAATGGTTTGCACATTGCCCCGGGACGCTCGCCCCCTTTCCCTCTGCGCCGATTAATTCATAATCTTTCTCTGTAGCACTATCCTGCTTACAAAACTGAAGCGAGCATAAAGTGCAGGCATGAAAATGCCGGTATAGTTAAGCCGGGGCAGTTCCAGATCAAACCATCAGTAAGTGCAGCTTTTTTTAAAAGCAGTTGCAAATAAATTTATAGGGCAGAGGAAGCTATCAGCCTTTCAATTTCCGGGCCTAATGATTCTTTCTGCCGCTCGGCAATAACGACAATTCCGCTTTCAGCCAAATCAAGCATCCTGTTCAGCTCTTCACGGCTAAAAGGCTTGTCTTCTGCAGTGCCCTGGATTTCGACCAGCTTCCCCCCCGCGGTCAGGACCAGGTTCATATCTACCGCAGCCTGGGAATCTTCAGCAAATGATAGGTCCAGGAGGTAGGTATCATTAAGCCGGCCCACACTGGTTGCCCCGAGGTAATCGTCAAGGGGAAACCGGGTAATCAACCCCTGTTTAAAAAGGCAAAAGAAAGCTTCGGCCAGGGCAACATAAGCTCCACTGACAGCTGCCGTACGGGTCCCTCCGTCTGCCTGTAGCACGTCACAGTCTACCCGAACCGTTCTTTCTCCAAGCGCCTCTATGTCTACAGCCGCCCGGAGGGAGCGCCCGATCAGGCGCTGTATCTCGAGGCTGCGGGCATTAACCCCCGCCCTTTCCCTGGTGATACGGGTTTCTGTAGAGCGCGGCAACATGGCATATTCCGCAGTTACCCAGCCCCGGCCCAGGCCGCATAAAAAATCAGGGACCTTTTCTTCTACCGAGGCAGTGCAGAGGACGCAGGTATCGCCCAGTTCGATCAACGCAGAGCCTTCCGGGTACTTCAGGTAGGAACGGGTAATCTTAAGGGGCCTCATTTCACTCAAGTTTCGACCATCAATTCGCATCAATATTCCCTCTCATATCCGTATTTCATGTTTTATCGCCTCTATATTCCCCAATCTCCTGCCCATTTCCTTCCGTTTTTTTTAATCAACAGGTATAATATGGAGAGAAGACTCGGTCGAAAAAAGGCTGAAGAAGCATGATAGTAAGTATTTATAATCCGGCATGCAGGCTGTACAGGTAGATAAATGATGTCTCAGACTGCGTCACCTGGTATTGCCCAGCCCGCTAAAGAAAGCTAAAGCGAACACAAAGTGCAGCCATAGAAAAGCCGGTTAAGCTAAGCCGGTGCAGTTCCAGCCTAGCCGAACAGCAAATACAGTATTTTAAGCAGGCTAAGACAGTTACGATAAATAAATGTCATGAACACTATGCCACAAAAATGAGATGGGAGGACCAATCTTGGAAAGCACCTATATTTTAGCGGCGGTTTTATTACTGGTGGCCCTGTTTATAATCTACAGCTACAACCGCCTGGTCAGTATGCGCAACATGGCCGATAAGGCTTATTCCAATATCGACACACTACTGCAAAAACGCTTTGACCTGGTTCCCAACCTGGTCAATACAGTAAAGGGATATATGGAACATGAACGGGAAGTCCTGGAATCCCTGACCAGGGCCAGGTCGGAGTGGCTTAATGCTTCCAGTATCAAGGAAAACGCAGGAGCAGACCAAACCGGCGAAAAAGCGATTAAAACATTATTTGCTGTGGCAGAAAACTACCCGGACCTGAAGGCAAACCAGAACTTCATGATGCTGCAGGAAGAACTGGCCGGTATCGAAAACAAGATTGCCTATGCCAGGCAGCGTTACAACCGGACGGTTATGGCGCTGAACACGATGATCCAGCGCTTCCCGACCAATTTGATTGCCAGGCTGTTTAATTTTGAAACCAGGGAATATTTTGCAGTAGAGTCTGAACGGGCCCGGTCGGCACCGGAAATCAACCTGCAGGGTGGTGAAGAAAAATGATGGATCCCATCTACGGACGCATAGCTGCCAATAAAAGAAGGACTTTTTTCCTGTTTTTCCTGTATGCCCTTTTGTTTGGAGCAATCGGTTACTTCATAGGCATTTACATTGGGGATCCCGTGGTCGGGATAATCATGGCCGGCATTATTTTTGTAGTGCTCTTTTTGGTGAGCTACTACAGCGGGCAAAATGTGGTCACCAAAATGGCCGGAGCTCGGGAAGTGAGCAAACAGGAAGAACCATACCTTTATAACACAGTTGAAGCTTTGAGCATAGCCTCAGGTAAGCCGATGCCAAAAATCTACATCATCGAGACCGAGGTGCCCAACGCTTTTGCCGCCGGGCGCAACCCGGACAACGCTATTATTGCCGTTACGCGGGGGCTGATGAACCGCCTGGACCGGCAGGAGTTGGAAGGGGTTATCGCCCATGAAATGGCCCACATTAATAATTACGACGTCCTGCTGGCAACAGTAGCCATCGTCCTGGCCGGAACGATCGTTTTTGTCAGCGTGATTGCCCGCCGGATGATGCTGTTTGGCGGTATGGGCCGGGGAGGCGGACGCAGGGGCGGCCAGGGCCAGATAATTATGCTGCTGATCCTGCTTATAGTGGCCATCCTGGCCCCTATTTTTGCCCAGCTTTTAAAATTTGCCATCTCCAGGCAGCGTGAGTACTTAGCCGATGCCACTGCAGCCAACTTTACCGGCTACCCGGAAGGTCTGGCCAGCGCCTTAGAAAAGATCACCGACCAGCAGGTTAAGAACAGCCCCATAGAAAATAGAGCCCTTGAAGGGCTCTATATCGTCAATCCATCTCTGGGAGCCAGGTCCGGGAGCAGGCAAAGTGCTTTGTTTTCAACCCATCCCCCGGCGGAAGAAAGAATCAAGCGGTTGCGGGCCATGTAAAGATAACAGTTTTTCGCTGGCTTACTTGCTTTTCATCCTGGAAAAGTACCCTCCCATGATCTTGCGGGTATCGAATATGGATATAACTGCCTTGGGATCATACTTGTCAACAATTTTCAAGAAAGAAGGCAGTTCCTTGCGCTTCAAAAGCACCTGCAGGCTGCTGTGCGCCCCCTCCCTGCCGTAACAAGGCATGGTGGTGACCCCGTAACCTTCATCGCGCAGGGCTTGCTCCAGGGTGCCGCAGTTCTGGATCGTCACGATGTGGACATGGACGTAACCGACGGCTATCATTTCTTCAATCCGGCTTCCCACCAGGTTACCGGCGGCAAAGCCAAGGCCGTAAACCAGGATGTTGGTCCACTGGTCCAGGTTGG
>CAYWIY010000140.1:0-5214 GCA_964458455.1 uncultured Syntrophomonadaceae bacterium | reverse complement strand
AATTCGCTTAATTCCAGGGTGTTATGAATTCTAACTACCCTGGCATCTTTGGCATTACTACAATTACTTGCTTTTAAAGCAAGTTCAATAGCCTCCCGGTCATTTTCCATGGTAATCGGTATTTTAGCCCGGTTTAAGAATCCAGCAGCTATAACATTCTTATAAGTTGCTTGATAATCAATTTTGTTTACGAGTTTACGTGTGGTTATATCTGCCAAACCGATACCCATTGCGTTACCTCCCGTCTTTTGGGAAAGATCCAAAACGGTAATAATATCAATTTGGGGTTGAGGGGGATCCTGTAAGTGAGGGAGCATAAACCGGCCGATTACATTAGTGTCCATCCCTGTACCACTAATGTTTTTTCCTATTTCTTCTACGATTAAAACATCAATATGCTTAAAAGGAAGGCTTGGCATAAGCTCTTTTGATTTAACTAAAAGTTCCTTTTCTTGATCGGCCATTTTTTCAGGCTTAACGCCAACTATTTCAGCAATCTCTTCCCTGGAATTTTCTATAATGGCCAGTCCACCAAGAATTTTCCCGGTATTAAGAACTTCCTGGGCCATGTCCTGGATAGCCTTGCCCAAACCCAGGGAATGGATCAAGCTACATCCTTTCTCTTTACCCAGGCCAACTGAAATCATTTTTAATAAACCGCTTTCAATTTCTTCCGACATAGCCGTATGAGTTTTTATCCTGTTAATTGCAATTATCCCATCTGCGTTCCAGGCATTGGTATCCATGTAAACCGGATCACCTGATGAAGTTGTGCCAATCTGGACAACATCCATGCTGGAAATTATTGGCACACCCATACTCTCTTCTGTAATGCCAAAATGTTCTAGGACTGATAATTGTCCTTCAGCAGTAGCTCCACCATGACTGCCCATAGATGGAACAATAAATGGATTTGCCCCAAGATTTTTTAAATACTCTATACATCTTTTTAGAATATCCGGTATCTGGGTAATACCGCGGCTTCCGGCAGTAACAGCAATTCTGGCTCCATCGAAAATGCTATCTTGCAAAGAAAGCTTATGAAGCTCTTGCTCAACTGTTCCGGAAACATCATCAATCCGGGGAGTTTTTATGGTTTGCGAGACCTTTGCCATTAACGGAAACACTTGATCTTTATTTGGCATAATAACGTCCTCCCAGCAAAAATATCATACCATCTCCCGGGCGCTTTCATATCCAGCCTGGACTGCTTTTAGGTTAATCTCCTCGGTTCCCGGGGGAACTCTAGCGGAAACAGCTCCTTTCAAAGCCTCTAAGCCAACCAGCCCGGTAATAGCGGCTAAGGCTCCCAGAGCTACCATGTTTATGACTATAGTCTTTCCTATCTGCTCCCGGGCAATTTTAGAAACAGGAACGGCAAATACTTTCCTTGAAGAAGATGGAACATTAGTAACATAATCAGGATCGACAATAACAAGAGCTTCTTCATGCGCATCAGCTATATATTTATCAAAAGCCTGTTGCGATAACGCCAGGAAAACATCAGGTTCTATTAGTTCAAGAAGGTCAATTTCTTCATCACTAATAACCACTTCAGCCCTGCTTGCTCCGCCTCTTGCTTCCGGTCCATACGATTGAAACTGCACCGCAAACCTGTTTTCATAAAGAGAAACCGCTTCTCCCAGTATTATGCCGGCAAGAATAATGCCCTGCCCGCCGAATCCGCTTAGACGTACTTGATATTCTTTATTCTTCATTAAGCTTCATCTCCTTTCTGCAGTTTCTCTACCAGTTTGCGGTATTCATCTGTAAACTCAGGGATATTCCTGTGGCTCAAGAGCCCCACAGGGATGGCCCCATCCATGTCCTGGCTGAAATTATATGTTTCCGGTTTCACCCTGACAGATCTTTCTTTCACCCAGCGCATTATTTCAAAAGGTGAAGAGAATTTGTTCCTGCGACCATAATAAGTGGGGCAGTGGCTAATACCTTCAATAAAGGAAAAACCCTTATGCTCAATTCCATTACGAATTAACTTGCTTAGATGCCTGGGGTCATGGGCAATACCCCTGGCTACGTACGATGCTCCACCAGCATCGGCAAGCTTGCAAACATCAAAGTCCTGCTCCAGGTTGCCGTAAGGGGAAGTAGATGCTGTTTTTTGATATGGTGTCAGGGGTGAATACTGACCACCAGTCATTCCGTAAATGCTGTTGTTTAAGAGGATTGTTGTTAAATCAACATTCCGCCGGGCGGCATGAATAAGGTGATTGCCTCCAATTGCCGCGCCATCGCCGTCGCCAACAAACAATAGGACGGTCAAATCGGGGCGAGCCATTTTTATCCCGCTGGCAAAGGTAAGGCTTCGTCCATGAGTAGTTTGGATAGTATTACAGTTCATGATCGCATTGGTGCGGGCGGAACAACCTATGGCAGTAACAGCAACAGTTTTATAAGGATCGAGCTCCAGTTCATCCATAGCCCTCAAAGCCGCACCCAAGATTATTCCGTGTCCACAACCGGGGCACCATATATGCGGCAATTTATGGGTTCGCAAATACTTTTTATAATTATTTCTTTTCATTTCACACCAACCCTTTTACACTGTCATAGATTTGGTAAGGAGTGATCAACATACCATTGCTCTGATGCAAACCGTGCAGTTTAGTATCCAAGCCATGTGTCGCACTCCTTATTTCACTGTCCAATTGAGACATGTTCATTTCCACAAGGATTAAATGATTTGCTGCCTCAGCTACTGCTTTCAAGTGCTCATAAGGAAACGGCCAGATAGTCTTAAGGCGGAAAAGCCCTGCTTTTATACCTTCCTCACGAGCCATCATAACAGCCCGGCGGGCAGAACGTGCTGTTGAACCATAAGCAACTATGATTATTTCTGCATCCTCGACCATAAACAGATCAACATCGTCTATCTCATCACGGTATCTTTCTATTTTATTATTTAAGCTCTTAACACGATAGTCGGCAATCTCGTGATCATTCGTGGCCGGGAAACCTTCATCATCATAATTGTTGCTTGTTATATGAAACAGGTACTCTTCGCCAAGGTTGGCCATGGGTGGAATCCCTGTACCATCATCTTCAAAAGGCTTATAGTCTTCAGGGGCTACAGTAGGCTTTTTCCTTTCCACCAGGCTCAATTCTTCTCTTTTAGGAAGGGATATTTTTTCTCTTACATGACCGATAATAGCATCAGACAGGATTATTACCGGGATACGGAAACGCTCAGATAAGTTTACCGCCCTGACGGTTAAATCAAAGCATTCCCGAACAGAATACGGAGCAAGGGCAATTATGGGGTGATCCCCGTGGGTTCCCCACCTGGCCTGCATCACGTCAGATTGTGATGGCAGGGTAGGCAAGCCTGTACTGGGCCCACCACGCATTACATTAACCACCACACAGGGGATTTGGACATGAATGGCATAACCAAGGTTCTCCTGTTTCAAACTAAAACCGGGGCCACTGGTTGCGGTCATTGCTTTTGTTCCTGCTACAGATGCCCCAATTACAGCTCCTATACTGGCAATCTCATCTTCAAACTGGACAAATACACCGCCAAGCTTGGGCAGTTCCCTGGCCATAACTTCTGCAATTTCTGTCGCCGGGGTAATAGGGTAACCACCAAAAAATCGAACACCCGCTTCTATAGCCCCCAGCGCGCAGGCTTCGTTTCCCTGCAAGAACTGCACATTATTTTCCGAGTTCACTTTGCTTTCACTCCTAACCCTTGTTTATACTTCTTCCTTTTCGGTTATATCTATAGCAAAATCCGGACATACCCAGGCACAATTTTCACACTCATTACATTCACCGGGATCTTTCAGGTAGGGTAAACCTTGCTCATCCGCTTCGAGCAGGTTTCTGGGGCACATTTCAATACAAATCAGGCATTTTTTACACCATTGCTCATTAATCACTACAGGCACTATACCAGGTCCTCCTTTAAATTTTTCTTAAAATTAATTTCAACTTCTTCAATATGTTTTAGCATCCAATCATGAGCTGCCGCTGTATTCTTTTCTTCAATTGCTTTAATAATTTGTTCATGCTCTTCAATAGGATTTGTAGTTCTATTTTTATCAGTTAATGCCAACCAGCTGGTTTGCCTCAAGCCTTTACGCATCAAATCAGAAAGGGCGTTTAAGGTGCTAAAAAGAATTTCGTTGCCTGTACTTGCAGCAATTTGAAAGTGAAAGCTATAATCGGGATCTAAACTAACCTCTCCCCGGTCCAGTGCCCTTTTCATTTCTTCATGTATTTCGTGTAATTTCGCAATATCTTCAGCAGTTGCATTTTTTGCAGCAATGGTGGCAGCCTGAGGCTCTAAAATTTTTCGGACCTCTAATAGCTGCAATGTTTGCGAGGGTTCTATGTCAAATAACAGGGCAAAAGTATCAAAGTAGTTTTTCATCGATTTTGTGTTTTGAAAGTCCCTGACAAAAGAGCCTTTCCCGTGTTTAACTTCTAAAATCCCAAGGCTCTCCAGTATAGTCACGGCTTCACGCACAGAACTGCGGCTGACTTCAAGTTTTTCGGCTAATTCTCTTTCTGAAGGCAATGGGGACCCTGCCTTTAAGTAACCTGTTTTTATCTGTTCTTTAATTTGTTCAACAATCTCCATGTAAACACGAGACTTATGAGAAACAGGTTTAAAAACCACTTGACCCTTCCTTTCAGGTGTCCTGACCACTTTATTAATTTTTTTTGCTTGCAAAAATTTTGGCAAGCAATCTTAGATAGAGATATTTATATCCGAATAAAAACATACGATATCAAAGCAGTAACCTTATCTTAAAAAAACTATAACACTATTACAAAAATAAATCAATCTAAAAACATCATAAAATATTTTTCTAAACAAAAGAAAACGATACACACAGCTTTAAGAAATGTTATACCCTGACTTGATAAACTCACATGATGACCTGATAAACTTTACAAATATAATTGTGACTGATAATATAACATACACTCGGACCGATTACTCAGGATAGATATTGGGCAATTTGTACGGGCTTAATAACATTATTTGGCAACTTAAAAAGGAGGGAAATTCAATGGGATTGAAAACAAAACAAGAGTATATAGAGTCTCTGAAAAAAATGGATCCCACAGTTTACATGTTTGGTGAAAAAGTCACCAACGTAGTAGATAATCCACGCTTAAGGGCTGGGATAGAAGCAACTGGAGCAACTTACGAGATAGCTGAACTGGATGAATACCGGGAGT
>CAYWIY010000139.1:0-5243 GCA_964458455.1 uncultured Syntrophomonadaceae bacterium | reverse complement strand
AAAAGGAGGAAATCCCCTGATGATGTAGAATTGAAAGATGAAACATTTATACGGTTACCAAAAATCTTCTTTGGTATATTTTTTGTTTTTTTTCAATATATCGTACCATATTGATGCTATGTTGATATTTTGCTGATAGGAAAGTGTTAAAATTGAAGAACGCTTATACTTTTTTGCTGTGAAACATACTCAATGGTGAGTAAAAATAGAGCTTCCAACCTATAGAGCCATTTAGTAACGGGGACAGCCGGTTCTCTGTTTAAGCCTCCCTGCAAACACCTATTTTACCGCCTAAAAATGAAAAACCACCGATTGAGTTGTTCTTTTGATTTCAATTCTTAACAAGCGGGGAGGTCTCTACACTGCCCACTGAAAAGGAAAAATTTCGCCTGCTGGTTGAAAATTTGCCGAACGGGTTCGCTTATCACCAGGTTGTGGTCGACCGCAACGGTATACCGGTAGACTCTATTTACCTCGATGTAAATGCCGCTTTTGAAAAAATAACCGGCCTGTCCAGGGCGGAAGTGATCGGTAAAAGGGCGACTGAAATATACACCGGGATGAAGGGTAACGATTTCGACTGGATAGGAGAATGCGGCCGGCTTGCCCTGACCGGGAGTAGTCACAGTTTTGAACACTTTTTCCATTCCGCTCAGCGCTGGTATTCGGTTACCGTTTACAGCGATGAACCCGGGTTCTTTGTCACTTTATTTGAAGACATAACAGGGACAAAACATATACAAGAGCAAAAACGTTTTGAGCAGCTCTTTCGCCACAATCCAACCCTGATGGCTTTAACTTCACTTCCTGAACGCCGCTTCCTTGAAATTAACAATGCGTTCTTAGAAACTCTCGGCTTTACCAGGCAAGAAATTATCGGAAAAACATCCGCCGAACTGGGCCTGTTCGCCAACACGGAACTGGCAGCAGCAATAGCTGAGCAGTTAAAAAAAGAAGGGCGGATAACCGGCGTAGAAATGCAGGTGCGCTGCAAAGACGGCACTATCCTGGACGGTATTTTTTCCGGAGAAGTTTTCAGCAGTGAGGATAAGCAGTACTTTCTTACCTCAATGCTCGACATCACGTTCCGGAAAAAAGCAGAAAAAGAAACTATGGAAGCCCATAAAAGGCTGCTCAGCGTACTTGACAGTATCGATGCCTTTGTTTACGTGACAGACATGGAAACAGGAGAAATACTTTTTACCAACCAGTACGGGAAAAACCTCTGGGGCGATATAGAGGGTAAAAAATGCTGGGAAGTTTTGCAGCAGCAACCGGAGCCTTGCGATTTCTGCACCAACGACAGGATCCTTGATGCTTCCGGTGAACCAACCGGTGTCTACAACTGGGAGTCCCAAAATACTAAGAACGGCCGCTGGTACGACTGCCGCGACAGCGCCATACGCTGGTTTGATGGCAGGATGGTCCGCTTAGAAATTGCCACAGATATTACCGAGCGCAAAAGAAAAGAAGAAAACATCCTGCATACCAGCTTCCGCGATCACTTAACCGGCCTCTACAACCGCAGCTACCTGGAGGAAGAAATAAAAAGGCTTGATACTGAAAGACAGCTGCCGATTAGCATAATAATGGGCGATTTAAACGGGCTGAAACTGATAAACGATACCCTTGGCCACAGCAGCGGCGACGGCATGCTCCGCCGGGTAGCCGGGTTACTGAAGCAATCCTGCCGGGAAGAAGATATCGTTGCCCGCTGGGGCGGAGATGAATTTTTAATCTTTTTGCCTCAAACTGAAAACAAAACAGCGGTTGAAATCTGCAAGAAAATAAAAGAAAAATGCCATAATACTTACTACAACCAGATCCCTGTTTCCATATCCCTGGGCGCAGCAACAAAAGATGCCCCGGATACAGAAGTTTCTGAGGTCCTGGCCGCAGCTGAAAGCGAGATGTACAAACAAAAGCTATATTACAGCCAGAATGCCAAAAGCTTTGTCCTAAATACACTGCTGAGCGCCCTGAGGGCAAAAAGTAATGAGACAGAAGAACACAACCGGGTCATGAAAGAAATCGGCCGCTTAATTGGCCATAAAATAGGCCTTTCCGGACCGGAGTTAAGCCGCCTCGATCTTTTAATTACTATCCACGATATCGGAAATATAAATATCAGTGAAGAGATCCTGACCAAAAAAGAGCCTCTTACCCCCGGAGAATGGGAAATAATCAAAAACCACCCGGCAGCCGGTTACCGGATCGCCAGGGCTACAGAAGGCCTGGCCCGCGTGGCCGAGGAGATCCTCTCTCACCACGAACACTGGGATGGCTCAGGCTACCCCCAGGGCCTAAGGGGAAGGGTTATTCCTCTGCTTTCGCGCATTGCCGCCATTGCCGATGCTTTTGAAGTTATGACCGGCGGCAGGCCGCATAAAAAAGCCCTTTCGCAGGAAGAAGCTATCGGAAAACTGAAAGAAAAAGCCGGCAAACAATTTGACCCCGAGCTGGTGGCTATCCTGCTCAACGCCTTCGAAGCAGGAACTGAACTGGGCTGCAGGCAGGAATCATAAACTGCAAGGGGAGCTGATCAGTTTAACTTAAACGAGCACCTTTATGCCTGGCTGCCTCTTCATATAGAGCGATAAAAGCTTTAACCACCCCCGGATCAAACTGGCTTCCTGCGCAACGCTTCAACTCTGCCATGGCCTCTGGCACGCTCCTGGCCTTTTTGTAAGGAGTGTTCGAGGTCATTACCACATAAGCATTAACTACAGCCAGGACCCGGCATAAAGCGGGTATATCGCCATTTTTTAAACCTAAAGGATAGCCCCTGCCGTCCCACTGCTCATGGTGTTTAAGGATATAATCAGCAATACCCACCAGCTTCGGTGACGCCAGGGCTATGCGGTAGCCTTTTTCCGGGTGCAGGTAAATAAACTTTAGCTCTTCATTGCTAAGAGGCCCTTTTTTTTGCAAAACTTGATCCGGGATACCTGTCTTGCCAATATCCTGGGCTTTTGCCAGAAGGATAAGATTGGAAACCTGTTGCGGGGAAAGCCTGAGCTTATCAGCCAGGGCCCGGCACAACCCTGTAAGCCGCTTTATTTTTTTTGCGTCCCTGTACCTATCGCCGCTGTGGGCCCGCGTTATTCTTTTGAGCAGCTCATCACTGCTTTTCCTGCTGTGAAGCATCTTATCGCGGTACATCAGTTCATCTGCCCTTGAACACAGTTCTTTTAGGTTCATGCTTTTATCTTTTGCTGTTGCCGTCCCGATAGACAGGCTCAGCGGGATCTCCGGGTTACTCCTGTTGTAAAGAGCTATTTCTTCCCTGATCCGGGCTACAACTTTTTGGGCTGCTTCCTCACCGGTATCAACAAGCAGGGCACCGAACTCATCCCCGCCGATCCGGGCTAACACTTCCGGTTTGCGCAGCACTCGCTTAAGTATATTTGCCGCTGTTTTTAACAGTTCGTCACCTTTATCATGGCCAAGCACATCATTAACAACCTTCAGGCCGTTTACATCAGTATAAAGCATGGTAACCGGGTATTCCCTGCTGTGCTGCAGCCGTTTAAGTTCTTCATCAAAGTAGGCCCGGTTATAGAGGCCGGTCAGCCTGTCATGCAGGCTCAGGTAAGTTAATTTTTTCACATCTTTAGCCCGGGAATCCCGGCTTAAATCGTCCCTGCAGCGGACCATGGCCCGGATGAGCATGCCGGCAAAAGCCTCCAGGGTTTCAAGCAGCTCGTTTTTTGGGCAGCCTTCTGAAGTGACCTGGTTGCAGCCGATAAAACCGTAACACTTGCCTTCAAAAAAAAGGGGGTAAAGGGCAATTGAGCGGGTTTTTTGCTTTTTAAAGGTAAACAGCAGGGCGGCCTTTTCACACCCGGGAATTATTGGAGGCATAAATACAGCCCTGTTTTTTAAATGCATTTTCATGATACCTTCAATTTCACCGTAAGGTATTTGCCTGTATCCTGCAGGGATGGGCTCATAACCCTCTGCCTGCCACTGGTGAGTGTTAACCGCCGCCTTTTTCTTTTTATCATAAAGGTAGAGGTAAACAAAGTCGGCTTTGACAATCCTGCCGAAATGTTCAAGGGCTTTACCGGCTGTATGATGAATGTTATAAGGGGAGACGCTAATCAGGCTGTTGGCTATATCAACAAGCTTCATCTCAGGATTCCCTTCCGGTAAGAGGTTAGAGTATTAGTTGTAGGCCCTGTAAAATGAACCAGGACAATTGCTATTAATTTACCATCCCTGGTGTTTTATGTTCCAAAGCCCGGATTAGCAATAAGATTTCGAACCGTTGCACTATTTACCAGCAGTTGTTATAATAAACGTGGCTTTTTCATTGAACAAACATTTTTACTTACTATATCAGCTAGTATAACCTACGCCCTATTGTTTGTCTATTGCCATAATATGAGTTTTTAAATAATTGCAGGCAGATGTTTTTTAATACCTCATCCAGCTCCAGGGAGTGAAAACCTTGAGTCTTAATGATTTCGGCCTGATCGTAAAAGCCCTGCGCAAAAACAGCTTTGATGAGAACGGAAACCGCTGGACCAGGGAGACCTTGAGCAGGGCAGTCCACCTAACAGAAGATCAACTGGGCCGGCTGGAAAGAGACGACCGGAAATACCTCGACAATCAAATCTTGATGCTTTTGGCAGATTCTTTTAATCTCACGAGCCTGGAGAGAAAAGAATTTTTTTATGCCGCCCTGGGGTTAAAAGATGAAGCACTCTTTAACCAGGAAAACCCTGAAACGCAGTTATCCAACTTAACAGAAATCATGGAAAAACTTCTAGTCCCGGCCTTCCTGGCTGACGTCTATAAAGATATCGTGGTAGCAAACAAAGCAGTAATGGACTTGTACCAGTTAACTCCTGCCAGGCTCAGCAGCTTAAAAAAAGCTCCCGCCGGTTTTAACCAGCTCTACCTGGTCTATTCTAAAAAATCTGGTTTAAGGGATTTAATCGGCCCCCGGTGGCGGGAAGCCGCTATGATGACATTACTTGAGTTTCGCCGTTCATCTTTGCGCTACAGGCATACAAACTATTTTCAATACCTTATAAATACACTGCTTAAGTTAAAAGAATTTGAACTGGACTGGTATTCCAGCCACCGTATAAATGACTACACCGATTTGACCTATGAACGCTTCGAATATGAGCACCCCTTTTTCGGGCCTGTAACCTACAACGCCACTGAAACCACCATCAACACCATGAAAGGTGACTTAACCCTTGTCCTTTATAACCCGGCCAACCCGGATA
>CAYWIY010000138.1:0-5383 GCA_964458455.1 uncultured Syntrophomonadaceae bacterium | reverse complement strand
CAATTGACATCAGCCCGCCTTTGCTCATCCTCATCCAGTTCCTCAACTTCCAGGACGTGCCTCATCACGAGTACCACGTCCCTAACATCAACTTCCCCGTCATCGTTGACGTCGCCGAGCGTTCCAGGCCCGGCAAAGGTAATTGACGAAATCAGAAGCAGGAAAAGAAATGAGGAGAGCAAAATCAAAGAAGTTTTTGCCCCTGCTCTCTTCCTTATAGATCTCGGCATTTCAACACCCTCGCTTTCATTAAATAAATATATGTTTTTCATCCAGAATTAATTTCCATTGATTCAAACATGATTCAAACAAACTTTATTTCTCCCTGGTTCACTTTACTATTTATACCTGAACTAATGCTTGGCCTCTTTTTGCTTTTTAAAGAACATGAAGCCGGCTGCACCCAAAACCACCAGTGCGATAACAACGATTAATACCGTATAATTTGTGCCATCATCAACCGCTTCTACAGCCGCTTCTTCCTCATCCACGTCGTTTTCCTCTTCAATTTCTGGTTGATCCACCTCCACTTCGCCAACGGTAATCCTGCCTGGAACCGGATCGGCCGGTTCCATATCGTCGGGAGAAATGATCAGATCCGCAAATTCCAGCGCTGTTTCGCCTTCATTTAACAGTTCAAACTCGATTATGCAGATAACTCCTTCATCTGCTGTATCAGCAGCGGCGGTCACCCACATGAACTTCATCTGGCCTTCGCCGTACTCCCGGTTAACCATGTGCATTCCGCTTGATGCTTCTGTTACCAGTTCTCCTGGTTCAACCGCTACCGGCTTGACCAGGTCGGGATCAAAGTTCAGTGCGAACTGCCCTCCTTCGGAACCGGCAGCGTTTTCAGCGCTGATGGTAACCTCTACTTTTTCACCGCTTTCATTTTTTTCTTCACCGGCAAACAATTTTATCCCCTCTGCAGCCAGCGCCGTTCCAGCAACCAGGCTGACCAGGAGGAAACTTACCGCCAGGAGCGGGATTTTGGATAATCCCGCCTTCTTGATTATGCTCATAATTGTCACGAACCTTGTTAGGATTATTTGTTATTCAGTTATAACCGTATACATTTCTGTCACTACAGTTATGATTGCGGCGGCGATAATTAATCACCGCCGCATTGCTCCTGATTATTACAACCGCATGCCTTACCTTGCTGACAGGCGGCTGCGTTTGACAAAGAAGAACAGCCCGGCCAGGACAATTAACAGACCCAGGGGCAGCAGGTAATTCATGTCACCGGTCGGAGGAGTCGGATCAAGACCTTCCAGTTCATAAATCCGGTTTTCTGCCGCTCTCAGCCTGTCCAGGTAGTTGAAGTCGTCGTCTACTGCGCCGTGCTCGGTTTTAGCTTTGTCGACCAAAGACCTGGCGGCTACAACATCGGGTTTGTCATCAAGGGACAGGACCTCGACAGAAGGCAGGGCCAAAATGGCGTCATCTGCCGCCTTGATTGCATCGAGCTTGGCAATTTTTTCTTCGGCTGCTTCAAGTTTTTCTAGATCGTCGAAATCAGCATCGGTAGCGCCAAGATCCTTTGCTTCTTCAACCAGGTCCCGGGCATCTTCCACATCAGGCTTGTCGGCCAGCTCAATGTCATCAACATCCGGCAAATCGGCAATGGCCTGGTTGGCATCATCGATCGCTTTTTGCAACTCATCTACCGGATCATATTCAATACTTCCGGACCTGGGGGCGGCAGTATCTACATCTTCCGGTGAAATCACGATGTTGCTGAAAGTAAGGTCAGTTTCGTCTTCGTCCAGGATTTCAAAGGTAATGGTCCCGACAGTGCCGGAATCATCAGTGGCCCCTTCGGCAGTAACCCAGACTACCCTTAACTCGCCGTCGGCCAAGTCAAGGTTGTAGTCAAACATGTTTCCGGAAATATCCGGAACAAAACCGCCCCTTGAAGCAGAAACCGGCTCTACTACGTCTTCATCAAAGGAAAGGTCGAACTGACCCCCTTCGGTATCAAGCCCGTTTTCTATGCTGATAGTCACTGTAACTTCATCGCCTACATCGCCTTTTTCACTGCTGGCGCTGAGCCTTACGCCGTCGGTGGCAAAAACGGACTGTGAAAACAACAGCAGCAGTGATACACACATCACTAAGGTAATTAACAACGTCTTTCTTTTTTTGAGCATTCTCATCAGAATTACACCCCTTTATTATTCAAAATATCTAAACCTATATGAATGAGGTAAAAAGTCTACCCTCCTTTTACTCCTTGATAAAACGGCGCGCTTTTTCGCCAAAGCTTCAATAGCAGTTGCATTACTGCTTCTGCTTAAAAACGGTTTTTACGTTTACCCAGGAAAAGCAAGCCTGCACCTGCCATCAGGAGTCCCGACACTACAGTTGTGGTTACAGCTCCTGTCGGCGGCAGTGGATCGGGATCCGGGTCTGGATCCGGGTCTGGAACCGGATCAGGTTCAGGTTCAGCTTCTTCAAGCCTTTCTTCAGCATCCACCAGGGCCTCGTAGCGCCAGCAAAGATCAAGACGGGTCGCCCCGTAATCCTCCTTGGCAATATCAGTCAGGCGGCGTGCTTCTTCAATTATTGATCTGTGGGCTTCAGTGATTTGGGCCGGTGGGGGAATCTTGTCGATAGCGTCCCTGGCAGCCTCGATAGCTTCGGTTTTTTCTAGTTGTTTTTCCGCTGCTTCGAGCCTGTCCAGATCGGAGAAATCAGCCCCTTCAGCCCCGTAATTTGCCTTCGCTCTATCGACTAACCTACGGGCTTCAGCGATATTCTCTTCAATAACCGGGTCTAAATACCTGAAACTTCTGGGAACCCGGCGAATGGCTCGATCAGCTGCCTCAATGGCTGCCTCTTTGTCCGTGTTTGAAGATGTTAATTCTATTTCGGATTCTTCATTGGCATAAACCGGTTGGGTATCAAATGCCAGAACCGTTAAGCCGACCAATAATACGATGAGAAGAAATCCGTACCTGGCTAGCTTGTTCATAATCTTCTCTCCCTTTTAAAAAAATGCATGCGCTATTTCTCTATCTATGGTGTTCATCTAATGCGCATGGTCAAGCTTGTTTTTCTTCCTGTGTCACCTCCGTCTACCATAAGTATATTTTCTTTCTAATACATTTAACAGAATAAATAAAAACACTTTTCCCTATTTTAACACATTAATCTTTTTTAATATTCAAGATTTATGTAAAATATCCTTCTTTTTCGTGTAAAATTTTTTCTGATCTGGTTCTTCTTTAAAATTAGTTTATACCCTTAATCTTAATAAATCAAGCCAAATTATTAATTATTTTTTAAAATATCACCCTCCTTGCTTCTAAATATGGTATATGTTAGTTAGAATATATTTTTTTACCTGTGTTTTCGTAAATAAGCTTCGAGCCCACGGAACAAGGCCTCAGCCGAACCGGCCCGGACCTTCGGTTTCTTGAGCAGTTCCTCCTCTTCCTCGTTGCTCAGAAATGCCAGTTCTACCAAAGCTGATGGCATCTCGGTTTCCTTTAAAACGTAAAAGCTCCTGGTCTTGACCCCGCGGTCCCGCAGTTCAAGTTCTGCGATCAGTTCCCGCTGCAGCTGCTGGGCTAAGTACCTGGAAGCATCGCTGTTGCTGTTCTGCGAGCAGTAAAAGGTTTCGGTGCCGTTGGAGTCGGAATCGGAATAGGAGTTGGCATGGATGCTGACAAAAACGTCTGCTCCAGATTCGTTGGCCACCTCCACCCTGGTTTTGTTACTCGCCGAGCGGTCGCCTTCACGGGTCATAACCACGACCGCACCGGCATCTTCCAGCATTACTTGCAGCTCTTCAGCCACATCCAGGGTCACTTCTTTTTCAAGGAGGCCGGTTATCCCGATAGCCCCAGTATCGATACCGCCATGTCCGGGATCAACAACTATTTTTTTCCCTTCAAACGGGTTTTTAGTCAAATCAACGTAGCGGACGTAATCGCCGTGTACCCAGCCTTCTTTATCGCCGGGAGCGATCACCTCCAACCACTTGCCTTCACTGCCGACTACTTCGAGCACTGTCCCCCTGACCAGGCGGTCCAGGATGTCATGATCGGTACTGGGACCGCTGCGCAGGTGGAGGACTGTAACTTCTGAAACATCAACAGCGACATGCTCCGCTTCGGTCAATTCCCGGTCAGGCTCCCTGTCTTCCTTATCTTCAGGTTCTTTTTCTTCCTTTTCCTCTATCTCTATATCCTTGATCTGGTGAAGTAAATACAGGATATGGAGGTGGTAATTTTCATCGGGGACCCACCTGCCCCCCAGTTCATCAATATTAATCACGGCGCCGGCCCAGGACTGGTCTTTAACCACCTCATAACGGCCGTGGGGCTCTCCGATGGGCTTTAAGCCCACGTAAGCGGCCATGTGGTTGAAATGAGCCCTGACCCCTTCCTCGGGAGTGTCAAACTGCTCATGGCCGATCTTTTCGTCATCTTCGGCATCCTTTTTTAATATGCCGGCCCAGTTATTATATTCAGGTGATATCCCGTTTGAATAATGGCCAAAATCGGTTTCATAAGCGGCCTGAGCAAAAAGCACTTCCGGCCGGATTCCTGTTTTTTCCCCAAAAGCCCAGTACTCCGGCGCGATATTGATCAGCCTGTCGTGCGCATCTTTTTCCTTTGCCCATTTCTGGGCCTGCTCTGCTGTCGCCCCGGCCGCCCCTACAATCGGGGTCTGGGTCCTGGGCGGATCGAAGTCCGGGGGAGGATTGTTTGAGATTGTCCTGATGGAGCTGTATACCAATCCCCCGTCGTTTAGCCGGACCAGCTTGATCTCAGGCGGCATTTCGGCCTTTTTAGCCTCAGCGCTTTCAGTGTAGCTGTCCAGGTCAAACTTATCGCCCAGGGCTACAGCCTCTGCAAACCGATCCAGAACATCCTGGTAACAGATATAGCCGTTTTTATCATCCTTAAGGGCATACACTTCATTTTTGGCATAATCTTCATATAGCCCGCTTGATTCACCCAGCATTTGCAGGGCATAGGAATCAAGCAGCTCATCATAGGAGTACTTGTAGTAAACACCATCGTTATCAACTGCCACAAACCCGTTTACTGCCGCCAGCACCGGGGATGCGGCCATAAATAACATAGCTGCTGTTACTGCGATCAGGATCACGGTCACTTTGGTTTTGTTTTGCACCGGCACACCTCCGGTAGTCTGGCTTCGCCTGCTTTGTTGCTCCTTGCACTAACAGTACAAAATATATGTATCGCTACTCGACCGGGACAACTTCGATGCTGCCTTCTAAGTCGCTTACTTCAGTTTCCTTATCAACCAGGCCGTAAAACTGCCTTACTTCCGCCAGGTAATTTAGCTCTTCCCCGTTCAGGGTTACCAGGTAGTTATCCGGCTGTTCAGTGTCGAGCGTGACATA
>CAYWIY010000137.1:0-5509 GCA_964458455.1 uncultured Syntrophomonadaceae bacterium | reverse complement strand
TGTCGTTGCGGTCACGCATTACTTCCAGCTCAAACTCTTTCCAGTTCATCAGGGCTTCTTCAACCAGCACCTGCTTAATGGGGCTGTTGTAGAGTCCGGTTGAAACCATTTCTAACAATTCTTCTTCATTCTTTGCTATTCCGCCCCCAGCACCGCCGAGTGTAAATGAAGGCCGGATTACAAGGGGGTATCCTTTTCTGGCGGCAAACTCCAGGGCTTCCTCCACACTTTTCAAATGGACACTTTCCGCTGATTCCAGGCCGGCACGGTCCATAGCCGCTTTAAAGAGGTCCCGGTTTTCAGCCCGGTTGATCACCTCTGAGTTGGCTCCGATCAGTTCCACCCCGTAATGGTCTAAAACCCCGGTTTCATACAACTCCACTGCGATGTTGAGAGCGGTCTGCCCCCCGAGGGTAGGCAGCAAGGCCTGGGGGCGTTCCTTTTCAATAACCATGGTTGCCGCTTCCACCGTCAAGGGTTCAACGTAAGTCCGGTCGGCCATTACAGGATCGGTCATGATCGTAGCCGGGTTGCTGTTAATAAGCACAACTTCATAGCCTTCCTCTTTTAAAGCCCGGCAGGCCTGGGTCCCGGAATAGTCAAATTCACAGGCCTGGCCGATTACAATCGGCCCGGAACCGATAATCATTATTTTATGCAGGTCGTCCCTTCTTGGCATGATCAGGATCCCCCCTTTCCGCTCTCTGCTGCCATCATCTTCATAAATTTATCAAAGAGGTAAGTTGAATCATGAGGGCCTGGAGAGGCCTCGGGGTGGTACTGCACGGAGAACCATTTTTGATCTCTGTTTTCCATCCCTTCCAGGGTATCATCGTTCAGGTTGACGTGGGTAACCTCGGTCCCACCTGGCATGCTGTCCATATCAACACAGTACCCGTGGTTTTGAGAGGTTATATGCACTTTTCCGGTAGAAAGATCTTTCACAGGATGGTTACCGCCCCTGTGCCCAAACGCAAGTTTGAAAGTTTTCAAACCTGAAGCCATCCCTAACATCTGGTGGCCGAGACAAATACCCATTATCGGGGCCTTACCTAACAACGCCTTGATCTCCGGTACGAGGTGCTTTTGCACGGCGGGGTCACCCGGGCCGTTAGAAAGGACTATCCCGTCAGGCTTTAAAGCAAGGATATCTGCCGCGGAAGTGCGATGGGGCACCACGGTTACCCGGCAGCCCCTGAGGGTGAGGTGCCTGAGAATGTTATATTTAACACCATAATCATACACCACAACATGATTGCCTTTTTCAGGATAGGCCCAGCTAAAAGAGTGAGGGTTCGATACTTCATCAACCAGATTCCTGTTGGCAAATTCCTGGTCGGCCAAAAGCTTTTGGTGAAGTGTTTCGGGATCCTTTTCTTCGGTGGATAAAACTCCTTTCATAGTTCCCGCTCTGCGCAGGTGCAAGGTGAGTGAGCGGGTATCTATCCCCTCTATGCCCATAATCCCGTGCTCCTCCAGGTAATTGCTCAAAGAATCCTGGGCCCTCTGGTTGCGGGGCCTGCGGCAGCATTCCTTTACTAAAAGACCCTCCACCTGGGGAGAGTCTGATTCCATGTCATATTCCGTTATTCCATAACTTCCAATGACGGGATAGGTAAAAGTCAGGATTTGCCCCCGGTATGAGGGATCGGTTATCATCTCCTGGTAACCGGTCATGGCCGTGTTGAAAACAACTTCCCCGAACACTTCTCCCTGCCCCGAAAAGCAATCTCCTTTCATCGCAAAACCGTCTTCCAAAACCAGCAGTGCTTGCAGGGCCATCTCCTCCCTTTCCGTATTAAGCTTTAAATAAAGCCACTATTAAAATCGATTTAATATATCTTTAAAATTATAACGGCTTATGCGGGTGTTGACAACCTATCTGCGGCAAAAATATTCAACAGCCTGGTCAATTTTTTTCAGGGCTTCTTCCACTACCGAACGGGGGCAGCCCAGGTTCATGCGCACAAACCCCTCTCCTCCTTCACCAAAAATATAGCCCTGGCTCAATCCAAGACCTGCTTTTTTCTCCATAAATTCAGCCAGTTCACCACTATCGAGGCCCAGCCCGCGGCAATCCAGCCAGGCCAGGTAGGTAGCCTGGGCGGGTGTCACCTTTATCTCCGGGATATTTTTGCCGATATATTCTTTTAACAGGGCATGGTTGTCTTCAAAATAGGCCAGGACCTGGTCCAACCACTGGTCACCGTACCTGTATGCTGCCTCGGCGGCATTAACAGCGAAGATATTAGGTCTGGATATATCATTGTTTTCCAGGGCGATTTTAAATTCCGAAGCCAAGGTTGGATTGGGAATTATAATATTGGAGATTTGCAGTCCGGCCAGGTTAAAAGTCTTGGTCGGGGCATAGCAGGTGATTGAATTCCGGGCAAATTCTTCCGAAATGGAAGCAAAAGGGGTATGGGTATTACCGTTTAAAAGCAGGTCAGCGTGGATTTCATCACTAACTACCAGCACGTTATGGTCCATACAGATCCGGCCCAGCCTTTCAAGCTCGTCTCTGCTCCAGACCCTGCCCACAGGATTGTGGGGGCTGCATAAAACGATCATTTTTACCCTTTCATTTGCCGCCTTTTTCTTTAGATCTTCAAAATCTACTTGGTAGTATCCGTCCACCAGCTGCAAAGGATTGTTCACAACATGGCATCCGCCAGTCTCAACGGCCTCAAAAAAAGGGTAATAGACAGGAGGCTGCAGGATAACTTTGTCCCCCGGATGAGCAAACCTTTTCACGATCCAGTGCAGGGCGGGAACTACCCCGGGGCTGTAGTGAAGCCATTCCTTTCTGATGGTCCAGTTATGCCTCCTTTTTAGCCACTCTATGACCGCTTCATGGTAGGATTCGGTTTCTTCAGTGTAGCCGAAAATTCCAAAACGGGCTACCTTTTCAAGAGCTTCAATAACCGGTTTGGGAGACCGGAAATCCATATCCGCAACCCACATGGGAATAATATCTTCTTCATCAAAGAGGCGCCCATAAAAATCCCACTTCATAGATCCGGTATTTTTCCGATCAATTACTTCATCAAAATTGTATTTCATGCTTGCACCTGCCTTAATTAGATTCATTGAAGCATATAAAACGTTTTGCCGCCCTAAGCAGCTTCTTAAATATATTTCTGGCGGGAAACAGTTTATTCCTGCAAAAGATATTAGCCATTTACAGGAGAAGCGGTTCATTACCGAGCTTTACCCTTCTCAGGCCGGCCTGTTTGGCCGCCTTTAGGCAAGCCTCGGCCTGTCTCCGGCTGGTAGGGCGCAGGTCACGCATCTGGAACTGAGGGAAAAAACCCAGCAATGAATAGGGGGTATCAGGGTTGTGAGCGGCAATAAAAGAAGCGATAGCATAAACTTCATCCTCTTCCACGTAGCCGGGGACCATGAGTGTACTTGCTACGGCAAGAGTCACGCCCTTTTCCCGGCTTAACCGGGCACAGCGGGCAAAATTTTTCAATACCGGGCGGTTGTCCCCGCCGGTCAAGGCATAATAAAGAGAACGGTGATAAGCTTTAAGATCAAATTTCAGGGTCCCGCCGGTTGCAAGCGAATAAGCAATCATTCGTTCAAGGAATGATTTGCGCATCAACCCGGAAGTTTCCCAGCAGACGATCAAATCCGGGTTCTTTTTGAGGGCCCGGCGGGCCGCCGCCAGGGCGTGAGGAGACTGCGGGGCCGGGTCGCCTCCAAAAAAGCAAATACAGGCGGTTTGCTTATCGACCCGGTCGGCCAGTTCCTGTGCCGTGAAAAGGGGCTTTAGTTCACTTGTCAGGGCGCGGTACTGCCAGTTCTGGCAAAAAAGGCAGTTCAGGGTGCAGGCCCCGTAAAAAACGGCCAGGTTTTTCTTGCCCAGGTAGTCCCGGCCCCGGGCACGGCAAGCCCACTGGGAGACACAGTTGGTGGGCAGGGGATCGTGGTAACAGTCAAGCAGTCCCTTTTGAGGAACACCGGCCAGGTGAACCAGGTGGCCGTTCCTGTTTTCGCGCAAACCGCAGTAGCCCTTTTCACCGGCAGCAGGGCGGCAGGTCCGGTAACAAATCCGGCACAAAGATGCTTTCCGGCTGCGGGGCGGACTGGAAGGCAAATTCGTATTTTGCCGGATTTTACCGTGCAGAGCGGCAAATTGTTTTTCCAGATCCGGCCGACCTTCCACAATACAGCTGCGGCATGCTCCGAGAGTTTCTCCGACTACCTTTTCTGAGGATTTGCACTGATGGCAAACCATGCCGGGAACGCTCCCTTCAAATAAATTCTTAAGTCTCTACGTAAATTTTAACACAGATATGCTTGCTCAGCAGGACTTACATTAAACCCCACAGTATTGATACAAAACTCGCGGGAGTGATAGGTGAAGGCTAAAAATTCCCTAAAAAATAATCAGAAAAACTTTAATCAGAAAATCTTTTGCATTCTTGATCGGCCCTGATATAATATAACCACGAAATGATAGTGCGTTGCTGTCATCAATATCTGCCGTTATCAATTCTAACCTGGACCACTTTTTAAGCTTGAAGCGTATAAAGATAATGATTGAGATTCTAGGCCCTTATAGCATAAAACCGGCCCGGGGTGATAACTTTGACAATAGACAGAAAAAAATTCCTGAAGAACATCTGCTACGTAGGGGGAGCAGGCCTGCTCTACCTGGCCGGAGGTTCGTGGCTTTTAAAAGCCTGTGCCCCAATGGAAAAAACCGAGCCCGTAGAAAACGACAAACCTGAGTTTGAAGACTGGATGCCAGGATATGCCAGGCTGGAAGAAGAAGGAAAGTTGGCCGAAAGAGTTGAAAAAGCATACAGCATCTTTGAAGACTGCAAACTTTGTCCCCGCCGCTGCGGAGAAAACCGCATCCGGGGCGAAACCGGCTTTTGCCAAACTACAGACAGAGCCGTAGTTTACAGCCATCAGCCGCATTTCGGCGAAGAACTGCCGCTGGTGGGCACAGGTGGTTCCGGAACTATTTTCTTTTCCAACTGCAACCTGCGCTGCGTTTTTTGCCAGAATTACCCTATCGCTCACAAAGGACGGGGCCAGGAAGTTACCGATGAAGAAATCGCAGAAATGATGCTAGACCTGCAAAACAGCGGCTGTCACAATATTAACCTGGTTACCCCCACCCACATTATGCCCAATATTCTCAACGCCACCCGGATCGCCTACAAAAACGGCCTGCACCTGCCGCTTTGCTACAATACCAGCGGCTATGAACGCAAAGAGATTATCAAACTCTTAGACGGCATCGTCGATATTTACCTGCCCGATATGAAGTTCATGGACGGCGAACAATCGGAAAAGTACAATCTGGCCGAAGCTTACGATTACCCTGAACAAGCGAAGGATGCCATACTGGAAATGCACCGCCAGGTCGGAGTCCTGGAAAAAGATAAACGTGCTCTTGCCAGGCAGGGATTAATCATCCGCCACCTGGTCATGCCTAACCGGGTTTCCAGCCCCCGCGATTTTGCATTCTGGGTAGCAGAGAACCTGCCCA
>CAYWIY010000136.1:0-5571 GCA_964458455.1 uncultured Syntrophomonadaceae bacterium | reverse complement strand
ACTGCCATGAACATGGTAACTTTCATTTCTTCTATCGCCTTTAAACTTTCTTGCGGATCGAATTTTTCATGAAGGATTACAGTCGAGCCTGCATTCAGCCCTCCATGCAGGGCAACACATAAGCCGTGTATGTGAAATATTGGAAGCACATGAAGAAGGACGTCACTTTCCGTCCACTTCCATGTTTTTTGGAGGGCCAGGGTATTTGTTACCAGGTTGCGATGCGTAATCATCGCCCCTTTTGGCCTGCCGGTTGTTCCTGAAGTATAGCAGAGCAAGGCGGTGTCATCTGGCCCTGTCGGGTAATTATAAATATTCCCAGAGCTATGTATTTGCGCCTCTTTTAAAAGATGGATCAGGCCGTTAGCGCCGTTAGCCCCCCTGATAACAACCTTTAAATCACTTTTATTTTCCAGGTTAAACTGACCTGATTGGACTATCTCATGATCAATAAATAATATCTTGCTCCCGGAGTCCTCTAAAAAATACTCAACCTCTTCCTGGCTGTAAGCGGGGTTTAAGGGTAGAGTGACAGCCCCTAAGGATAAAGTTGCCAGGTGCAAAAATATAAACTCCATGCATTTTGGCAGCTGGATGGCAACCCGGTCTCCCTTTTTTACCCCTGACCAGTTTAACAAGTTAGAATATCTACTTACCATATCCTTCAACTCATTTCCGGTATAGGGTTGTCCTTCAAATATGATTGCAGGTTTTTGGGCATAGTGCTCTTTTTTCTCTAAAAGAAGCTTTGCCAGATTCATCTTCTTCATCCCCTTTATAGTAATCTACAAAAATATTTATCAATGGAAAAAGCTGCTTAGTAAATACATTGTATCACCCCGGTTTCAACTGCAAAAGGGAACGCTACTTCTAGTGGAGGCTGCCGCTGATATTTTCCTTCTGCTTGTGGTAAAATATGATAGGTATAAAGTCCTGATAACTAGGATGGAGGTTTGTAAAATGAGCAAAAAAATTGCTTTGATTACCGGTGGCGGAGACTGCCCCGGCATAAACGCTTTCCTGGCCTCGGTGGTGCGCCGGGGCAACAAGGAATACGGCGCCGAATTTATCGGTATCCGCAATGCTTTTTCCGGACTGGCAGCTGACAACCCGGAAGATTACGTGGTACCCCTGGACACTGAAAAAGTGGTGGGTTTGGAGAGCCAGTCCAGCACAATCCTGGAATCATCGCGGTTTAACCCTTTTACCGATGAAAATGCCGGGCAGGGCTACCCGGAAAAGATTATGAATAACCTGGAAAAACTCGGAGTTGACGGCATCCTGGGCACAGGCGGCAACGACACCATATTATCAGCCCTGCGCTTTGAAAGCCGGGGAGTGCCCACGGTTATGGCCCCGAAAAGCATCGATAACGATGTGTCCGGGACCGATGTCATGCTCGGCTTCCGGACCGCCATTGCTTTCGGCGCCCAGGCCGCCCGGAGCACAGCCGATTCGGCCCGGGCCCACCGCCGCATATCCCTGGTTGAAGTCATGGGCAGGCAGGCCGGCTGGCTGGCTTTGGAAATCGGGGTAGCTTCCGGCGCAGAGTTGATCACCATCCCGGAACGCCCGGTAGACCTGGGAGAGCTGTGCACCGAGGTAAAACGCCTCTATAAAGAAAATGAATATGTCAACCTGATCGTCGCAGAAGGGACCAGCATCCCTTATGATGACCCGGTCATACTGCGGGCTAAAGAAAAAAGCGACCTGGTCCGCTACCTGATGGAAGAAACTCCTGAACTAGATGCTTTCGGCAATCCCAAACTGGGCGGAATTTCTCAGATCTTAAGGCGGGTATTGCGGATCGAACTGGGCCTGAAAAAAATCGAAGAAGTGCGCACCACCGATCTCGGCTTTACCCTCCGGGGTCTGGCTCCTTCGGCCGACGACATCATTTTAGGGATCCGGTTCGGGATCAGGGCTGTCGATCTGCTGCTCGATGAAAAGCGCTCCGGGTTCATGGTCGGCATTCACGGACTGGAAATCAGGGAAGTCCCTTACGAATACGCCCTAAAACCTAAAACCGTCAACCGCTCAGACCGGGAACTCCAGGCCCTGGGAGTCTTTGTTTCATCCAACCAGCAAAGCAAAATGAAAAAGTAAAATAAGACAAGTTAACGGCCCCTGCCGGGCGCACAAAAAACCGCACCTGCGGGATTAAACCGCCGGTGCGCTTTCTTTGTGAATGGTGAGCCGGGAGAACTGTCTCCTGTCCCCTATTATCTTGCAGCTCACCTCATTAAAAAGCTGTACTGAACAGCTCAACTATTATTCATCTTCCCGGTCCTGTTCTTCTGGCTCCCTGTCTTCAACTGCCCTGCCGAGCTGTTTCATCTTCTGGAAATTATCGCGCAGGGCCTCTTCTACCCTGTAATTGATCGTCCCTTCTTCGAAGGTGCCGTCTTCTTTCCGCTCACCGGCATTTATCCCCGTCAACAGCTTAATCCCTTCTTCAATGGTGCTGACGGCATAGATGTGGAACTTGCCTTCTTTGGCTGCTTCTACAACGCTTTCTTTGAGCATCAGGTTTTGCTGGTTGCTCCTGGGGATAATCACGCCCTGGTCCCCGGTCAGTCCCCTGGCTTTACAGAGTTCGAAAAAGCCTTCAATCTTTTCGTTCACGCCTCCGATAGCCTGGACTTCGCCCATCTGGTTGACTGAACCCGTCACAGCCAGGTTCTGCTTCAAGGGCACACCGGCCAATGCAGACAAGAGGGTATAGAGCTCCGTGCTCGAAGCGCTGTCGCCTTCAACCTCACCGTAACTCTGTTCAAAAACAAGCCGGGCCGATAAGGTCAGCGGCATATCTTTGGCATACTTGTTCGTCAGGTACCCGTTCAAGATCATAACTCCCTTGGTATGCAGGCGGCCTCCGAGACGGGCTTCCCTTTCTATATCAATAATACCTCCCCGGCCCAAACCCAGGCTGCAGGTAATCCGGGTCGGCTTGCCAAAGGAATAATCGCCCATTTGCATTACCGACAGGCCGTTGATCTGGCCCACCTTTTCTCCCTCAGTATCGATAAACAGGAAATCTCTTTCAATCGCTTCCTGGAGTTTCTTCTGGACCAGGTTGGAACGATAGATCTTGGATTCAATGGCCCGGGTAATATGTTCATCACGGACACGCTCTTCATTATTGCTCTCGGCGTAATAACAGGCTTCCCTGACAATATCAGCTATTTCAGAAAAACGGGTGGAGAGCTTAGACTGATCTTCAGCCAGCCTCGAACCGTACTCCACAACTTTAGAGGTAGCGCTGTTATCAAGGTTCTTGATGTTTTCTTTATGGCAGAAAGAATCGAGGAAACCGTAATAACTGCGAATGTTTTCTTCAGTGCGGGTCATAACGGTGTCGAAATCCGCTTTTACTTTGAACAGTTCCCTGAATTCCATGTCCAGGTTGTAAAGCAGGTGATAAAACAAGGGTGGGCCGATAATAACCACTTTTACGTCGAGATCCACCGGTTCAGGCCGCAGAGATTTGGTAGCCATAACCCCGAGTTTTTCGCCCGGTTCTTCAATTTCCAGCTGGTTGCTCTTAATGACTCGCTTTAAGCTTTCGTAACTAAAGGGGTTTTTTAAAAGTTCTTCCACTTTTACCACGAAGAAGCCACCGTTGGCTTCGTGCAGTGAACCGCCGCGGATCATGGTGAAATCGGTAACCAGGCCGCCGAACTGGGTTTCCTTCTCAATCCGGCCGAAAATATTATTATAGGTGGGGTTTAACTCCCGGATCACCGGGGCCCCTTCGAGATCGGAATTGTCAACAATGACATTGACCTGGTATTTCTTAAAACTAGATTCCTGGTCAAAAGGCATGGGGAAAGGCAGGGCCTGTTGCTGCTGTTGCTGCTGCCTGAAAATATTGATGTTTTCCATCATGTCTTCCTGCATTTCCTTGAGGTATTTGATAACCTTGGACAGCTCCTTGAACTTATCCAGCAGCTCCTGGAAAAGGTGCTCAACAGCAAAAAGCGCGACCTTGCGGTCCATTTCTTCTATCTCTTCCGCCATCTTATTGTCCAGGTTTCTTGCTTCCCTGATCGTATTTTTCAGTTCTTCTTCCAACTCGCTTTTCTTATCAAAAATCTTTTTCCGCTCATCCTCGGAAAGAGCCTGCAGGTCCTGGTCCTGGAGAGGTTTTCCATCTTTGTGGGGCACCAGGAGGAACCCCCCGGCCGTGCTCTGGATCGCAAAACCGCTTTCGGTAGCTTTCTGGTTCAGCTGGTTAAACAGCTCCTGCTTCTTTTCGTTGTATTGCCTGGAGATGTTGTCTTTTTGGGAAACATATTCATCGCTTTCAAAAGCCCGCGGTATTTCCTGGCGGGCTGTATCCACCAGTTTTTTAACGTCTTTAGCCAGCTCTGAACCCTGCCCCGGGGGCAGGACCAGGTTGTGGGGCTGGTAGGCGTTCTTAAAATTATTGACGTAGCATAAATCTGATGGAGTGGGAGTATCTGTAGCAATCTTATCAATAAAGTTCTTGACTGCCGTTTCTTTCCCGGTTCCGGGCATCCCCGAAGCATAAATATTAAAACCTTCGCTCTTTATGTTCAACCCAAACTCCAGGGCCTGTAAAGCCCGGTCCTGTCCAACAATGGTATCTTCAGCCTCTTCTTTAACAAAATCAGCAGGGAGCTCTTCTCCCGGTCTATATACCAACCTCAGCTTGTCTGCGGGGACTTTCAAATTCTCCATTAATGCCTGCCTCCCTATGGTATATTTACCATTTTGGTAGTGAATATATTAATCATATCAAAGAGGGCGATGGCAAGTCAAAAATGGCGCACCGGCATTCTGAGCTGCCGGCACCCCATTTGAACGAAACACGGGTCGGTCAAGTCTTGAATTGTTACATTAACGGGGATCGGTAAGTGCGCCTGCAAAGAGGATGCTTTCAGCATGGTCGTCCCTGATCACAAAGAAAAAGGGCCGATCCGCAATCACTTCAAAGGGTTCAGGGGCATCTCCCAGGCCTAAAGCGGCGGTTACAGCAGCGGCTTCAGTTCCCTTTTCGTCCACCTCGATAACAGCCTCGTGCAAGACCTGGTCAAGCAGCAGCTGTTCGCCTTCCGGAGACATCCCCGAAAAATCGGCCCGGTCATCAAAAGCTCTTTCCATGCCCATGTCCTTAAGGACCTCGTTTAGCGTTTTTTCATACTTCATTTCGAACCTGGGCAGCCCGACTGTCCCGTCCCGGGAGGAAAAGCCGTTCATCCATTCATCCCAGCTCCCGGCATTAAGCTGCTCATAAAATGCATCGAGACCGTTATCCGGCACAAAAACATACATGGCCATGCGGGTTTCCTGCCCGTGGGTTTCTACGCCTCCGTAAGGGATGCGCACCGCTTCAAAGTCTTCCTCCGACAGGTACTGGTAATCGGTCATCTCTTCGCTCTCCCGGTGCATAATCGGCACTTCAACTGTGGAACCGTCAGGAAGCGTAAAATCTTTGTCCTCGGTTTCCTCCGGATCAAAGTCTTCCGTCCAGGCTCCCATAAAATAGATGGCGTTGATAAGCACAAAATACTCCGCAGGAACCGGCTGGTTATCCTCGAATATCCC
>CAYWIY010000135.1:4205-5599 GCA_964458455.1 uncultured Syntrophomonadaceae bacterium | reverse complement strand
CCCATTCCAGCCAGTTCTTCGATACAAAGATTAAGGAAGTAATCTGCATGCCGCGAGAACATTAAAAGCAGGCAACTTTATTTTTTTAAAGCAAGCTCTTTATTGGCAATCCTTGCTACTAATTCATATTTTGTATGCACTCCAAACTTGCGGTAAATGTTCCGAAGGTGAGTTTTTAAAGTGTTTTCACTTATATATAACTGCCGGGTCATGTCCCGGTTGGAAAACCCTCCTACAATTAAATACAGGATTTCTTTTTCCCTCGGTGTTAATTTGCTTAAACCAAGCAAATCAACACCGATATTTTTTGTTACAAAAGGCACAACTTTAACCCTGCCGGTAACGACCTGGGCTAAAGTACTTGCAGTTTTATCCTTCAACCAGGGAATTATCACGAGGACCAGGAAAACCGCTGCAGCTGCGTACAGGGCAATGACATAAAGAGGCGATTCTACATGTAACAGCAGGTACTCGCCAATCAAGCTACCTCCAAAGGTGCTTATTACATTAGCAAATAAACCGAAACCAAAAAAATAGTGCGGCTTGCCGTAAACAGCAGATAAATCACCAAGCAAAGTCCAGGCGAATACAGTAACTAAGGCAAAAGAAACTTCAACAAATGTGGTAGAGGCAATAAAACCGCCGGCGCTGTCACCAATAAGGGCAAACCCGATAAAAGACAGCCCCAACAGTAACGCTGCCGCCACAGCCAGGTAATGTTTCTGCACTACATGGTAGATTTTTAATACTACCAGGTAAGTTAACAGGTACGGTACATAGGGGTAGTACTCAAAAAAAACCTGGTGCCCTTCCACAGCCGGATAAGAATCATGGATGACAACATACATAAACCCTGCACTCACTTTGAAAGATGCTATAAACAAACAGATTACCAGCAAATATGAGCCGGGAAAAGAACGCGCCTTAAAGAAAGGCACTTTCGATTCAGGTAAAACGTCTATTACGAGATTGCCTACCATGATCACTAAAACTAGGGACAAAACCAAAGGCAGGATCAGGATTGAAAACAAAGGGAGCCCGGAGAGCAATGTGGAAGAAGCCATAATTATTAGGGCTATAAGGTTTGCCCGGATGGTGGCATGAATAATTACATAAGCTCTATCCCGGGGATTCAAAGCACTATAATAATTACTCCAGCCCACTACATAAAAAGAGGAAGTAAAACCCATTAGAGCCAGGCCGTAAAACCACCACGTTGCTGGAGAAAACCAGGTTACGAAATTTATAAGTATTGTTCCTGCTACACTTAATACCATTAACCGGTTCCAGGAATAATGGTTTTTTAATAGCAAGGCGCAAGACAGGTAACCCAGGGCATGAAACAGCAAAAATACATATATATATTAGCTTGCAGAAATGTCGGCAATCTGGGG
>CAYWIY010000135.1:0-4195 GCA_964458455.1 uncultured Syntrophomonadaceae bacterium | reverse complement strand
CCAGCTCTAATAGCGTACTTTGCAGTGCCCACGCTTGTAAAACAGCACCATAATAAGGGAAGGAAAGAATCCATCCAAAAAATAGGGACAGGGACCAGGTCACAAAGGCATTTTTATTCTGCAACTTTTAAACAACCACCTAATATAGTAGTATTAGAGGGTCTCCCGGTATCCACTGTAATGAAAACTCGTTTAGCCGCTTAATAGCTAGCATAACGTCAGTCTGATTCCAGTTTTATGCAGAGTTTTTGTCAGCTCATGATGGTGTTATTTAAGTTTAGCATAATAATCAATATAGTCAATGGAAGTATTATCAGTTTTTTTTATTTTAATAAAATACAAACAAAAAAACCGGCCGACAAAGATATTCCATTTCTTGCGAAATATCTTCTTGACCGGTTATATCTTGGTAGTTTAAACCACTAACACTTTAGTTTTAATGGTTTAATATATCTATAGATTTGCTCCGAGCGCTTCAAGCTGTTCTGCAATCGCTTCAAGCAGATCATTTAATGCTTCTAGCTGCTCCTCTGTAAGGTGAGAGCTGTAGCTTTCTTCCTCAGCAAGGTAAAACATAACCTCTTGAAAAGCCTCTACAGCTTCCTCTAAAGAAGCTTCATCACCGGAAAGCCTTGCTTCAACCACTTGAATAGCCGCCCAGCCTGCGGCAAGGTCCAACAAAGAATAAGCGTATTCAGCTTCGCTTAAACTATCCTGGTTGGCTTCAAATTCCTGCAACAACAATTCATACAAAGCGACAACACTTTTAAGCTGCTCATAGTTGCCATCCTCAATAAATGGAATAGTAACCATTGGCAGGTCTCCATTGTCAGGCTCAAAAGGAGGTATTACAAGAAACCACAACGGAGTTGCCTGTGGTGCTTCCGGCGCTAACTCTAAAAACCCAGGGTCCGTTTCCAGATCCTGCTGAGTTTCATGCCTGGTCAACCAGCTTTCTTTCAGATAAAAAGGTGAAACAGTGCTTGTTCTTCTCCTTGTAGTTAAATTCACCGGGCCAGGATCGGGGATGGGATCAGGCTCCGGCTCAATACTACCCAGCATATGCCAGATATACTGTTCTACTTCCGGCACTCCTAGTAAATCTACCACCTCTAACTCCCACCATAATACTGGATAAGAACCATCTTCACCAGTAATTAACCAGCCAGCATCTAAGAAGGTAACCAGCTGTTTCAACTGTTCTGTACTTTTCGGCTCCCCTTTGCCACTATCATTTTGACCTGTAGTTTGGTGATCATAAAAACTAGCCGTGATTTTTGCCCCACACCCTAAATCAAATATTTCGCCTACCAGACCTCCGGTACTGCCAGTACTACTGATAGCACCGACAGCATAGCAATTGTTAATAACGGTATTAGGGTCGTAAAGCCCAATTAATCCCCCTGCTGCATTAACGCTGCTGTATATATCACCGGTGGCGTAGCAGTTTTCAATCCTGTTCCCGGAACGATTTGTATGAGCACCGGCATCTTTTCCGATCAAGCCTCCCACAAAAGAGTTTCCAGATACATCACCCTTGGCGCAGCAGTTTTCCACTGTAAAACCCTCAGCGTAACCAAGCAGGCCGCCTACCGAAGCAGTCCCTGTTACATTTCCCTCTGCCCGGCACTGGTTAAGAGTGCCACTTTCAAGCCTGCCAACAAGGCCTCCGACATTATTTATAACCCCGAGAATTCCACCCACGTAACCGGTGGCAGACCCGTTCGAAATACTGCCGGATTCAAGGAAACCGACCAGGCCTCCAATATTACGAATCGATATACCAGTTTCCTCGTTGCCTGCAGCAGTGGAACCAGGTAAGCTTAAGGTGACCTGGCCCGATGCCGAGACATCGATCAGGGATGCACCTAAACTGGAACCAAGCAGGCCTCCGATATGTACGATTTCACTATTCTGAGCGAGGTTGCTTATGCTGCCAGATACTTTTCCGTAAGCATGACTTCCAGTGATACTCCCGAAGACCGTATCCCCTACAAGCCCTCCAACCCTGATTTGTCCAACGACACCTCCGGTAGCATCACTGCTGGTAATCGTACCCAGGAAGTCACTACCAACCAGGCCGCCAACAAATTGTTTTCCAGTTACATTTCCGTAAGCATGGCTATCAGAGATCGCCCCAAAGAAGTTGTTTCCCACCAGGCCACCAACCATATCTTGGCTTGAAATGTTCCCGGAAGCACTGCAGTTATTGATAATGCCCTGGTTTGAACCTATAAGACCACCAGTCATGTTCCCACCTTCTACTTGCCCGGTGGCGAAACTATAACTTACCTGGCCGTCTGAGCTGTTTTGCCCGATCAAACCTCCGCTGTGATCGCCACTGCCTGCAACATTGCCGGAAGCGCTGCTGTCTGTTATTATTCCCTTGTAATTATTCCCGAGCAAACCTCCAATATTATTTATCCCGGTAACCGATCCGGTTGCGGAACAGCTTTTAATTTCCCCTTCATAATTATAGCCGATCAGCCCACCACAATGGTTCTCACTGCCCTGCACATTAACATCTGCTTGAGAACCGCTTATTACCCCGGTATTGTAACCAACCAATCCGCCGATCATACCAGTTCCAGAAATTTCACCTTCGACTAGGCAATCCTGGATTAACCCAAAATTCATACCGGCCAGGCTACCAACAGATTCTTTACCGGTAACCTTTACAGCTACCAGTTCAACATTCTGGATGATTGCCTCTTCGCGTATAACTGCAAAAAGACCGGTATCATCTTCATCCAACCTGTCGATATAAAGGTTGCTGATCTTGTAACCATTACCGTTATAACCACCGGAAAAATTTTCTGCCGGTATTCCAAATGCTCCAATTGGTTCCCAGCCAGAGTTGACGTTAAAGGGTTCTGAGTCCAGATCAATATCATTTACCTGGAGATAATGCCAGTTGAGGTTTTGGCGGATATCGTTTAACCCCACGGTCACATTATTGCCGGCTTCCCTGAAATTTCCTGCTGCCTGATCCACCCATACATTGACCCTGGGCTGATTATATCCAGCATACATGTTATTAGTCCTGCCTGGGTCAGAACCATCATAAATACCGGTATGATCATCGTTGGCAGTTGTCCAGGCCTTTGTATCAAATAAATGGGTCTGAATTTCATTTGTGGTAGCAGTGTAAGTAGCGGACATAGTCTCACCAAACCCGAGATAATTTCCTTCTGTAACAGACCACAAGGACAAAATCCTGGCAAATTCACTGCCGGGGTCTGTTTCAACCCATTGATAACCCCAACCATTTGTAGTTACTACTTCATCTTCTACATCTGTAAAAGAATTGGGGATAAACAATTGGGCTGAACCAAGCCTGTTGTTTAAATCATGTTCTTTAAAAGTAGCAGTAAATGCTGTTGGAGACCCAACATTAACCACACCCTCATCTGGTATCACTGCAGCTACATAGGAATTACCGGGTCCAGTTTCATTTATCCCGGCGTCAGAACCGTAATCTTTACAGGTTAACGATGCTTCAGCTTCAACACCATTTTCACCGGCATCTTCGCATATACTATCAGAGTCTGCACAGTCACCAGTTAGCGCATCATCTTTCGCGGTTTTTTCATCAACACTTGAAACAGAACTTTCTGCCTGATCCGTTTCAGCAGGCTTACATGTTAAGTCCTGGCCGGACTCATTGCAGCTCACAGCACTATCATTACCGCCGTTTTTTTGATCTGATCCTCCTGTTGAAGAATTACCCGCGTGACTGGCACCAGCGCCCTGGTTGCTGCCTGAACTTTTACTGCTATTCTTTTGCGAATCGCCGGATGTTTTAGCAGCATCACCGGTTGGGTCTGGATCAGAAAGACTTGGCTGCTCTTCCCGGTTAAGGTTGTTGCTCTCTATTGAAGCACTTTCGCTAGCGTTATCAACTATTCCGGAATCGCTGCCGCTAAAGTTTTCCGTTGTCTCTTTTGAAGAGCCTTTCGGAGAAGAACCTGCGGGGCTTTCACCGGAATCCCCGGTAGATTTTGTTGAAGCATTCATTTCGGCACCTTTGGAGGAACCACTTTGGTCTTGCGAGGAAAAAGAGGCAGTTGAGCCGGTAGAGTCAGAGGAGTTCTGATTACTGCTTCCGCTATTTGAAGCAGCCTGGTTGCTACTACTGTCAGCAGAAGATGAGGATCTGTTTGAATCGGTGGAAACGCTGCTGGAACTTGAAGCG
>CAYWIY010000134.1:0-5650 GCA_964458455.1 uncultured Syntrophomonadaceae bacterium | reverse complement strand
GGCTTTTCGATGATAAACAGGCTTTCCTCACTGTTTTTGCGCAGTTTCATAGCCATGGAGATAGCCTGGGTCCTGTTTTTTACCTGCAGCTTGCGATATATGTTGCGCAGGTGGGTCTTTACGGTGTCAACAGCCAGGTTTGTCGCTGAAGAGATCTCCTTGTTAGTCAACCCCCGGACCAGGTGCCTGAGTATTTCCTGTTCCCTGGGGGTCAGCTCAACTGGTTCTTCTTCCTTTTTCAGCGGCCTCACCTCTGTATGCTTTTTGCTCAGGCGGGTATAATCATTCACAATTTGCCTGAATACAGACTGATCGATAATGGTTTCGCCGGCATGCACCCTTTTGATGGTATCGATTAAATTCTGCCGGCTCACATGTTTAAGAATATAACCGGAAGCCCCGGCCTGCAGGGCCAGGCGAATAGACTCTGTATCTTCAAAAACTGTCAAAAAGATAATGTTAATGTCAGGTTTCTCGGCCAAGATTTGCCTGGCTGATTCAATCCCGTTTACTCCTTCCATTTTAATATCCATCAGAATAATATCAGGCTCCAGGGTCTGAGCCTTTTCCAGGGCTTCTTTACTGTCCCCGCAGCTTCCAATTACAGAAATCCCTTCACAGTTATCAAGCATATTGGTCAATCCTTCCCTGACCATCGGGTGATCATCAACAATAAGAATGCTTATGGTCACGTTCCCGGCTCCTCCCTGGGTGTAGTTTTAAAGGGGATGCTGACTTTAATCTTCGTCCCCTTGCCGGGCCGGGATTTAATCTTGCAATCCCCACCCAGCAGCAATGCCCGTTCCTGGATCCCGGCCAGGCCCAGGCGGTGCTTGGGCTCCGTTTGATCGTCATAATCCTTGTTTATGCCAGAACCGTCATCTTCGACGATCAGGATCACATTTTCTTCTCCTATAGTCAGGCTGACCTTTACGCTGGAGGCAGCGGCATGTTTGATCACATTAGTTAAGGCTTCCTGCAAGATCCTGAATAAAGCAACCTCCGTTTTAGAATCCAATCTCTGTTGCTCGCCTGTGACTTTCAAGTCAACCGGAAGAGCGTGTTTTTCGCTAATATTGTTAACATGGGCTTCTACGGCCGGGATCAAACCGTAGTTGTCCAAAACAATCGGCCGCAGATCATATAGAATGCGCCTGATTTCCTGGATTTGCTCATTAAGAATCCCTGTTAATTCAGTAATTTCTCCCTGCCATTTCCCTGGTTCCATTTCTTCAACTGCCGAAAGGCGTTGCAGGCGGTACCAGATCGCGATCAATGATTGGATAATTCCGTCGTGCAGATCGGCAGCAATAAACTTGCGCTCGTCCTCCTGGGCTGTGATCAGCTTGTTGACCAGCTGGTGCAGGAGTTGTTCTTTCTGGCCAAGCATGTCAATCAACCTGGCATTCTCTATAGCCACGGCGGTAGCACGGGCAATGGCAAATATAATCTCCACCTCTTCACTGTCGAACCCCTCCGCTTCGGGAGGGCGATCCACCTGCATAATTCCAATGGTTTTGCCCTTGGTCATGATCGGAGCCAGCGCCACCCAGCCGTAGTTAAACTGCTCCACAATTTCCCTGGTCAACATTCTTTCACTATTCTGGGGGGTCACCACCACGGGCTGTTCGGCTTTAATCGCCTTTTGAATGGCCGGAAAAGCCTTCCTGCCCTTCAGTGCCTTAAACTTGCTTTTTAAAACCGGGTCATAACTACCTACCGCCACCGTGGGAATTAGGCTTTGATCTTCATCATCAAGCAGGTAAATACAGCTTTTAGCCACAAACAGATCCGCCGTCAACTGGGCAACAACATGAAGGACCTGCCTGATATCGAGGGTGGAACTGATGGTATTAACCATTTCCAACCACACAGAAAGCTTCCTCAGGTTGCGGTCTTTTTGCCTTTGAAAGACTGATTCCTGGATAATATCGGCCATGTGCCTGCCAAGGGAGGCCGCTTTGGCCAGCATGTATTCGCCGGTCTGGTAATCAGTATTGAAGATACCGATTTCCATGGTCCCCACCGGATCTCCGGCTTTCAAAAAAACAGGCAGGTTAGTGGATATTACGGGCAAAAGAGGATCGAGCAGTTTTTTCCTGTCCCTGTTTTCAGGATCGGATAAGTATTCATTCAAGTGAATGCAGCGTTCTGAATGGACAGCCGCACCACTTTCCGGGCCCTCCTTGTTCCTGGAAGCATGCCAGCAGACCGGCACTTTACCGTCGCGGAGAAGCATCAGGGTAGCCCGGCAAAAATCAAAATAATCCACCGATGCCTGCAGGGTATGCTGCAGGGAAGTATCTACCTGCTCTATGGAATCAAAGTTGGGGCTAACACGACAAATAAGGATTAGCTCTGGCTTTTCCTTCTGCCCCGCCTTATGGCCGCCCTGTTCTATCAATCGCCCACCGCCTTTACACCCGCCCACCGCCTTTACCCAGGCTTAGTCGCAGCAAGTCCTGCCTCAACTATCTGCGGGTATTAATAATTACAATTAACTGGCCAGACACCTTTACAGCAGCTTTGTATTACCCCGGTATATACAAAAAATTGTAAAGGTTCATTTAAATATTATTTCGATACCGATTTTATATTCTCCTTTTTTTAAAGCGTCAAATAATAAGCCCTGTAAAGAGTTCATCCCAAGGGGTTAGCCCTGATTTCATACTTTTTAACCTTGTTTCCATGCTTTTAAGGGATTTCCATTGTGTTTGTTTTTATTTAAGCTTAAGTAAAGTGGCAATAGTATAACAAATTTACTGCAGGCATTTCTAGCAGGGATAAGGGTGGGCTTTACTGCATTTCGATTCCCTGCTGCAGACCGGGCCAAATCAGCCCGGATCAACCACAAAAGCCTGGGATAACATGGAACAAAGCTCTCTTGACTGGCGAAGCTACATTGATAATCTTGTTTTTGGCATCGGCAACCGGGAAATAAAGATCCTCAAAGAAATCGTCGACCGGCACCCGGTCAACTCGATCCTTGATGTTGCCTGCGGGGACGGCATTGCCGCAATTCTACTGGCAGGGTGGGGCAAAGATGTTACGGCCCTGGATAATGACTCCAGCCGTATTGCCAACAACAACTCCAAAAGCAGGTCGGCCGGTGTTGAAGTTAATTTTAACTGTGCCGATATGCGTGACCTGTCGAGAAGCTACAAACAAAAATGCGACCTGGTCATATGTTTAAGAGATTCCCTTTCCAGGCTGGTAGCAGAAGCGGACATATGGGGTGCCCTGGTGCAAATGTACCTGGCCCTGAAGCCTGGAGGATTTGTTGTTATGCAAACCTTTGACTATGACCACATTTTCACCTCGCATGATTATCAGTTGGAAGATATCAATGCATGCATCCAGGAACAGAAAGCAAAAATTACTTTTCAACCGGGCCCAGAAAAAACCAGGTCCAGCTTCATTATCGAATTTCCCGGTCATTGTCAATGCCGCCGGGACGGGAAACTGGAAAAACAGCAAATACCGGTACGGCCAATTTATCAAAAGGAACTAGATCTCTGGCTGGCCGAACTCGGATTTAAAAAGTTCCAGGGTCTGGAAAAAGAACTGGAAGCAAACTTGGCCGGTAAGGCCTGGAACAGGTTAACCATAGCTTTCCGGCCCGGGCCGGCTAACCACCAATATGACTAAAACCAGGAGGTGTTACATTGCGCTTACAGGATAAAGTAGCAATCGTTACCGGCGCCAGCAAAGGTATCGGGGAAGCTGTTTCCCTGGTCCTGGCCTCCGAAGGGGCCGACCTGGTCCTGGCCAGCCGCAGCATCAAGGAAGATGATGACATGGTTAAAAAAATAAAAAAAATGGGCCGCCGGGTCATGGTCAAGCAGGTCGATGTGGGTAACAGCAGCCAGGTCTTCGAAATGGCTGATAGCGCTTTGAAAGAATTCGGCCATATTGATGTGCTTTTCAATAATGCCGGCATTTTCAAACCGGCCATGCTCTGGAAAATGACCCTTGAGCAGTGGGATGAAGTGCTGAGAATTAATCTTAGCGGTACTTTTTATTGTATCCAGGCTGTAGCCAAACCAATGATTGAACAAAAAAAAGGCTCGATAATCAATGTTACCTCTTCAGCCGGCCTGATGGGGACTGTAGGGCAGGTAAATTATACAGCAGCCAAAGGCGGGGTTTACGCCATGACTAAATCAGCCGCGAGAGAACTCGCCCGCTACAACATCCGTGTAAATACAATCTCTCCGATGGCTGAAACTGACATGACCCGGGTTATTGCCTCTGATCCTAAATTCAAGGAAAAGTACCTGGAACGGATCCCCCTGGGCCGCTTTGGTATGCCTGAAGAAATTGGACCGGCAGTGGCGTTCCTGGCCTCGGATGAATCAACCTACATCACCGGACAAACCCTGTGCATTGACGGGGGCATGGTAATGCTATAAAACCGGACCGGGAACGGTTATTTAAGAACCATACGCAAGGAGGACTTATCTATGCCTAATGATGTGGCCATTATCGGTGTCGGGCAGAGCAGCTTTGTCAGGGGCTATGAAGGCTCAATCAGGGAACTATCTTTTGAAGCTTACAGGGAAGCCATGCAGGATGCCGGCTTAACAGCAGGCGATCTTGATGCCTCGATCATCTGTTCCGCCCCGGAATATGACAAGCAGCGCAGCCCTTCAGGACTGATTGCAGAATACCTGGGACTAAACCCCCAGCCGACCTTTGCCGTGGAAAGTGTATGTTCATCCAGCACAACCGGCCTGAAAACCGCATACAGCCTGATCAAAAGCGGCCTGCATCAGGCAGTGGCCGTGATAGGCTTTCAAAAAATGTCAGAAATATCTTCCGCCGACTCCCAGGAGCGGATGGGCCGGGGGGCAGATATCATGTGGGAATCGCCCTTCGGCACCACCATGCCCGCCTACTACGCCATGCATGCCAGGGCCCACTTTGATGAGTACGGCACCACCGAAGAAGACCTGGCCCTGATCAGGATTAAGGCTGCCAAATACGGTCAGCTAAATGAAAAGGCTGTTTACAGGAAGGACCTGGGCATGGAGAAAATCATGGAAAGCGATTATGTCTCCAGCCCCCTGAAGCGGTTCGACTGCTGTGCCAACGCCGACGGCTCTTCCTGCATCATCGTGGCTTCGGCAGATAAAGTTAAAACACTGCCGTCAGCTCGCCCGGTCTGGATCCGGGGCATCGGCTCTGCTACTGCTTCCTACAGCATTACCGGAAGGAAAGCCTACGCCGGCCTGGAAAGCGCTCGTGAAGCCGCCCGCCAGGCTTATGAGATGGCTTCGATCAAACCAGATGGCATCGATGTTGCTGAAGTGCACGACTGCTTTACAATCGCCGAATTAATGGCTTATGAAAACCTGGGTTTTGCCGAATCCGGCCGCGGGGTGGAGCTAATCCGCAACGGGGAAACATACCTGGAAGGCAAGATCCCCGTAAATGTCGACGGGGGCCTGCTGTCCAAGGGCCATCCAATAGGAGCCACCGGCGGATCCCAGGTCAGGACTATTGTCCAGCAGCTCCGGGGAGAAGCCGGAGAAATCCAGGTTCCCGGTGCAAATACCGGCCTGGTTCACAACATCGGTGGTGTGGGCATCTATGCCAATGTAATTATAATGGAATCATGATCCAGGGAGGACAGGCCTAATTGAAAGCT
>CAYWIY010000133.1:0-5720 GCA_964458455.1 uncultured Syntrophomonadaceae bacterium | reverse complement strand
TTCATCCTGTTTTTGGGTGGGTGTTGAAGGGGAAATATTATTTTTAAATGGCAGAATTTATTACGAAACAAAGCACTTTTATATTGATCATCAAATATGCAACAGTTAAGTAAAGAAAGTGTAGATGGATATACCATAATCTTCTAAGCGTATCAAGATAGCTGTAGAGCGACCAGGTGATGTTTGATGGTTAGCAGGTAAACTGGATGAACATGCCATTAATTTAAGAAAGTATCGCATTAGGTGAGTAAGGAGGGTCTACTTATGATAGCAACTCAAGAAGCTGCTAAGTCTCGTTCATATTGGTTTGTTGGTGCCCACTATATCAATATCGGTGACCAAACTAATAGATTTTTAGAAGAAGGCATTTGGGAAAATGGCTATAAAGATAAGTATTTAGATTTAGTTAAGTCGGTTCAGCCTGGTGACTACATTGCTATCAAATCTTCTTATACCCGTAAGCATGATTTGCCTTTTGATAATCGTGGTCATACAGTATCTGTAATGGCCATTAAAGCCACCGGTATTGTTAAGGGAAATATGGGTGATGGTCGCTTTTTAAAGGTTGATTGGAATAAAGTAGATCCACCTCGAGAATGGTATTTTTACACTCATCGAGGTACGATTTGGAGAGTTGTTCCCGGGGACTGGACATCTGATGCACTGATAGATTTTACATTCAATGGTGCACCCCAGGATATTGATCGTTTTAGAAATGCACCTTTTTGGAGAGAAAGGTTCGGTGACAAAACAGCTGAAGTTAATAGGTTTGTTTGGACTAAGTTTTATGAAGAGTTCGCAGATAAATTGCTTGCTTATAAACATAACAGGAATGAGCTGGTTGAAGGAATTCACGCTATATCTGAATCAGGAAAAGTTGATAACCTTAATTATCTTAATGACCGGTTTAAGGATGGAACAACCGGCCCACTAAAAGACATCTGCCCCTTTACGGTTATGGGCACTTTTAACCGGGGGCTCAATGATCAGAACAGAACGCTAATTGCTAAGGAGTTAGCTAAATTCTTAAATATGAGCGAGCCTGCGCCAAAAACTTTTGAAGGAATACCAACGGTTAATAATCAAGCAGCTTGGTTCTTCGGGTATGAAGATAAAAGAAAACAAGATGATATAGCGGCATTATGGGATGTATTAGAAAAAGCGATCCAGTTTTCTGACTCAGATGATCCCGATAGCCGTCTGGCTTTTATTGAGGCTTATGATAATGCCATAGAAAGATATGGGGTTAGATGGAATCTTTCCATGGGTTTGTTTTGGATACGTCCCTGGTTTTTCCCCACACTGGATAGTCAGTCCAGATCTTATATCCAGAACAAACTAAAATTGGAGATAGGCTTGAACAGCCCAAAAAGTTGTTGCAGCGGGAATGACTATGTGGAGCTTTTAGAAAAACTCACTAAACGTTTTGAGGAGGATGGCTTTCCTGTGCATTCTTTCCCTGAATTATCTTATGCTTCATGGCATTTCAAAGAACCAGGATCACAGCCTCAGCCAGAACCAGAAGGAGGAGATGGGCAAGAAGAAGAGCCGGAATATCCACCTGTTCCAATAGAACCCTATACTGTAGAGAGCATTCTCGCAGATGGCTGTTTTGTGGAGCGTGAAAAGCTTGAGGGTATTTTAGAACGGCTGCGCACAAAAAAGAACCTTATTTTACAAGGTGCTCCAGGTACAGGGAAAACATGGTTGGCAAAAAAAATTGCTTATGCCCTTATGGGGCAGAAAGATGAGAGCAAGTTAAGAGTTGTACAGTTCCATGCCAATTTGTCCTATGAAGATTTCGTTAGAGGGTGGCGACCTCACGGTGATGGCAAATTAAAGCTTGTAGATGGTCCGTTTCTTGAAATGATCTTTTTGGCTACCAAAGATCCAGAAAAAAAGTATGTCATGGTTATTGAAGAAATTAATCGCGGGAATCCTGCACAAATATTTGGTGAAATGCTTACATTGTTAGAAGGTGATAAAAGAACGCCCGATGAAGCAATTGAGTTGAGCTATCGTAGAACTGATTATGAGGGTACTATCGAGCGGATTTATATACCTGACAACCTCTATGTTATCGGTACTATGAATATAGCGGACCGTTCGTTAGCCCTCGTTGACTTTGCTTTGCGCCGCCGCTTTGCTTTTATTAATTTGAAACCTATTTTTGGTGAAGTTTGGCGTAATTGGGTTCAAGATAACAGTGGCATAGATAAGGAGATACTTAAGGAGATAGAGCAAAAAATCATTTCATTGAATGAATATATAGCTGAGCATCCTAGTCTTGGTCCTCAATTTCAGATTGGTCACAGTTATGTTACTCCATCATTTTCTAGACCAATTCATGATGCTCGCGATTGGTTCAGACAGGTAGTTGAAACTGAAATCGGTCCGTTGTTGGAAGAATACTGGTTTGATGCTCCTGCAGAAGCCAGAGAAGCTCGCGAAAAACTATTGGAAGATTTTTAATTTGAGAAATGTCAATTACCCACAAGAAAACTCAAGATATATTGGAAAAATTCCTGTGCGCAATATTTGGCTTTTAATGTTTTATGCATCTAACCTCTATAAACATATTGATGGCAAACGAATAGCTGTAGAAGAAAACCCGGATGATATACCTGATTTAATTGCAGAAATTCTAACCAAAATAGTTGAACGGCGCCTGAAAAGAAACCTCTGCCATGGTTACAGAAAAAAAGATGCTGAATTAAACAGAGTGCGAGGTCGGATAAATACATTAGAAACAGAACGAAAGCAGCTTTTATTCCGAGGCCGGGTTGCATGTAGTTTTTATGAACTTTCTGTAGATAGGCCGCGCAATCGATTTGTCCGTGCTGCTCTTGAAGAATTAGTCAAGCTTGTTACAACACCTGAGCTTAAATCAAGATGTCGTTCTATGGCTTCGACATTTAAGTATATGGGTGTTATCGGAGAAAAACCGACACGCAACGAAATGTCAGTTGATCGTATTGCTCGTCATGACACAGAAGATCTTCAGATGGTAGAAGCGGCTGATCTTGTATTCAACCTGGCTCTTCCAACAGAAAGAACCGGTCCAAGATATTTATATCAGCCAAATAAAGAAATAAGCTGGCTTAGAAACCTGTTTGAAAAAGCTGTGGCCGGTTTTTATAATGTTATATTGTCAGATCAGGGCTGGAAAGTAGAAGCAGGTAAAAAAATAAATTGGCTTATCGAGGAAAAAACTTCTGGTATAGACGAGATAATGCCAGCAATGAAGACGGATATAGTTCTTGAACATGCTGCTTCCAAACGCAGAATTGTTATTGATACTAAGTTTAATTCAATATTAACAAAAGGCTGGTATCGAGAGCAGTCGCTCCGTAGTGGATATTTGTATCAAATCTATACATATTTGCGTTCTCAAGAAAATGATGACGACCCTTTATCATTTAATTCGACTGGACTGCTTTTACATCCGGCAGCAGGCTCTATGGTCGATGAGTCAGCAGTTATTCAAGGCCATGAAATTCGATTTGCCACTGTTGATTTGGGAGGGCAAGCAAGAGAAATTCGCAAACAGTTGCTATATTTGGTGGGCGCTTCTGAAGAGTCCAGTATTTGAAAAGAAATTTCTGAGTTGATTATCTTTTTTCTGGAAATTAATAAGCATATATCAACTGATAAATTTTTACTGAAGAATGATTTTATTGTTTAGGAAATAGATAGAAGGAATATTTGGAGTTCAAGGAGAAATTGTAGCAAACTAAAGTTCGAATACAACGCATGAAGCTGATATTTTTTGACTAAGGGGATAATGTTATTTACTAACACTCTTCTAACAATAGACTTTCTCCTATTTTTTGCTATGAATCTATCCTCATCATACTTTATAAATAATGCACAAAACATCAATGTGACCTGGATAAAGGAAAGGCCATTTCTAGGACTAAAAAACAGGGGGTAATACAATTAATGGGTTCTTCTTATCATAACAACAAGTTAGATACGCTTGAAAGCTGGCTCTGGGAAGCAGCCTGCGCTATCCGGGGGGAAATTGATGCTCCTAAATTCAAAGACTACATCTTGCCTCTGATCTTTGTTAAGCGTCTTTCAGACGTATATGAAGATGAGTTAAATGAGCTGGCCAGTGAGTTTGGCAACCTCGAAGAAGCCCAAGAGATAGTTGAAGATGATCACGCGCTGGTCCGTTTTTTTATTCCCTCTGAAGCCAGGTGGTCAGAAATAAAAAAAGTAACCACTGGCCTGGGGCAATACCTTACCGATGCGGTCCGCGCTATAGCCAGGGAGAACCCTAAACTGGCCGGTGTGGTTGATCTGGTTGATTTTAATGCAACCGCTTCCGGGCAAAGAATTATCTCAGATGAACGCCTTGCCTCCCTTGTTCAGGTTCTATCCCGCCAGCGCCTTGGATTAAATGATGTGGAGCCGGATATAATCGGCCGGGCTTATGAGTACCTCCTAAGAAAATTTGCTGAAGGCCAGGGCCAGAGTGCGGGTGAATTTTATACACCGCGTGAGGTGGCCTGGTTGATGGCAGGAATACTTGATCCGGAACCGGGTGATTCCATTTACGATCCGGCCTGTGGTTCAGGTGGCTTACTGATCAAATGTCAGCTTCGCCTGCTAGAAAAATACGGCACAGAAAAAAATGGCCGTAAAAGCCTTTCTACCGAGATAGAGCCAATTCATATTTATGGCCAGGAAATTAATTATGGCACGTATGCCATGGCCAAGATGAATGCCTTCCTGCATGAAATGGAAGCAGAAATTGGCCTTGGCGATACCATGATTAACCCCTATTTTACATCCACCGGGAAACTCAGCCGCTTCGACAGAGTTACTGCCAATCCGATGTGGAATCAGAAATACGAGACTTCTGTTTTTGAAAACGATCCTTACGAAAGATTCAAATTTGGCGTTCCCCCGGGAAGCAGTTCAGATTGGGGCTGGATCCAGCATATGTATGCTTCTTTAAAAGATAACGGCAAGTTGGCCCTGGTTTTAGATACCGGTTCAGTAAGTAGAGGCAGTGGCAACCAGGGTTCCAACCGTGAAAGGGATATAAGGAAAAGGTTTGTTGAAGAAGACCTGGTGGAAGGAGTGATCTTGCTACCGGAGAACCTGTTTTATAACACCTCCGCCCCTGGAATTATTCTGATCATAAACAGGGACAAGCCTGATGATCGTAAAGGCAAGATTGTACTTATCAACGCTTCCCAGCAATTTGCCAAAGGGCGCCCGAAGAATTACTTTACCGATGAGCATATTGAAAGAGTTTCTGCTATCTATCTGGAATACCGGGAGGAAGAGTGGATAAGCACGATTATCACCAACGAGGAAGCTGTTAGTAATGATTACAACTTGAGCCCCTCTCGGTATGTAGCGTTGAATGATCAGGAGGAAGTTTTACCGCTTGAGGAAGCAGTAGTTCAGCTGCAGGCTGCGGAAGAAGAGAAGCAAGCTGTGGATAGGGGATTGGATAAGGTATTGCAGAAGCTAGGGCTGGGGGGATTATTTTGTGATTGAGAATAGGCATATAACAAATGAGGTAATTAAGAAAAGCGAATTTCCCCCATCAGATTGGGAGTATTCAAAACTCGGTAATATTACAAACCTTAGGAAACAACCAGTGTCACCAGATGAAATAAAAGATATAGGAAAAGATGTTCGATATGTAGGGCTTGAACATCTGGAATCTGGCAATCCTAGATTATGGTCGTGGAGCAATC
>CAYWIY010000132.1:0-5747 GCA_964458455.1 uncultured Syntrophomonadaceae bacterium | reverse complement strand
TGGGCTTTACTCTTTCTTGAAACATCCCTGGAAACGTGATATTATTATGGTGGATCGTGTTACGAAAGCATTGTCCTTTTTTTAGGCTCTGGCGTGTTACGTATTATGTGATTATTAACACGAAGGGGCGGAAGCAAAGATTAGACTATAACGGAGAGTGCAGGCAGGGTTATGCTAAAATACCTGGCCAAAAGGCTGTTAACCTTAATACCGGTGCTGCTGGGGGTTACCTTTATCACTTTTATCCTGATGGATATAGCCCCCGGTGATCCTGCCGAAATTATGCTTTCCAGGCGCGATATAGAGGTAACACCTGAAAACCTGGAAAGGGCCCGGGAAGCCCTGGGGCTGGGTGATCCCCTGCCGGTAAGGTATTTTAACTGGCTGCAGGGAGCAGTGCGGGGCAACCTGGGTACTTCCTTTACATCCGGAGAACCGGTTACCCGGGAAATAATTAGCCGCCTGCCGGCGACGATCGAGCTGGCAGCAGGCGGGCTGGTGGTTATGTTTGCCTTAGCTTTGCCCCTGGGTACTGCGGCGGCCCTGTTAAAGGGGACCTTTGGTGACCACCTCGGCCGTTTAACCGCGCTGGTGGGTACATCAATTCCTTCTTTTTACCTGGGCCTGCTTTTGATCACCTATATTGCGGTGCCCACTGAATGGATCCCGGTGATGGGAAGAGGGGAGGGCTTAATCAGCCTGCTGCTGCCTTCCCTCACTTTAGGTTTTGGCCTGGCGGCTACTTATGCCCGTCTGCTGCGGGCCAACCTGCTGGAGGTGCTCCAGCTTGATTTTATTCGTTCCGCCCGTTCGAGGGGGCTTAAAGAAACGGTCATCATCGGCAACCATGCCCTGCGTAACGCCCTTATACCGGTGGTGACCCTGCTCGGGATTACCCTGGGGCACTTGCTTGGCGGCACCGTGGTCGTGGAGAGGATTTTTGCCTGGCCGGGGGTAGGGCGCCTGGCGGTGGATGCCATTTTTGACCGGAATTATCCTGTTATCCAGGGTTATGTATTACTGATGGGAGTGGCTTTTGTATTTTTGAACCTGTTAATTGATCTATCATACCGCTTCCTGGATCCCCGGGTTAAGTTCGAAGAAGGGGAGGGGAAGGCATCGTGACGGAAAGATTTTTACGCGATCCCATGTCCCTGGCAGGATTGGCGATTATCATCCTGGTCCTTGCCCTGACCATGGCCTCTCCGCTTTTGGCCCCCCATGATCCCCTCCCGGTATCCTTACCAGAACGCCTGCAGCCAGCCGGCGAGGATTATCCCCTGGGAACCGATTCCCTGGGCCGGTGCCTGCTGTCGAGGCTCCTTTTTGGAGGCAGGATGACCCTGCAGTATTCGCTGTCGGTGCTGACAATTATCCTTTTAATCGGAATTCCCGTAGGTCTGGCTGCCGGTTACCTGGGCGGGATCTTAGACAGTATCCTGATGCGAATAGCAGATATTGTGCTTGCTTTTCCAAACCTGGTCCTGGCCCTGGTGGTTACCGGGATCCTGGGTCCGGGCCTGATCAATATCATGATTGCTTTAGCCCTGGTGTCGTGGGTCCAGTATGCCCGGGTGGTACGGGGCATGGTACTTTCTTTAAAAGAAAAAGAATTTGTACTGGCAGCCCGGGCAGCGGGGACACCACCGGCAGGCATTATCTGGCATCACCTCCTGCCCAATGTATTGCCCCCGGTAGCGGTGATGGCTACTTTGAACCTTGGCAGCCTGGTGCTTTCTATTTCCACCCTGTCTTTCCTGGGGCTTGGCGCCCAGCCGCCCCTGCCGGAGTGGGGGGCCATGATCAATGAGGCCAGGAACTACATTGTTTCTGAACCCCACTTGATGCTTTATCCCGGCACAGCCATAGCCTTAACAGTGCTTGGCTTTAACCTTTTGGGCGATGGGTTGAGAGATGTCCTTGACCCCCAGGGCTATACCCGGCAGCGCGCTTACGGGTTAGGAAAGAACAAGCAGCCGGCTTTTGCAGCGGGGCAGAAAAACAATTGAGTAAGCAGGATTTACAGGCTGTGTTAATTTGAGTCAACAGCCTTGCCTATAAAGTTTATGAGTCATAACAGGGTAAAAGCTATAGAAGGAAGAGAATTAAGGAGGGAGAGCTCCTGGAATATAATAGGAATGTGCTGGAGGTAAAAAACCTGAATACCGTATTTCCCACTCCCAAAGGAGAAATCCGGGCGGCAAACGGAATTAGCTTTTCCATGGAAGAAGGGCGCTGCCTGGCTTTGATCGGTGAAAGCGGAGCCGGGAAAAGTGTTACTGCCCTGTCCCTGCTGCGCCTCGTGCCTCCCCCGGGGAAAATAACCGGTGGGGAGATACTCCTGGATAACCGGGACCTGCTCAAACTCAGCAGGGATGAAATGCGCCAGGTCCGGGGCGAAGAACTGGCCCTGGTATTTCAAGATTCACTGTCCGCTTTTAACCCGGTTCGCACGGTGGGCACCCATATCTGCGAAACGATCAATGCTCACCGTAACCTGTCAAGCCGCCAGGCCAGGGATTTAGCTCTTGAAAAAATGGCCGACCTTGGCCTTCCCGCTGAAAGGGTGTTTCGCAGCTACCCGTTCCAGTTGAGCGGAGGTATGCGCCAGAGGGCGGCCCTGGCCATGGCCCTTTGCCTGCATCCCCGGGTCATGATCACAGACGAAGCAACAACCTCTTGAGATGTTACCCTGCAGGCCCAGGTTCTGCACTATTTAAAGAAGCACCTTGCAGATTGCTGTATGTCTATCTTGTTCATTACCCATGACCTGGCTGCGGCAGCGGCGGTTGCCGACCGGGTTGCGGTGATATATGCCGGGAAGATAGTAGAAAGCGGGCCGTTGAAGGAGGTTTTTAAGCAACCCCTCCATCCCTATACCCGGGCCCTGCTGCGCTCCCACCCTTCGTTTTGCCCCGGGACACTGCAGCCGATCCAGGGCAGCCCGCCCGACCTGGCCGTTCTTCCCGGTGGGTGCTCTTTTTACCCGCGCTGCAGTGAAGCGGCAGACATTTGCCTTAAGAAGGATCCGGAAACGATGGAAGCGGTTTCCGGGCACCAGGTTGCCTGCCACCTGGTGAATAGCGAAATATGCCCGGAAGGAGAGAGGGCCGCCTTATGACTTTTTTAAGCGGCCGCAACCTGGCCAAGAGCTATTTTCTTCCTAAAAGCCTGTGGCATAAAGAGGAGATCCGGGCCGTCCATGACGTCAGCATCGACTTAGAACAAAAAAACGGGCCGGGATCAGACGGCAGGGGAGGCAATGTCGGCCTGGTCGGGGAAAGCGGTTCCGGCAAGAGCACCCTGGCCCGCCTGCTTTCCCGCCTGGAAAGGCCTTCAGGAGGAAGTTTATGTTTCCGGGGTGAAGAGATCGGTTACCTGCCCGAAAGCCTGCTTTTGCCTTTCAGGAGGGAGGTGCAGGTAATCTTCCAGGATGCCGCCGCTTCTTTAAATCCCCGCCATAGCGTGGAAAAGATCCTTTCTGAACCGCTGCGCAATTTTTTCCCCGGTTTGAGACGGAAAGAGCGCCTGGAAAAAGTAGCTGAAATCCTGCACCAGGTAGGGCTTTCCCCGGACCACTACATGCGCTTTCCCCATGAGTTCAGCGGGGGGCAGAAACGGCGCCTGGCTATTGCCCGCGCCGTGATTATCCACCCCTCCTTACTGGTTTGCGATGAGGTTACCTCCGGGCTGGATGTATCCCTGCAGGGTCAGCTGTTAAATCTCTTCCTGGAACTGGGTGATAAGTTTGGCGTCCATTACCTGCTGGTGTCGCATGATCTCCCGGCGGTGCGCTACCTGTGCCGGCGGATCCTGGTCATGTATGCCGGCAGGATCGTGGAAGACTTTCCGGCTGCAGAGACAGGCGCCTCTGTTCACCCGTATACCAGGGCTTTGCTTGAGAGCGAGCCAGGCCTGGACGGCTCATTTTCGCCGCGCTTTTTGCCGGGTGAGCCGCCGGACCCTTCGGCTTACCCCCCGGGTTGCCCCTTTCATCCCCGCTGCAGGGAAAGGAAAGCTTTATGCAGTGAAGTGCAGCCGGGGCTAAAGGAAGTGGGTGAAAACCACCGGGCCGCCTGCCACCTGGCCTGAACCGGTAAAAGCTTAAAGTGGCCCGACGCGAGATAACCCAGGGTGAGGGGCTTAAGCTGAGCAGGCATGATCATTAGATGGTAAGTGCTGGTTTATTAATTTCTATTGCACGGCTGTGCAGATACTTTTATTTTTAATTGAGGAGGAGTAACCATGCTTAAGCGAAAACCCGTTATCTTGATAATGATGGCTGCAGCACTGCTTGCCCTGGTGTGGGCGGCCGGCTGCGAGGAGGCAGAAGATCCCCTGGAAGGACTGGAAGATGAAGAAGAAGTAATGGTAGAAGAAAACGGGGAAGAAGAAATTGATGTTTTAACTATCGGGGCGGGCCGCGATTTTCATTACGGCCCGGAAGACCGGACCTACCTGCACGGCAGCACCAATGTCTGGGAAGGGCTGGTTTACCTGGATGATGAACTGGAGCCGGAGCCCTGGCTGGCTGAAGAATTCAGCGCTTCAGAAGACGGCAAAACCTGGACCTTTCAGCTCAGGGAAGGGGTGAGTTTCCATGACGGCGCCTATTTTGATGCAGAAGCGGCCCGGGCCAATATTATCCGTTTAAGCGAGCACCCGCAGACAGCGGATAGCTATAAGTACATGGAAGCGGTGCGAGTGGTAGATACTTATACCCTTGAGATTGAACTGGACCGCCCCCTGCCGGCTTTCCCTGTCCTGATCAGCTACTTTCCGAGCGCCATGTTTAGCCCGGAAGTGATCGCAGATGGGGGTACAGACCTGGAGGCCCCGGTAGGCACAGGGCCCTTTAAATTCGAAAGTTACGGTGAAGATAGAATCTATCTTGAAGCATACGGGGAATACTGGAAAGGTGAGCCGGGTGTTGACAGGGTGATCTTTCATCATATTCCAGATGAGGCTACCCGGGTTTCTGCCCTGCAGGCCGGGGAAGTGGATGCCCTGGCCGATGTAGGTGTTATCCTTCCCGAACAGGTGCCTGAACTGGAAAATGTTGCTGGCATTGAACTGAAAACCGTACCGGTGCTCACTTCAATCTACATGTTTTTCCAGACTGAAAGCGCCCCGGTTGATGACCCTGACGTGAGAAGGGGGATTTCCAAGCTTTTGCACCGGGAGGAGCTGGTTGATTCTTTGCTTGACGGTTACGGCAAGCCGGGCCGGGCGGTAATTACTCCCCTGGCCGAGTACTGGCTGGATGAAGAAGTGTCTCGCTATGAACATGACCCGGAAGGGGCAAAAAGCCTGCTGGAAGAGAGCCTCGATGGAGATGAGAAGCTGCAGATCCTGGTTAACTCCAGCTGGGCTGCCCGCTGGCCGATGTCTTCTATAGCGCAGTACCTGCTGACGGAGCTCGATAAACTGGGTATAGAGGCTGAAATTGAAACCATTGAAATGGGTGCCTATAATGAAAAGGTGCAGCAGGGCGATTTCCATATTTCCTTTTGCCCCTGGACCGGGCAGGATCCCGATGATTTCTTCAGTTCCTGGATTTTGACCGGGGCCGGTTTCAACCGGAGCCGGGGCGTGGAATTTTCCAGTGCGAAAGCAGATGAGTTGATTGAAGCGGCGGTCCAGGAGATGGACCGGGAAAAAAGGCGGGAGCTTTATCTTGAGCTGCAGGACCTGGTGGAAGAGAAGGCGCCCCTGGTGCCTGTCTACCACGACCTGACCATTTATGC
>CAYWIY010000131.1:0-5789 GCA_964458455.1 uncultured Syntrophomonadaceae bacterium | reverse complement strand
GAGCTCTGGACCCATCAGGAGCCTTGATATCTTCATGTAAGTTCTCCACTGTTCCACTATGAATGGTTTTTTTATACATAATTTTAAGATATAATAATATATGCAATACTAATATTGACTCTTATATAAGGGGTTGTCAGTCGGGATAGAGACAGTATTAACCTGGAGCATATTAATTTTAGTCCTGGCCCTGATCGCTTCCGGTAAGGTCCGGATGGACCTGGTGGCCTTATCCGGCCTGCTTATACTGGGATTAACCGGCACTGCTCCGCCCGAAGTGATTTTTTCAGGATTCGGTCACCCGGCCCTGGCCACAATCATATCCGTCTTTCTGGTCAGCCAGGGCATCGTTGAATCAGGCCTGCTGCGGGGACTGGGCCAGGCTGTAGCCAGGCGCCTGAAAAGCCTGCGCGGCCAGACTTTGAGCATCGCCGCAGTCGGATCAATCCTGTCTGCATTAATGAACAACGTCGGGGCCGTCGGCCTGATGCTGCCGACAGCCGTCAGGATGGCCCGGCGCTCAGGAAGCGACCCGGGCAGTTTTGGGCTGCCCCTGGCCATGGCTTCCATTTTAGGCGGCACGGTAACCCTGGTAGGGAGCGCTCCCAATATTATTATCGCTTCCTACATGTTTTCAACAACCGGGCAATCTTTTAAAATGTTCGATTACGCTCCCCACGGGCTAAGCATGCTGGGCATAGCTTTTGCCTTCTGGTATTTTTGCAAATCATGCGGGATTGACCCCGGGGCTAATGGGGACCAGGGAATAGACAATCAAAGCAAACCGCAAAAACCGGGCGGCCGTGACTCTAAAGCTGGTCGTGGAGCAGAAAAAAGCCGGACTGGCGACAGTGCAGAAAACGCCACCACCGCGGAAATGCAAGAAGAGGAGGATCTGCAGGAAAAATATACCTTTTCACCTTTTGCCACCCGTGAAAAACTGGCTGTGCTGGCTATATTGCTGGCGGCTGTGCTAACAGTTAGTTTTGGTTTGCTGCACCCTGCCTTTGGCTTTGGTGCAGCGGCCCTGCTCTTGATCATCAGCGGAGTATTGAAACCGTCATCCGCCTATAAAAGTATTGACTTGAAAATTGTTTTTTTCCTGGGGTCAATGCTTGGCATCGGCCGGACCATGGAGCACAGCGGGGCCCTCGAGATGTTGTCAACAGCCCTGGCCGGCTATACAGAAGGACTTGCTCCATTCTGGCTGGTATTAATATTGATTCTGGTGGCCTCGATGCTTTCCAACGCCATTAACAATTCTGCTGCAGCCGTATTCATGGCCCCGCTGGCTGTGGGAATAGCAGCTGAAAGCAGCCTGGGCACTGCAGCGGCCCTGATGGCGGCAGCGGCCGGGTCAAACCTGACCCTGCTGATTCCCACTCACCAGGCCGCCCTGATGGTGATGAGCAGGGCCCCTTTTTCTATCAGCTCATTCATACGTTTCGGCCTGGTTTTGAGCGTACTCTGCATTTTAGCAGCAGCCGTGGTTATAACTGCCCTGTGGCAGTAAAATGTAAAACCATTAACTATTAAAGGAGGAAGTATCTGATGCATTTTGCCCAAATATACACTCCGGGCATCGCCCAGTGTTCGTACGTAATCGGAAGTGGAAAACAGTGCCTTGTCGTCGACCCGGTCCGCAATATTGAACCGTACCTGGCCAAGGCCAAAGAGTTTAACATGGAAATTGTAGCGGTTCTTGAAACCCACCTCCATGCCGACTTTGTTTCCGGCCACATGGAACTGGCTGAAAAAACGGGGGCCAAAATCTACGCTCCCAAAACTGGGAATTGCAATTTCCCCCACCATGCCCTGGCAGATGAAGAAGAGTTTGCCATAGAAAACCTGCGTTTTAAAATGCTTGAAACGCCCGGCCACACCCCGGACTGCACCGTTACCCTGGTCACCGACCTTGAGAGGGGAGAAGAACCGGTAATGGTATTTACCGGGGACACCCTGCTTGTAGGGGATGTGGGACGCCCGGACCTGTTTCCCAACCGGGAAGAGGAACTGGCCGAAAAATTGTTTTACAGCTTGAAAAGATTGAAGGAGTTGCCCGATCACATCGAGGTTTACCCGGCCCACGGCATGGGTTCTCTCTGCGGGCGGGCACTTTCAGCCAAGTTGTGGAGCACCATTGGCATAGAACGAAAACAAAATAGTTCCCTAAAACACGAGGATCTGAACGAGTTTAAAAAAGACCTGCTAACCGACATACCTGCAGCCCCCGATCACTTTACCCGGTGCACAGAGATCAACCGCAACGGCCCGGTTTTAATTCAGGATACCCTTGAAACCAGGCCGCTCAACGCTGAAGAGGTTGCTTCCGCCATAAAAGAAGAAGGCTGGTCGATAATCGATGTCCGCACTTACCACTCTTTCGCCGCCGGACATATTCCCGGATCATACAGCCTCAGCAAATATGGAAACCTGCCCACTTTTGCCGGCTGGGTGGTCCCACCCGAAGACAATCTGATCCTGGTCATGGGACACAACGAGGACCTGGAGAAAATCAAAGATGCGTTTTACACCGTGGGGCTTGATAATGTAGCCGGCTACCTGGAAGGATCCATAGAAAGCTGGATAAACCAGGGGTTTGATGTCGGCAGCGTTGAAACCATTTCCGTGCACAGCCTGCGGGATCTAATGGATAAATATTCGGTACTGGCCCTTGATACCCGGGCTGAGAATGAATTCAAAGAAGCCCATATTGAAGGAACCGAAAACGCCCCCACCCCGGACATGAGACACCGCTACAAGGAGTGGGATCCAGAGAAACCGATTATCGTCTTTTGCAACACCAGCAACCGTTCTATGACGGCTGCCAGCCTGCTTAAACAAAACAATTTCAAGCGGGTCTTCAACGCCCTGGGCGGAACAACGGCCTGGAAAGCCGCCGGCTTTCCGATGCAAACGGGTGGTGAAGAACAATGATTTCAACTATCCTGGAAAGCATATTTATCGACCCCTGGCCCTTTTGGGCCGGGGGCATCATCATCGGCCTGCTTGTGCCAATGCTTTACTACTTCTACAATACGGCCCTCGGGGTTTCCACCGGTTACGGCAACCTGGTAAAAATATTCCTTCCTGCCCGGCATCTGCAGTGGATTAAATCAAAATTCCCCGAAACCTATAGCTGGCGGGTTTATTTTATCGGCGGAATCATCCTGGGAGGCTTCATTTCCTCCGCCCTTTCCGGCAATGCCGGTTTTACGGCTGAAATGGGCAGCTTCACTGCCATCATCGGCTGGCCGGCCCTGGCCGGCGCCGTATACTTTTTTACCGGCGGCCTTTTGCTCGGGTTAGGCGCACGTATGGCCGGCGGCTGCACCTCCGGCCACAGCATCCATGGCATTGCCAACCTGCACATTTCCAGCATCCTGGCCACGATCATGTTTTTAATCGGCGGATTCATTTCCGCCAACCTGATCCGGATCACGCTCATGGGAGGTGCCTGGTAATGAACAAAAAATTGGGATTTCTTGGTTTCGGCACTTTGTTTGGGTTTACCCTGAGCCGAGTAGGCGCCTCCGATTTTGACCTGATCCTGGGGATGTTTACCGGCCGTGATTATACCCTGGTCTGGGTTATTGGCACCGCTATAATCGTCGGAGCGATCGGTATGCAGGTCCTGAAAAGAACAAAGCAGCCGGTTAAAAGTGGAGAAGCCCTCAAGATCAGCGAAAAGAAACTTGGCCGCTGGAGCTTGCTGGGAGCAGGCCTTTTCGGCATCGGCTGGGGTCTTTCCGGAGCCTGCCCCGGCACAGTCCTGGCCCAGCTCGGGGAAGGCAAAATCTACGGGTTTTTTACCTTCTTCGGCATGATTTTTGGCACCTACCTTTATGCGCGGCTCAAAGAAAAACACCCTTCACTTTAATATGCTTAAGGTGCCAATTCTATGCCGGGTGCGGCTAACATAACCGACACTACCCGGAATTGCAGCTGATTCTTTAAATCTGATTCTTTAAATCTCTGATTCACTAAATCCCCGGTGGCATAGATTTTGACAACCCGGCCCGGTTAAAGTAGCATAAGTAAAAGGCGAAACTAAACGAAATCAGGAGTGCAGACAATAATGAGCGATTTGGAAGAACAGCTGCAGCAGTGCAGAAAGCCCTCCGGTGAGCAGGGCAGGGTGACAGTACAGGAGATGAATGAATGCCATTACAAGCTAACAGGCTGGGGCCTGGAGAAAGTAGATGTAGAAGAATCGAGCACCGTGCTTGATATCGGATGCGGCGGAGGCATCACCGCAGCCAGGCTCGCCGAAATGGCCGTAAAAGGCAAAGTTTACGGCATCGATTACTCCAGGGATTGCGTAAACTGGTCGAAGCAGTACAACGAAAAGCTCATCACTGAAGGCAGGGTGGATATAATCCATTCTGACGTGGAAAACATGCCCTTTGAAGCAGGCCTGTTCGACCTGGTGCTCGCCGTAGAAACAATCTATTTCTGGCCCGGTATTGCCCGCGGTTTTGAAGCGGTGAAAAGGGTCCTCAAACCGGGCGGAAAGTTTTTGATCATTAACGCAGTTTATCCCAGCGAGATGTTTAAAGAAAGAAATGAGCGCTACCTGGCTGCCGGTGAAATGAATATATACAGCTCCGGCGAACTCGAGCGTCTGCTGCAGGAAGCTGGTTTTAACTCTATTTCCATCGATACGGTCGAAGAAAAAAACTGGCTGCGCTGCTTGAGTAAAGCTTGAAGAAATATTAAGCATCAGCAAAAAGGAAAACAAAATACAATGGTTAATGAAAACAGGAAAAAAACGCCTCCCTCTATTGACGAGTGGCTCCGGGAAGCAAAGGCAGATCCGGCAGCAGCACAGGTAGGGATGTTTTTGGCCCATAACGGGGTAGTGCGTGAAACTCCCAAGGCAAAGGTTCGCCAGGGACTTGATGATGGTTCCCAGGTTAAAAGCATGGAGTTCTCTTACGATGCAGCCAGGGTGGAAGAGGCCATTTCAGAAACTTACAAGATGGAAGGCATCTTTTATGTCAAAGTCTGGCTTAATCAAGGGCGGTTAGAAGTTGGAGATGACATCATGTATGTGCTCATCGGCGGCGATATCAGGCCGCACGTTGTAGATGCTCTTCAGTTCCTTGTTGAAAAAATAAAAACCGAATATGTTACAGAAGTAGAACAGAAAGACGGCTAACCCCAGGGGTGCCTTCCCCCGGGGTTCATTTTTTTTCTTACCTGGAGCAGTTTTTCCACTTCTTCACTTGAAAGTTCCTGTTCTCCGCCGAGCATGCGGGCATAAATGCTGATCTGCGCAAAATGCTCTATACTCTCCATTTTAAACAAAGCCTTATACAAATCTGTCCCCAGGGTTAGAACACCGTGATTTTCCAGCAGCACAGCGTCATGGTCTTTGATGTGCGGCCTTATGGATTTTGGTACTTCGTTTGTTGAAGGAGTTCCATATCTGGCAAGGGGCACATCCCCCAGGGCGATAATTATCTCCGGCAGGACAGGCCTGTCCAGGGCCTGGCCGGCTGCGGCAAAAGCGGTGGCGGCAGGCGGGTGGGCATGCAGGACGGCAACCACGTCGGGGCGAACCCGGTATACTTCAAGATGCATTTTCAATTCAGAAGAAGGCTCCAGGTTTCCGGCAAGTTTTTCACCCTCCAGGTTTACCTTGATCATCATATCAGGTTCCATAAACCCTTTGCTGACACCGGTAGGGGTAGTCAGGATTTCATCTTCGCTGATTCGAACGGATATATTCCCGTCATTGGCAGCAACATAGCCCCGGTCATATATCCGGCGCCCCACTTCGACCA
>CAYWIY010000130.1:0-5846 GCA_964458455.1 uncultured Syntrophomonadaceae bacterium | reverse complement strand
GTTACAAGGAGGTATCAGAGATGAGCGCTTTAGGCCGTCATATTTTGGCTGAATTCTATGGTTGCCCCATGGAAACATTGAGTGACCTGGAGCAAATCAAGCAGTCAATGGTCGCTGCTGCCCTTGAGGCCGGAGCTGAAGTCAAGGAAACAGTATTCCACCAGTTCAGCCCTCAAGGTATAAGCGGTGTAGTTGTAATATCCGAGTCCCACCTGGCTATACACAGCTGGCCCGAGTTTGGTTACGCCGCAGTTGACGTGTTTACCTGCGGGCAAACTGTTGATCCATGGGTGTCGTGTAATTATTTGAAACAGGCTTTTTCAGCCCAAAATATGTCGGCCCGTGAAATAGAGCGCGGCATCTTTGATGTCCAGGTTGAATATAAGCCGGCAGCCACTTATTCTTAAAGTTGCCTTTCCTTATGGCTCAAAGCAATGAGGACTCGGGTAAGGAGGAAACAGCAGTGCCTACTGAAAAGCACAAGTGGTATATAGACCATACTTCGCCGGGGACGGCTCACATTTATGGAATCGAAAACTACATCCAAAGTTTTCAAACCAGCTTTCAGCAGGTTGAAATTGTTGACACCGAGTTGTTTGGCCGCATCCTGATCCTGGACGGAAAAGTCCAGTCAGCTGAAAGTGACGAATATATTTACCACGAGGCGCTGGTGCATCCGGCTATGCTGATGCATCCGGCGCCTCGACGTGTACTGGTCATTGGTGGCGGTGAAGGGGCAACCCTGCGAGAGATATTAAAATACCAGAGCGTGGAAGAATTGATCATGGTTGATCTGGATAGAGAAGTTGTTGAAAACTGCCGCCAGTATTTGGAAAGCTGGCACCAGGGAAGTTTCGACAACAACAAGGTCACCCTTCATTTTATGGATGCCAGGGAATACTTAGAGAATGAAAAAGAAGCTTTTGATGTAATCATCAGCGATGTTCCGGAACCGGTAGAAGAAGGGCCGGCACTAAAGCTTTTTACCACCCAGTACTTTGAACTGATCAAAACCAGGCTTTCCGAAAAAGGGGTTTTTTCCCTGCAGGCCGGAGATACCAGCTTGCCTTTTATAGCATCGCACAGCGCCATCAATAATACAATTAAAGAAGTAATGCCTTTCGTCAGGCCATACCGTGCTTTTGTACCCTCCTATAACACTGAATGGGGCTTTATACTGTCTGCCCCAAACGTGACCGAACTACCTACTGCGGAAGAATTTGATAATCTTGTGGAAGATAGAAAACTAGACCTGCAATATTTTGACGGAGAAACAGCTCTGGGCATATTTGCGGTCCCCAAAGACATGCGCAACCGCATGGACCAAGAAACCAGGGTTATAGATGACGATCATTTAATGCCGATTTACTAGGTACTGCGAAAGCCTGCAGCTGAATCGCTGCCATTGTCCGCGATAAGCCGTCACCAATACAACATAATGCACGGCTGAGCAGAGACAGATCAAGAATTAAGCTATGTCATAAAATCGCTATAATGCGAGCAAAAATTTTTATACGGAGGAATTCAATGAAAACAAGGGAAAGAACTTTTTTAATGATCAAGCCGGACGGTGTCCAGAGAGGCCTGATTGGAAATATTATCAGCAGAATGGAAAACAAGGGCTTAAAACTGGTGGCCATGAAAATGATGCCTGTATCAAGAGATCTGGCTGAACGGCATTACGCGGAGCATGAAGGCAAAAAGTTTTATAATGGTTTACTTGATTTCATTACTTCAGCGCCGGTAGTGGCCATGATCTGGGAAGGTGACAATGCTATTGAAATGACAAGGACCCTGGTCGGGGCAACTGACCCCAGGAATGCGGTACCGGGAAGCATGCGTGGCGACCTGGCCGTGTTCACAGGCAAAAATATGGTTCACGCTTCCGATTCCCCGGAAAGTGCTAAAAGGGAAATAAATCTGTTTTTCGAAGAAACCGAAATCTGCAGCTATGAGCAACCTCATGAAGGTTGGCTTTACGATTAAACCTTTTTTTAAGATATTATTCCAATGATTAATCAGTCGTAATGAAGCGGTCAAAAATATTGGCCGCTTTTTTCTTGCATAGATGAATATAATGCGTTATAATATATATAACTTATTAGGTTAGTAATTAAGGTGGTGGTAAAATTGTTTACCCAAAAATGCCCCGGACAGGACATGCGTTACTGGACTGCAGATGATGTCCATGAAGAAGAATGCCCCAACTGCGGGGAAATAATTGAATTTTTTAAGACAGACATTCGCCTGAGGTGCCGGAATTGTAAAACCCGGGTAGCTAATCCTCGTTTTGACATGGGGTGTGCAGAATGGTGTGCACATGCCGAAATGTGCCTGGGGCCAGGTGCCAGGGGTATCCAGAAAAAATCTTTTAAAACCATTTTAGAGGAAGAGTTTGAACGTCTTGGCGGTAAAAAAAATAATAACAGCAAAGCCATGAAAGAAATGATCAGCACCGCTGAAAACAAGTGCCGCCGTGAAAATGTCGACCTGCTTGCAGTAGTAGCAGCTGTTGTAATCCTGACCCTGGTTAAACTCAGCTTGGTTGACGATGCCGGCCAGTACATTGACAAGTTAGCTGAAGAACATGAATTACCGGGTGGAGTAGTAAACCAAACTAAAATACTGCTAGAAAGAGTACAGGCATCACATATATTGGATAGTGACAGCCTGGAAGAAATAGCAGAAAGAGCGGAAAATGATATGGAAAGAGTTGTTGCCGAGTTGTTTTTTGAACACGGTCAAAAATTATATCAACCAGCGCAGTAATAAAATAATCATAATTGAAGGAGGATTAATTTAATTATGAATAAGGAAGTTAGAAAAATTATTTCCATTGACGAAAGCAAGTGTGATGGCTGCGGCCTCTGTATCCCGGCCTGTGACGAAGGAGCCCTGCAGATTGTGGATGGAAAAGCGAAATTGGTGAAAGATATATACTGCGATGGCCTTGGAGACTGCCTTGGAGAGTGTCCGCAAGGCGCAATTGAGCTAATTGAACGGGAAGCAGAGCCCTTTGATGAAAACGCAGTGGAGGAACGCCTGAAAAGGCTGGAAGAAACTCAAAAAGACGAGCCTGCTGAAGGTATGATCAGCTGCGGCACCAGGGAAATCAGGGATATGGGCACGCCGGGAGAAACAAGACCAGACCGGGAAAAAGATACTGCAACAGCTCCTGAAGCAGAGTTAAGTCACTGGCCGGTTCAACTTCACCTGGTTAATCCTGAAGCGCGTTTCCTGCAAAACCAGGACTTGCTAATCGCAGCAGACTGTGCTCCTTTTGCGTTCGCCGACTTTCACAGGCAGTTCCTGGCCGGACGGGCCCTCGTGATCGGGTGTCCCAAGCTGGATGACGTTGATGCTTATCATAATAAATTGATTGAAATATTTATGAAAAATGATCTTAAAAGCATTACCCTGGTACACATGGAGGTAGGATGCTGTTTCGGATTATCCCGCCTGGTTCACTCAGCATTACATGAAGCTGGTGTAGACGTTCCCCTGCAGGAAGTTGTAATTGGTGTTGATGGAAGTATCAAACAATAAAGTGGTTTAAAAGTCCTTGGCTGCCTTTTCAGCCAAATCCTTTATAGATACTTCTTCAAGAACTGAAAGCATATTTTGCTGAGCTTTCGCCCATACACCACGCAGGGAACAATGAGTTTTATCCTGGCAGGGAGTTTCACTGAACAGGCAGCGGGTAATCCCTATGGGCCCATCAATACTTTCTATCACCTGGCGCAGGTTTACTTCGGCAGGATCCACTAAAAGCCTGATTCCTCCGGCAGGCCCCCTGGTTCCGCTGGTCCAGCCGGCTTCTCTTAATACAGCAAGCAGCTGGACAACAAGATTGGAGGGAATAGCGCGGTTGCGGGCAATTTCTTTGCTGGTCACAACTGTTCCTTCAGGGTGGGAAGCCAACTCTGTTAAAATAATGATGGCGTACTCGGCTTTTTTTGTAATCATAATCCATTTCCTTTTTAGTGGTTCTTTATTATAAACAACTTAATTAGTTATATTATATTGCACCATTATAATGCAGTCAACCATCGCGCTTCTATATTATATGCTTTGAATTCTGAACTAATTATATTATAATATATTTAAAGGGGTTCTTAATAATAAAAAGGGTCGATGATATAAGATGATAAATAATATTAATAAAAAGCGCACATTAATTCTGACAGGTTTGCTTCTGCTTTTTCTGGTAGGAAGCATGTTTTTAACCACTCCTCCTGCCGGGGCTGAAACTGAAGAAGGGCCTGTTTATGTGGTTGAGGTTGACGGCGCAGTTACAGCCGGCCTGCAGAGCTTCCTGGAGCGTCAAGTTCAAAAAGCAGAAGATGACGGCGCCCAGCTTTTTGTTCTTCAGATGAATACGCCCGGCGGCCTGGTTGACGCAACCTTGAAGATAAACGAATTGTTTTTGAATGCCGAGATGCCGGTTGCTGTTCTGGTCGCGCCTTCCGGGGCTATAGCCGGTTCTGCCGGAGCTTTCATCCTGGTTTCCTCTGACATTGCGGCCATGGCGCCGGGAACCACGGTTGGAGCCGCTATGCCGGTGGCAATGTCTCCGGAAGGAGACGAAGCTGCGGATGAGAAAACAATCAATTTTTATGCTTCCCACATGCGCAGTATGGCTAAGGAACAGGGACGCCCTGAAGACCTGGCCGAAAAGTTTGTCACAGAAAATTTAACCCTGGATGCCAGGGAAGCGCTTGATGAGGGCATGATTGAGCACCTCTCAGGCAGTTTGCCGGAACTTTTGGAAACTCTAGACGGGACCGAAATTGAAAAACAGGGTGTAACATATCAATTAAATACCATAGATGCAGAAATAATTGAGGCGGAAATGACCCTAAGCGAAAGGCTGCAGGACTGGGTCAGTGATCCCCAGATTGCCTTTTTTATTTTGATGCTCGGTTTCCTGGGTATTTATTTTGGCTTAAGCGCTCCGGGGACGATTGTTCCGGAAGTCAGCGGGTTGATCCTGTTGATCCTTGGTATTTACGGGATCGGCCTTTTTGACACCAATACAACCGGAATAATATTGCTCTTGCTGGGAGCTGGTTTAATTGCCGCCGAAATCTTTACTTCCGGGTTTGGAATCCTGGGTATAGGAGGAGCAGGATCACTCCTGGCCGGGGCGATTTTACTGCCTATGGAACCCCTGATGGAAGCAGACTGGTATGCCACTTTCCTGGTAACCGTGGTAGGAACCGTGATTGGCCTGTTGATTATAATCCTTGTTGTTGTCCAGCGGGTAATCCACAGTCGCCGCACGCATACCGGCGGCAGCTCTTATTTCAAACCTCCTGAGAAGGGAGTTGTCACAGAAGAAATAAACCCTGAAGGTATGATCAAGGCCAGGGGCGAGCTCTGGAAAGCACACAGCAGCGACGATCAAACCATCCCGGTAGGCACCGAGGTTGAAATAGTTAAAGCAGAAACCCTGAAATTATGGGTCCGACCCGCACAGGATCATGGTTTCCGGGAAGAATCAACTGAATAAAACCCTGCTTGAAGGAACAATTAGCCAGTAGCAAATACGTTTTTATAGATTAAATAAATTAAAGGAGGATCTTAAATGATCTATGAAGTGTTAAGTGATGTAGGTATTTTAGGCCCCATTCTAATTATTGTTTTCCTCTTTCTAGTTAATGCGATCAAAATCGTCAGGGAATATGAAAGGCTTGTTGTGTTCCGCCTGGGCCGCTTGATCGGTGAAAAAGGACCCGGTTTTGTCCTGGTTATTCCTATTGTGGATAAAATTGTCCGTGTATCCCTGCGAATTGTTACTTTAGACGTTCCCAGCCAGGAAGTGATCACCCGCGATAACGTTACAA
>CAYWIY010000129.1:0-5866 GCA_964458455.1 uncultured Syntrophomonadaceae bacterium | reverse complement strand
GCGGGCTGTAACCACATGGACCACGTCAACACCCAGCTGCCGTATGCTATTGTGGCCGCTGTCGTCTCGGCAGTCGGTTACATCCTGGCCGCTTTTATGGACATGGCCATCATTCCATTGATCGTTGTCCTGGTCCTGGTCTTCGTGGTCTTCTACATCCTGCATGCCCGGGGAGAGAAGGTAGATTCAGCGGATCACGGTGTGAAGTAAGCAAGGCCTGAGCGCCTTAAAAATGATGAATTACCGCATACCTACAAGCCGGCCCGCGGGCCGGCTTTCTTATACAAAATGTATAAAGCCTGGGCTTTATTTTTGTATTTCCCACATATAGTAAAAAGTATAAGGGTTTGATATAAATAATACAGTTAAAAAAATGCAAAATCTCCTGTTTTTGAAGCGCTTAAAAGCGCAACATTGGCCGATGCAGCTGCCGGCACATGCAGGTAGAGAAATTGAAGTGATTGTGATACCCGGGCCCGGGTTTTTAATTGCCTGAGCTTCGTATTCAGGTCAACAGTTCCCTAAACGCTCCTGGTTTGTTACAATACGTGTAATCATGATTACCAGGTAATTGGTTGACCTGAAAGGTGCGGCAAGGAGATTTGCATGGAAATAATGGAAATAAGAGAAGCAGTTTTGGCAGATGAAGAGGCGGTGACCCGTCTTTGGGCTATTTTGATTGAGCAGTACCAGAAAGAAGCTAAACCTGAAATTTTGAAACGAGCGTTCAGGTATGCGGTGCATAATCCTCGTAAGATAAAGGTTTACGTCGCTTTGGCTAACGGAGAAATAGCCGGCACTGCCAGCCTGCACCTGGGACATTATTCTACCTGGAACGACAATTTTTACGGCCATGTCGAGGACTTGATTATCGATCCTCGCTACCGGGGCCGGGGCCTGGCTTACCGTCTGCTTCGAAAGATTATTGAGGTGGCTCGCGAAGAAAACCTGGCCCGCCTGGAACTGAATACAAAGAATAATAACCGGGCTGCCCGGGAACTTTATGAAAAAGCCGGGTTTTCCACAAGCTCGATTGTGTATGACCTCACTTTTAAGTGAATCGCTGTTGTCCAGGCAGCCTTAAGGACAAAGTCTCCATAAAACTGGAACCGGAAAGGAGTTTAATATATGCTCAGCTTCAAGGAAATAGCTTTGTGGGAAAATGTAAGCCCGGAAGAATGGAACGACTGGCGCTGGCAGGTCCGCAACCGGATCAGTTCGCTGGAGCAGCTAAAGCAGGTCATAGCTTTGAATGAAGAGGAAGAAAAGGGCCTGGCGCAGTGCCTGGAGACATTCCGTATGGCTATAACTCCATACTATGCTTCCCTGATGGATCCGGAAGACCGCAATTGCCCGATCCGCAAGCAGGCGGTACCAACGGGTATGGAAGTGCGCTATAGCGTTTCTGATATGGCCGATCCCCTGCATGAAGATGTAGACTCGCCCGTGGAAGGCCTTACCCACCGCTACCCGGACCGGGTTCTTTTGCTTGTGACCGACCAGTGCTCTATGTACTGCCGACACTGCACCAGGCGCCGCATGGCCGGTGGAACCGATAAACCCCGGAGCAAGGAACAAATTGAACAGGCCATCGATTACGTACGCCGGAGCCCGAAAGTGCGTGATGTGCTTATCTCAGGCGGTGACGGGCTTTTAATAGCCGATGATTTAATAGAATATATCCTGAAAAAACTCAAAGAAATCCCGCATGTGGAATTAATTCGCTTTGGTACACGCACCCCGGTGGTAATGCCCCAGCGTATAACCGGCGATCTGTGCCGCATGCTGGCCAAATACCATCCGATCTACTTGAACACCCATTTTAACCACCCGAAAGAAATCAACGAGGTTTCGGCAGCCGCCTGTGAGCGTCTTTCCAGCGCCGGGATTCCGCTCGGCAACCAGTCCGTGCTCCTGGCCGGTGTTAACGACTGCCCGGAGATCATGAAAAAACTGAGCCATGAGCTGCTAAAAATCAGGGTCCGCCCCTATTATCTATACCAGTGTGACCTTTCCCAGGGTATTGAGCATTTCCGCACCTCGGTCGGGGCCGGCATTGAAATAATTGAAAACCTGCGCGGCCATTCAACCGGCCTGGGCGTGCCGACCTTCGTGGTTGATGCCCCCGGCGGTGGAGGCAAGATCCCGGTCATGCCCCAGTACATGATCAGCCAGTCACCGACCAAAGTAGTTTTGCGCAACTTTGAAGGCGGTGTTTACACCTACAGCGAACCGAAGCGGGAAATTGACCCGGACAAAACCTGCCCTATTTGCGGCGGGACCCACAACCGCTACGATGTCGGTGTCGCTTCCCTGCTTAACGGGCAGGGCGTAGCCATGGAGCCGGCCGTGAAGAAGGACAAAAATTAAAGATTTTTTCATATACCAATACAGCAATCTACAACTAGATTAATCCGGCAAGACCGGTGCTTGTGTGGACAGCAGTTAGCAGTTTAAGCCTTTTATGCAGCAACCGTTTTGAACAGTCCACACAGGCACCGTTTTTTATTTGCCCAGGCCACTTCATTTCTGCCCTTCTTTTTAATTTAAGGCTTACCTCGTTAATATAAAAATTGTCTGAGCTGACCCCTCTTATTATGCAGCCCTGCGCTTTACAATTAAATAAATATCTTGTACACTGTTGCTTAGTAAGACATATGAGCGGAGGTAAGGCAGATGTACAAAGTAACTGTTTCGAGTAAAGGGCAGGTTTCCCTGCCGGCGGAACTGCGCCGGAAGTATGACCTAGAACAGGGCGATGTTATGCTTGTCCAGGAGACAGAAGCAGGGCTGGTTCTCTTTCCACTGCCCAAACAGCCCTTACTGAATCTTAGGGGTAAGTACAGGAAGGATCAGCTAAATTCCCTTACTGCTGAACTGCTGGAAACAAGGGTGAAGGAACGGGAGCGCGACAAATGACAAAAAAAGTTATATTCGATGCCTATGCTTTGTTGGAGCTTTTAGAAGATGGAGAAGGTGCTCAAACTGTTGCCGATTATCTGGCTGACTCAGAAGCCGGCACCTACCTAAGCACTGTTAACCTGGGGGAAGTTTACTATATCATCCTGCGCCGTAGAGGAGAACAGGCGGCCCGGGAGGTGCTGGAAATTGTGTTTTTAGATGAGGCGCTTACTTTAGTTGAGGCAAGCTGGGATAGAATTAAAAGTGCGGCTGCTCTTAAAGCTAAAGGCGGACTGTCTTTTGCGGATTGCTTTGTTCTGGCTTTAGGTATAGAAGAACAGGCGCCGGTTTTAACGGGCGACCCGGAAATCATCAGGCGAGCCGAAAAGGTTGGGGTGAATGTAATCGGTATTTAAATGCACCCCTCATTCGCCAACCATGGTATTTTTAACTAAGCACGGCTGAAACAGCAGAAACATCCAGGCAATAATACACCCGGGCTCACCGACATGATATATGCAGGTGGCCCGGGTTTCTTTTTTACTCTTCCTGTTCAACCACCCTTTTGGCTTTGCCGGTGGTGCGTTCTAAAGATTTAGGTTCCATCAGGGTGATGCGCGGACCTACGGACAGCGTGGAGCGCAGGCTATGCTTGATCCGGTCCTCTAATGCTTCAAGCTCCTTGTAACGGTCGCTAAACCCTTCCTGGGTCAGCTCTACCTGCACTTCTAAGTCTTTGATCATACCCTTTTTCTTGTGCAGGATCAGCCGGTAGTGGGGCGACACTTCGCGGAACCCGGCCAGGACTTCTTCGATCTGGGAAGGGAAGACGTTTACGCCCTTGATGATGATCATATCGTCACTGCGCCCGGTGATATAGTCCATCCGGCGGATGGTCCTGCCGCAGGCACATTTATCGCTGATTAGGCGGGTGATATCACCGGTGCGGTAACGCAGCACGGGGAAACCTTCCCTGAACAGGGGGGTCAGGACCAGTTCCCCGGTGGTTCCGTCCGGCAGCACTTCCCCGCTTTCGGGGTCGATTATTTCCGGGTAGTAGGCATCTTCGAGGATGTGCATCCCTTTGTTTTCCGGGCATTCCCCGGCTACACCCGGACCCACCACCTCGGTCAAGCCGTAATTGCTGGTGGCTTTCAAGCCCCACTTTTCTTCAATTTCTTCCCGCATCGCTTCTGAGCAGGGTTCTCCTCCGAAAAGGCCGATTTTAAGCTGGAATTCATGCGGATCATAGCCCAGCTCTAAAGCAGTTTCAGCCATGTAAAGGGCAAAAGAAGGGGTGCTGACCAGGACGCTGGTTTTAAAATCTTTCATCAGCGCTAGCTGCCGCTCGGTGTTGCCGCTGGAAAAGGGGATCACAGTAGCCCCAAGCCGTTCTAGCCCGTAATGCAAACCGAACCCGCCTGTAAAAAGTCCGTACCCGAAAGAAACCTGGGCAATATCTTTTTCGGTAACCCCGGCCATGGCGCATATCCTGGCCACTGCACCGGACCACCAGTCCAGGTCGTACCAGGTGTAACCGGCAACGATCGGCTTACCAGTTGTTCCAGAGGAAGCGTGAATGCGTAAGATCCTGTCCAGGGGAACAGCCGCCATACCGTAAGGGTAAGCTTCTCGCAGATCGCTCTTGGTTGTAAAGGGGATGCGGGTGAAATCAGTGCGGTTTTTAATTTCTTCTGCTTTTAAACCGGTGAGTTCAAAAAGGTTTCGGTAGAAGGGGCTGTTCATAGAGGCGTGCCGGAGCGCTTTCTTTAATCCCTCTTCCTGCAGGGCTTCAATTTCTTCCCGCTTTAAATGTTCTTTGTGCTGATCTTTAAGTTCCATTGGCTTCAACTCCTAACTCGTCAAGGGCTGTGTTAAAAAGTGTAGACCCTGTCGCTGCTTACGATGGGGATATTGTATTTTTTCAAGACTGCCAGGGCTGCATCGATTTTTTCCACGCGCATCATGATAATGGCGTTACTGGTCGGTTTTTCAATGAATGAATACAGGTATTCGATATTAATTTCCGCTTCCTGGAGATACTCCAGCACCCGGGCCAGGCCGCCCGGTGTGTCGGGAACCTCCATGGCGATAACATCGGTAACCGTGGCCATGATTCCCTTTTCCTTGAAGACTGACACGGCCTTTTCCGGCTGATCTACGATCATCCTCAAGATCCCGAAATCGGAAGTATCGGCAATCGAAATTCCGCGGATATTGATGCCGGCTTCACCAAGAACCTGGGCTACCCGTACCAGGCGCCCCGATTTGTTTTCCAGGAAAACTGAAATTTGCTTGATCATATCTGCTCCCTCCTTAAAGTTTCACATATTCAATTCCCGGCCCCATTTTTCCTGCCTGCGGGGATAAGAAGGAAGAACAAGTTTTAAAGGCAGGATTTTGCTTCTAAGTGCCGAAAAAGCCTGGCAAGGGCAAAAGGGAGGTGGCTCAAAGTGCATAAGGGAGAACAAAAACCAGTTCCAGCTTACTTGCAGATGAGCGAGGAAGAACGGTTAGAAAGGGTTAATAAATTTTACCGGATCATGAACAAATGTACTTTTTGCCCCCGGCGCTGCCGGATAAACCGGCTCCAGGGCGAGAGGGGGCAGTGCGGGGTAGCAGCGGATCTTTACATCAGCAGCGCCGGGCCCCATTTTGGCGAAGAAAGGGAGCTGGTGGGTCGCCGGGGCTCCGGAACGATCTTTTTTTCAAACTGCAATTTGGCCTGCGTCTACTGCCAGAACTGGCCCATCAGCCGGGGTGTCGATACCGACCGGGCCGGCAGCATAGAAGAGCTGGCCAGGACCATGCTTTACCTGCAGGGCAGCGGTTGCAGCAACATCAACCTGGTTACACCGACCCCTTACCTTTACCATATCACTGCAGCGATTGACCGCGCCGCCCGCGAGGGTTTGAACCTGCCTGTGGTCTACAACTGCGGCGGTTACGAAGCGGCTGGTTCCCT
>CAYWIY010000128.1:0-5876 GCA_964458455.1 uncultured Syntrophomonadaceae bacterium | reverse complement strand
TCTTCCCCATGTACGAGCTAACCGTGGAAGGGCTGGAAGGGGCCATTAAAAAGTTGAAGGTGCGCAAGTAGCTGTCCGGTTTTTCATCCATCCCGTTCACTTGCCCTCCATTAACTGCGTCTTCCTGCGGGCGGCAAGAATAAAACCGGTGGCAACAAAACGCAGCGCTATGGCCAGCAGCAAAGCTAAGATATAGCCGCCGGTGACATCACGAAGCTGGGCGTAAACTATCGGCCCCAGGGTAATACCCAGGCCCACGGAAAAGGAATTCATGATGTTCATCAACTTACCGATATGTTTCCGGCCAAAAACATAAGGGACGATTATGAAGTGGACGGCCGGTTCCCCGCCGAACAAGAAGTAAAGGATAAAACCGAGCACAAATACCAGCGCCAGGTACTCATAGCCCAGGTAAAACCCCCCGATCAACAGGGCAGATGATACGTAAACAAGGGGAATGGAATTCCAGGGGCCTCCGATCTTATCGGTTATAACTCCCCAGGAAAAAGCCCCCAGCACATTGGCAACCCCCGTGAGGGAAAGAAACAGGGGCACTACAGAAGCCGCGATATAATCTCTGCCGTAGCCTCCTGCCAGCAAGCCCTCTTCGACGATCATGGAAGCATTCTGGGCAAACCCCATGAATCCGAAAGCTGCGGTAATAAAGCAGACCATCAGGAACCAGAAGCGAGTGTCTTTAACCGCTTCCCCGAGGGTATAGTGCTTTTCAGAGCCGGCTTCTCCGGCCCCGGGCTTTAAATCAGCAGCGCTGTCTTGAGGCGTCCAATCAGGAGGCGGGACCTTCCAAAATAAAACTCCGATCGCCGTAATCAGCACAAACCCCACTGCCCCGGTAATGATAAAAACGGGAGCAGTAAAGCCAAGAGTTGTTATCAGGGCTCCAATAACCGGGGCCATAACCACGCTTCCGGCCGCGTGCCCCGACACGGCAACCCCCATGGAGGTCCCGATTTTATCGGGGAACCACCTGGCCACGGTAGACGGAAAGGTCCCGACGAAAAATCCCATTCCCAGCCCGACGGTGAAACTGCCGCCGTACCAAAAGTACCTGCCCGCAGTCCAGTCCTCGTAGTTCATCATCGCAGAAAGGATTACAAACCCGGCAAAAAAGACAACTCCCGCTATTCCAAGCGGCGGCTTGGGTCCGTACCTGTCGAAAAGGGCGCCGGCCAGGGGAGGGGCGATAACCATGGTCCCCAGCCCTACAAACGATGAGGCCAGGGCTATCGGCGCAACCGTTTCCAGCCCAAACAGGTCGCGCACGTAAGGGAAAAACATGCTCCACAGAAAAATCAGCGAAACCCCGCAGGCTATTACAAACGAACTGATCGGGTAGAACCACCTGCAGCGTGCACCGACTCCACTGTCTAATTTCAGCATTCCATCACTGCTCCTCTCCCTGGTTTAACTAATCCGCACTGATTATTTATAATTATAGGCTCAATTTTTTTCTGTCAGCAGCTGCTTGCAAAGGGTAACCCCGGCATCACCTTCGGTAACCCAGTAATCGGCGCCCACCATCCTTGCAATTTGCTGATCAACCTGGCTACCGCCGATAATAATATCAGGTTGTTTGGGCCAGCCTGCGGTTTCAGTCCTGAGCAAACCAATCGTCTCTTGCAGGCTGTCGTAAGCGGCGGTAATAAGGGCGGAAAGGCCAATGATGTCAGGCTTTAACCTTACAGCCTCGGACACAAACCTTTCCGGGGGGACATTAACACCCAGATCGTAAACGGTTACCCCCCGGCAGGTTAAAAGCATTTTGACAATATTTTTACCCAGGTCGTGGATATCTTCCTGCACCGTGCCAAGCAGCATCGTTCCCGTAGCTTCTTCAACCTGGGGATTGTTCTGCAGGGTGGGAGTAATCATCTCCATAATCTGGCGCAGGATTTCGCCGGCCATGATCAAGCCGGCTATAAAATAACGGCCCTCGCTGTAACGCTCACCCACGATGCGCATTCCCTTCTGGCATCCATTTACGAGCACAAGGGGGTCTTCACCCTTTTCCAGGCAATACCGTACAACCTGGAGCGCCTCTGCTTCCTGCAAATCAGCCACATAATTAATAAGATCATCCTGCCTGGTTACAGTCATTACAGGTTACCCCCTTTTTCCCTTATCCCGATTGTCGAACTAAAGCGCAATTTATCCCCGCGGCAGATAAACCAACCCCAGCTCACAGGTGTTTCCATATAATCATAAAAAATATGCTCCAGGTTGAAAGCAGCTGAACCGGCGCCGACCTGCAGGAGCCCGGCCTCTTCCTCTTTGATGACTGTGGCCTCAATGCTCAGCTCGCCGTATTTAAATTCACTGCTCCCCTCTCCTTTAAACAGGCCCCGCAGGGAAGTTACTTCAAGCTCCGATTCAACTACCGCCCGCTGCGGGTCATAGATCAGGCATTCCCGGTGGTATAGCAAGGGTTCATCACCCCTTGATATCAGCCGCCGGATATAAATAATCCTTTCTCCTTCGTTTACTTTTAGCTTCAGGGCTGCTTTACTGTCAGCGGAGATAATGCGGGCCTCAAGGATAGTGACTTTTGTCTCTTCACTGTTGAATATCTCCTGCAGCTCCAGGAGGTCAAAAGAGGCCGTCTCCAGCCTGATCGGCTTAACAAACGTCCCCCTGCCCTGGGCAGTATCAACAACACCCTGGTCGGACAGGATATTGATGGCCCTCCTTACTGTCATGGGGCTGACCTTGTATTGCATACAGATCTGTGATTCCGAGGGCAGGCGATCTCCCGCCCTGAGCACACCGGAAGCTACCTGGCGCTTAAGTATTGAAACCAGCTGAATATAGGCCGGTTCATAGGAATTGCGGTCAATACCCTCACCGGCAGCCTCCTCCGGCAGCCGTCCATCCTCTTTAACCATGTTATCTCCTTCTCAACCGGAACCATCATTATGGCCCCTTGATATTTAAATCTAAAAATAACACAAACTGAGCGGGAATAAAAGGGCAAATTGACAACTTCTATATATAACTATATAATATTAGCAGGCTTTCGACAATACTTTTTTATATTCAAATTTTTACTCTCAAACCGGAGGTGATTCCCGGCAGGCTAAAACCACCCCCTAAAACCACTTAAACAGGAGGTTGCCATGCAAGAAAAACTTTTTAATGCTATTGTGGAGATGAAGGAAGATGAAGCCCTGGCCCTGGCCAGGGAGGAGTTGGAAGGCGGTAAAGACCCGCTGGAACTGGTGGATTTGTTCCGAAAAGCAGTGGAAGAAGTCGGTGATCGTTACGAAAAAGGCGAGTATTTCCTGCCAGAATTAATGATGACCGGACAGATCATGGAGCAGCTGGCTGAACTAACCAAGGATAAGCTCAAAGGCGAGTACGGAGACTCCGGTAAAACAAGAGGCAAAGTCCTGATCGGCACCGTTAAAGATGACATCCACGACATCGGTAAAAACATTGTCAGGTTTATGCTTGATGCCAACGGTTTCGAAGTAAAAGACCTGGGTGTTGATATCTCCCCGGACAAGTTTGTCGAGGCGGCAAAGGAATTCGAGCCCCAGGTAGTCGGTTTAAGCGCCTTGCTTACCCTGGCTTTCGACCCGATGAAAGAGACTGTGGAAGCCTTTGAAAAAGCCGGCCTGAGAGACAAAATTAAAATCATGGTTGGAGGGGCCCCGGTTGATGATCAGGTCCGCGAGTACACCGGCGCCGACGCCTGGGGCAAGGATGCCGTGGAAGCGGTCTCTCTGGCCAAGAAATGGGTAGGAGGTGCTTAGAATGCTGACTGAAAACTGGACCGACCTGACTCCAGAAGAAAAACTCGAAACCAGGTTTGATATATGGATGAACCCGGAAGGGGTTGAATTTACCCCGGAAGCAGAAAAATCTTTCAAGGAAAGAACCCAAATTATCAAAGACGCCGTTCAGCTTAAGAAACCGTCCCGTATCCCAATCTGCCCCATGATGGGTTTTTATCCTTTTCCCTATGCCGGTTTCACCGCCCAGGACGCCATGTATGACTACGATAAGCTGGGGAAAGCCATGAAAAAGTATCACCAGGATTTTCAGCCCGATTGCCTGGCCAGCTCTTTCCTTTACGGACCGGGCAAGATCTTCGAACTGCTTGATTACAGGCTTTACAAGTGGCCCGGGCATGGTACCAGCATCAACACACCCTACCAGTGCTGGGAAGATGAATACATGAAGGCGGACGAGTACGACCAGATGATCAACGACCCTTCGGACTACTGGATGAGGGTCTACCTGCCCCGTATATTTGGCGCCCTGGAGCCGTGGAAAAACCTGGCTCCATTTACCGATCTGGTAGAGCTACCCTTTGTGGGTGCTTCATTAATCCCGGTCGGTATTCCCGATGTCCAGGAAGCCTTCAAAAAATACCTGGAAGCGGGCCAGCTGGCCATGGAGTGGATCCAGGCCATCGGCGCCATAGACGGAGAAGTCCTGGCTACCGTGGGCACCCCGCTGATCCTGGGTGGCTTCAGTAAAGCGCCGTTCGACACCCTCGGTGACACCATGCGCGGCACCCAGCCCCTGATGCTCGATCTATTCCGCCGCCCGGAAAAAGTAAAAGCAGCAATGGAAACTTTAATTCCACTCCATATTGAAATGGGTGTCCGCACTGCAACAGCCAACAAGTGCCCCTTCGTATTCATGCCCCTGCACAAGGGCGCAGACGGCTTCATGTCAAACAAGCAGTATGCCGAATTTTACTGGCCGCAGCTTAAAGCGGTAATCCTGGGCTTAATCGAGGAAGGGCTGGTCCCGCTTGTTTTCGCCGAAGGCGGCTATAACCAGCGCCTCGAATTCCTGGCCGATCCCGACATCCCGGAAGGCAAAATGCTGTGGTTCTTTGATGCCACCGACATGGAAAAAGTAAAGGAAACCCTCCACGGCAAAACCTGCTTTGCCGGTAACGTGCCAGTATCGCTCTTTAAAGCTGGCACTCCAGAACAGATCGACGATTATGTCAAGAACCTGATCGACAAAGTGGGGCAGGACGGCGGCTTTATTCTCAGCAACGGAGCCGTCCTTGACGATGCCCATGCAGAAAACCTCAAAGCCATGTTTGAAGCAGGCAAAAAATACAGCCCTTAAACCACGGCCCCATTTAAACAACAGGCGGTGCTGCCTCAGGAAAACGGGCAGTGCCGCCTGCGTGTTTTATAACCACCCCAATGCTGTTATAATATATGAAATTGCTTGCCCATAACTCAGCTGCTACTGATTGATGAAATACAGAAGCTGGAGGAGATTAAACTGAACGCATCTATAATAGCCTGCAAAACACTGGAAAATGAGATCAACAAAGCTGTTGAGGCTTTAGGCATTGACTATCCCGTTTACTGGATCGACTCAGGCCTCCACAACTACCCGGAAAAACTAAAAGAACAGCTGCAGCAAAATATCGATCAAATCAAGACCAGCGATTACATTATCATGCTGTTCGGATTGTGCGGAAATGCACTGCTTGGCATAAGTTCAAAAACCTCTACCCTGGTAATCCCGAAAGTCGATGATTGTATTTCCATGTTCCTGGGCGGAAACGAGCAGAGAAGAAAACTGGAAAATGACTACAAAGCTTACTACCTGACCAAAGGCTGGTTAACTTACGAGAACAACATCTGGAATGAATACCAGCACAGCATCGAAAAGTACGGCCGGGAAAGAACCCGCTCGCTCTTTCAGATCATGCTCAAGCACTACACCCACCTGGTTGTTATCGATACCGGCGCTTATGATACCGAAAGCTTCTTAAAGGAGACCAAAAAAATCGCAGACGAGCTGAACCTGACCCACAAGCTAATTCCAGGCGATCTGGCTCTCCTCTACCGGGCCCTGGAGGGAAAGTGGGACCATAA
>CAYWIY010000127.1:0-5957 GCA_964458455.1 uncultured Syntrophomonadaceae bacterium | reverse complement strand
GCGAAAGGCGGATCTCTGTGACCTTGCCATCCTCGATGCGGCAGTCGTTGGCGGCGCGGATGGTGCCCCCGGCGGCCACGATGCGCCAGTCCCTGGCAAAAAGGTCGACCACCTTGAGCAGGGAGTCGGCATCGATGAGCGAGTCGGAATCGATGTTGCAGAAAAGCGGGAACTGGGAAATGTTGATCCCGGCGTTCAGGGCATCCGACTTGCCGCCGTTGACTTTGTCGACCACGACCAGGTTGGGGTAGTCGGTGGAGCTGTAGGTGCCGCGGATGTGCCGGCAGGGGATCTCCTGCCTGTAGTCGCGGGCCGAAACTTCCAGGTTGAAGCGCTCCTGCAGGACCGGCAGGGTTTTATCAGAAGAGCCGTCGTTGACAATGATCACTTCAAACTCGGGGTAGCGCAGGGAGAGGGCCGAATAGACGGTTTCGGCAATGGTCGACTCCTCGTTGTAGGCGGGGATGATGATCGAAAGGGGCTTGTAGAATTCCGACCGGAAGGCCCTGAAGCGGTCGGCCGCCCTTTCGGCGCCGCGCAAAAAGCGCAGGTCCCGGTAGGAAAGCAGGACCAGGAACAGGTAAAACCCGTTGATGCCGAGGAAGTAGAACAGGACAAAGATGTTGTAGAAAATGAGGATGATTACCCAGGTGCTCATGAGGGCTCTTTCACCTCGCTCCGGCTTAAAGCGTAAGTGCTGATTGCGGCCGCAGCCTGGTCGGTTCCTGCGGCCTGTTTTTCCAAAAGGGCCAGGCCCGGCCTGCCGGCGCTGCGCAGGGCTTCAGCGGCCTGGAAGCGGACCCACCAGTTGCGGTCGCTCAGCAGATCTTCTAGCAAGGGGAGGGCCTGAGGGTCGCCGGTAAGCTTCCAGATTTTAGCGCTGAAGTTGCGCACTACCCAGTAGCGGTGCTGCAGGTAGGGCTTGAGATCGAAGTCAGGCGGCACTTCGCCGAAGCGAAGCAAAGCTTTCAGGACGTGGACCGTGATTTCATCATCGGCCCGCTCCAGCAGGCGCCCCAGAAGGGGCAGCGACCCGGGGCAGCGGAAGTAACCAAGCAGGTCGGTCATGATCGAAACCAGCACAGATGGATCGGTTTCGCCCCGGCGGGGTTTTCTTTTGGGCACCCGTCCACCGGGCGACTGGTGGGGGTCGGGAAGTTTTTTTGCTTCTGTTTCGATCCATTCCTGGAGCAGGGGGCAGGCCTCCTTGCCGTAGCCGCTCAGGATTTCTGTTACCCCTTCATATGTGAAAAAGGTATGGCTGAGCAGGGCGCGGGCGGCCGGAAGAAAGGTCTCTGTTACACCGGAGCGGGCGAGCCCCTGGGCGGCGGCCTGGACGATGAGGGGGTTTTTGCTGCCGAGCTGGTTGAGCATTTCGGGCACCGAATCGCGGCACTTAAGGCTGCCGAGGACTCTAGCTGCGAGTGCTCTGCTTGCGGGGCGGCCGCGGCGCAGCTTGCCCCGGTAATGGTCGATCAGGCCCAGTTCCCGGCACAGGGCTTTGGTTTTTTCAAAGTCCGTTCCTTTTAAAACTTCCAGGTAGGGCGCAAAAAAACGCCACAGCCAGTAATAGCGTTTCTCGCCGGCCATACGCCGGCAGGCTTCCTCCAGGCCGAGTCCTGAGTGCAGGTAATCAAGGAATATCTCTTCCCATTCTAAAGCTTTTTTCCGGTAGGCGCGCTGGTTCCTGGCCGACAGGAGGCGGATCAAAACGATTGCCCCGGCCATGATGAGGATGATTCCGGCCAGGATGAGGATGATAATTAGCAGGTTGTAAAGGTAAGGGTCCATCTTTAAGCTTCCCCCAGGACCTGTTTTAAGTGTTCGATCAGCTCATCCGGCTGAAACGGCTTGGTCATGTAGTCGTTTGCCCCCAGCTCCAGGGCCTGGTGCAGGTCGTCTTCCCGGCTTTTGACTGAAAGTATGATCACGGGCAGAAGCAAGCCGGAGGCGCGGATCTTTTTTAAAACCTGGATGCCGTCCAAAAAGGGCATCATGATGTCTAAAATTACCGCTTCGACATCTTCTTCCAGGGCGGCCTGCAGGGCGGCTTTGCCATCGAAAACGGAAAGGGGCAGGTACCCTTCCCTGCTCAGCTTGAAGGAGATCAGGCGGTTTAAGCCGGGGTCGTCTTCTGCTACCAGTATTTTTTTCTCCTCCGCCATCAGGAGTCTCCCTCCTCCCTGTGCTTGATGAAACCGGGCAAATAAACCCTGAAGGTGCTGCCTGCGCCGGGGGCGCTCTGGAGGGTAATCCGCCCATCGTGGCGGGTTATAACCCGCTTGACGATGTAAAGGCCTATGCCGGTTCCGGCGGTGCCTTCGCCCTGGTGGTGGTCAAGGCGGTAAAACATCTCGAAGATTTTTTCCTGGTCTTCTTTGGGGATGCCCGGCCCGGTGTCTGCAACTTCAACGACGACCTGGTCAGCTTCTTTATCAAAGGCGGCTTTGAGGCTTACCGTTCCGGTTTCAGTATATTTAACGGCATTGCCGATGAGGTTGCTGAAAGCCTGGGTAAGGCGGTCTTTGTCGCCGAAGAGGGCGAGATCCGGGGCTATACCAGTTTCAAGCTGGAGGCTTTTTTTTGCTGCGGCGGCCTTGAAGCCGCGGGCCAGGTTGGACAGGATCTCCGACAGATCAAGGATTTCCTGCCGGTAGGAATACTCGGTCCCTTCGAAACGGCCCATTTCGAGCAGCTCGTCAATAAAGGAGGCCAGTTTTTGCTCCTCCCGGTAGGCTGTGGACAGGAACTCGCGCTGGGTGTCGTTCAGGGGGCCGGCGTCTTCTGCCAGGAGCAGGTCCAGGTAGCCCTGCATGTTCGAAAGCGGGGTTTTCAGCTCGTGGCTGAGCGAGCTGAAAAAGCGGGCTTTTTTCTCTTCCAGGTCGGCCCTGGCGCTGACATCGCGGAAGATCTCGATGCCCCCGATGACCTCGCCTGAGGGGCCCCGCAGGGGGGTAATGCTTACTTCCACCACCAGGCGCCGGCCGTCCTTGTGCAGGGCCTTGAGGGTCAGGGGCGACTGCATGGGCTCACCAGAGAGCATGGACCGGTGGAGGGGGCAGAGCTCTTTGCCGCAGAGCTCGCTGCCCGCCAGGTCGGTATGGTTGAGGACGTCGTCGGCGCAGCGCTTGCCGAGCACCTCGTCCTGGCTGTAGCCGGTAATTTTTTCGGCGGCCCGGTTCCAGAAGACAATGCTGCGTTCGGTGTCGGTGATGTAGATCCCGTCGCTGACCTGGTCTAATACCTGGACCAGGAGGGAGGCTTCAGGTGGGATTTCGGCCCGGTTTCTTTGCGGGGCCGGCTGTTTTTCAGGTTCACGGTTATGGTTCGTCATGATCAGCCCTCTTTTCTGCGCTCGATAGGATGTTGGCCAAAACCGGCTCGTACCACTGGAAGTAGAAGCGGTACTCTTCCGGCAGGCCGGGAATATAGGTTAAAAAGCGCTGGATAGCAGCGCTCCCGCTCAGGCCAGGCGGTAGCAGGGCCGGCAGCTGGTCGGCGAAGTCGCCGGCAAAATAGAGCCGCTCGGCCTCACCGGGCGGACTGTGTTTTACGGCGGCGGGGAAGCGCCCGGGCAGGCCGCGGGCAGCCAGGCGCTCGCGGGCCTCTTCATCAACAGGCGGCTCGTAATAAGCAAGGACTTCGGTGTGCTCGTTTTCTTCCACCCGGAGTACCTCCATCCAGTAGAGGTAGGGCACGCCTGATGCGGCCCCGTCCACCAGATGGTGGCCGCCTGTTTCGATAATCGGCCAGGGCCCGGTGAAGTCTTCCCTTTCGACCACGACCAGGTCTGGGTGCCAGCCCAGGGCGGGGACCTCCTCGCGGATAAAGACCATGCCGGCGCCGTCTAAGTCCCAGGGAAGGCCGTAAATCCTGCTGTAAAGCTCTTTCAGCCAGAAGGCGGCCTGGTCCAGGTCGTGGTAGTAGCGGGCCAGCCAGCCGTCGTAGCGGACGTTAAAGAGGTCCTGCAGGATCCGGGCCGCTTCCGGGTTAAGGTAGGTGGGGTAGCCGAAAATATTGTGTTCCCCGACCAGGATGTTTCCTTTTTCCGCAGCAAAGCGGGCCGCCGTTTCGGCTTCGTCCCGGTCAAAACCGCCATAGATCAGCTCGATATCCTGGTGCTCGTAAGGCAGCTTTTCTTCATATACCTCCAGGCCTTCTTCGTAGTCGTAAATGCCGTAGCTGTCGGCCAGGTAAAGTAAATTGACCCCGGTTAAGTGAGCTAAAGTGAGCTCTTCTTTAACCCCCGTTTCGGGGTGGTAGCCGAGGTAATCCCGGTCGGCGCGGTAAAAATCCCCCTCTGGGTCGGTGAAGAGGTGGTGGTGGGCTACCCAGAATATGGCCCGGTGCTCGCGGTAATCCATTTCTGGGACGGTTTTATCGACCACGAGCATGTCAATTTCCCGGACCGGCTGCAGGTGCCAGGCCAGGATGTAGCCACCGATGATGAGGATGATGATTGCTAAAACGTGCCTGCGCCGCATGGTGCCTCCTTTTCATTTCCCGGGGTGTTTTTATTCCAGTTCGCCGAAATAATCGGCGATTATTTCATAGCTATCTTTAAGGCGGAACCGGTAGCGCGGCTCTTCCCAGCCGGGCCAGCGGTAGGGGTCAGGTGCGATAAATTCTTCGCCCCGGCGGGGTTCGAAATCGATCACTTCCGGGAGGTTTTCAGCAGCAAGTGCTGTCCCGTTATCTTTGCTGTAGGTGGCCGCGTAGAAGCTGAAGCCATCTGTTTTTGCTGTAGACAGCTCGTCCCGGGCCGGATGCTCGTTGTAGTCGCCGGAATCATGCAGCAGCCGGTGTTCGGAGGGGTCAGATACGTTAAGGAGCATCCAGGGCAGGCGGATTACTATCCTTCCGTTTTCTTCTTCTGTGTACCAGTGGGCCAGCGAATTGTAGCCGGGCTCATCTGCATCAAAGGGTCCGTATTCGAGCTTGCTTTCATCTGAGTACTGCGCTTCAAATACCCTGCTGTCGGGGGTAACCCGCTCCCGGTTAACCAGGGTTTCAATCCGGGTAAATTCAGCTTCCGGGTACTGGCCGGGGTAGAAGTTGAACTCGCCCCGGTTGTAGGAGGGGACGCTTAAAAAGTCCGCCTGTTCCGGGGAGGCGAGATGGAGCATGAATTCAACCCCGCCTGGCAGCTCCGGCGGGCCGGAGAGGGGCAGGGAAAGGGCGCCTGCATCATTGATGCCGGTGTCAATGCCGACGGCAAGGCCGAGTTCATCCCAGGGCAGGCTGCTGCCGGCCTGCTCTTGCCCTGTATCGATAGTGAGGGCCAGGTAGAGGAAGGCTTCGTCCGCCCCCGTTTCGAGCGACTTGATCTTGCCGAAGGAAGCGGATTGGTCTTCCGGGGCCCTGAAGGCTTGTTCTGCTTCGCTTTCATGCCAGGTAGTGTAAAGCTCTTCAGGGTCGCGTGCTTCCGGTTCTACGGCCAGGAGGCCGTAATTTTGTTCGGGGCACATGGCGTTTTGCCAGAGCACCTGCCGCTCCCAGGGGACCATGAACGGCTCGGTGTTCCAGGTTTTCTTGGCCCATTCGTCGGCCCACTCGAAGATAATGCCCCCGGCGTATCCTTCGTCAATGATGGAGCGCATCATCCGCACCGTCATTTCGCCCTGGTCGGTTTCATCCAGCCCGCCGTGGTGCAGGCCGTCCGGGCTTAAGTGGGCCGTGTTCAGGGAGGTGGAAATGCCGAACTCGGCTACCAGGGCCGGGTAGGGGGGATGGATCTCCATAAACTGGTGCAGGTAGCCCTTGTAGCGAAATACCCCTTCCTCGTCTGAGTATTCGGCAAAGGCAGGCTCGTTGTTCATGAAGTCGGGGTAGTTGGGGTAGATATGGTAAGCGCCGAAGAAGCCCGCCTGGTTGGCCGGGCCGGCGGAAAAGATATTTGGATCGACGGTTTCGCGGACGTTGTAGCCCGGGGTGCCGTCTTCTTCGTACTCGGTTTT
>CAYWIY010000126.1:0-6060 GCA_964458455.1 uncultured Syntrophomonadaceae bacterium | reverse complement strand
AAATGCTTGTCACTAGCTTGCCTTGCCCGGCTACTTATGCTATTATGTTCCAGGCATATCCCTGCTCCGATAGGGGCCGTAAGTCCAGAGGGAGGTGATAATTGATGGGACTTTATGAAGTAATGTTCATTATCCGTCCGGAATTGGAGACGGAAGAACATGAAGAAGTATTGAACGGGATAAAAAACACCATCACCGGGAATGGTGGCACAGTCGACAAGCTGGTTGACTGGCGCAAGCGCCGGCTTGCTTATGAAATCGAAAAGCACACAGAAGGCCACTATTACCTGGTTTACTTCAAAGGCCAGGGCACCGTAATTCCTGAATTGGAACACTTCTTTAAAGTCAATGACGCAGTTCTTCGCTTTTTGATTGTCCGTGTAGAAGAAGATTATTATGAAACTGCTGCTGCAGAAGAGCCGCAGGCGGAAGGGGCCGCTGCGCCTGAAGAGCCTGTGGACCAGGAAGAGCCGGCAGCCGCTGCTGTTGATAGCGGCCAAGATGCCGGAGAGGAAATGGGTGGCGGTGAAAACACTGCAGAACCTGCAGAGACAGTAGAAGGCGGAAGTGTTGAGAATGAACAACCTTCTGAAGAAAAGGATAAAGAGTAAAACCGGGAGGTCTGTCTAACATGTTAAACCAGGTTGTGTTGATTGGTCGTTTAACCCATGATCCTGAGTTGCGTTATACTGCCGGAAGCGGTGTGCCGGTTGCTACTTTTCAAATTGCTGTTGACCGCCCCTTTACCAACCAGCAGGGAGAACGTGAAACAGATTTTATAAGAATAGTAACCTGGCGCAAGCAAGCTGAAAATTGTGCAAACTACCTGAAAAAGGGCAGTCTTTGTGCTGCCAGCGGCCGTTTGCAAATTCGTTCTTTCGACGATAGCCAGGGTGTCAGGCGGAAAGTGGCAGAAGTTGTTGCCAGTGATGTGCGCTTCCTGGATCGTCCCCGCGGCTCCGAAGAGCCGAGCATGGATGAATCTCCTGGTGGAGACGCTGATGATATCGATATCAGTGGAGACGACGTTCCCTTTTAGCGGAAGGAGGGTGATTAGATGAGGCGAGATCGTGGAAGAAAACCGAAAAAAAAGATCTGTAGTTTTTGTGTAGATAAAATAGAAAATATAGATTATAAGCAGTATGATAAATTAAAACGTTTTATGACTGAAAGAGGGAAAGTGCTTCCGCGCCGTATTTCAGGAAATTGTGCCAGGCACCAGAGGCAATTGACCCGGGCTATAAAAAGGGCCCGCATAATGGCTCTGCTACCCTATACAACAGAGTAAGACCTTGATAACCGGTTTTAGGCGGTGTCGGGAGAATCATCCGGGCACCGTCATTTTATTTTACGCTTCAATATGCAGGAGTAACTGGGTCAGGGGAGAATTTATAATCCAGGTCAATATGTGCTTAAAACAAACTTGCTGTTTAAGCCGGTTTGAGCTCGATCCGGTTTAAAACAGCTGGTTTTAGAGGCCTATATTAGAGAGATTATTAGGAAATACTATATCAAGGTGGCTGAAAGGAGTGTTTGGCAATGAAGATAATTTTGCAGCAAGATGTGTCTAATTTGGGCAAAAAGGGAGAACTGAAAGATGTAGCCCCGGGCTATGCCCGTAACCTTCTTATCCCGAAGGGAATGGCTGTAGAAGCAACCCCCCAGAGACTTCGCGAGTGGAAAAAGCGGCAGGAAAAAGAAGAAATGCTGAACAAGCAGCTGGAGGAACAGGCCCGTGATCAGGCCGAAAAACTAAAAGCTCTTGAATTAAATATTTCTATGCCGGCCGGCGAAGGCGGGCGGCTATTTGGTTCGGTTACTCCGGCTGATATAGCCGACAAGTTATCAGAAAAAGGGTTTCAAATTGATAAAAAAGATATAGAAACTGATGGCCATATCAAGAGTCTTGGCAGCCATACTGCAACTGTTAAACTGCATCCCGGCATTAAAGCCGAGGTTTCCATCAATGTTGAACAGAAGGAATAGCATCCTTCTGAAAGGAGGCAGTTATAATTGGCTGTAATCAGTGACAGGGTCCCACCACAGAGCAAGGAAGCTGAACAATCGGTTCTCGGATCAATGATGATCGATAAGGAAGCCATTTTTGCAGCTGCAGAGGTGCTCTCAGATCAGGATTTTTACAGCACTGCTCATCAAAAAATATTTTCTGCCATATTATCCTTAAGCGAAAAGGGTGAGCCTGTTGACCTGGTGACCTTGTCCGAAGAACTGCAACGCAACCAGTCACTGGATAATATTGGTGGCCGCTCTTATTTAATTACTCTTGCCAATGCGGTGCCTACTGCGGCAAATGTTCAATATCATTCCCAGATTGTTAGGGAAAAATCTATCCTGCGCTCTTTGATCCAGGCTGCTACAGAAATTGTTACCCGCAGCTTTGAAGCCCCGCACAATGTAGATGAATTTTTAGATGAAGCCGAAAGATTGATATTTGAGATAGGTACCCGGGGCAAGCACCAAAGTTTTGCTCCTTTGAAAGATGTCCTGGTTCAAACTTTTGATCGGATTGAAAAGCTCTACGATGAAAAAAAGGGAGTGACAGGCCTTCCAACCGGGTTTGCTGATCTTGACCGGATGTGCTACGGCCTCCAGGAATCAGACCTGGTTATTGTTGCCGCCCGGCCCAGTATGGGGAAAACTACATTTGCACTAAATATTGCCCAGCAAGTGGCGGTAAAAGATAAAAAGCCAACCGCTTTTTTCAGCATGGAAATGTCCAAGGAACAGCTGGCTCAGCGGTTGCTTTGTGCGGAAGCGCAGATAGATGCCCAGAATATGCGCCGTGGTTTTTTATCGCAAGAAGAATGGCAAAAATTGACAAAAGCAGTGGGTCCGCTTAGTGAGTCACCGCTTTATATCGACGACAGCGCTTCTCTTTCAGTGATGGAAGTCAGGGCTAAGGCGAGAAGGTTAAAAGCAGAAAAAGGCCTCAATGCTATTTTTGTCGACTACCTGCAGTTAATGCGCGGTTTCAGCCGGTCAGAAAGCCGGCAACAGGAACTTTCCGAGATCTCCCGGGCTTTAAAAGCGCTGGCCAAAGAGCTCAATGTTCCGGTTCTGGCGTTATCCCAGCTCAGCCGGGCTGTAGAAAAGAGGCCCGACCGCAGGCCTATTCTCAGTGACTTAATGGAATCCGGCGGTATAGAAGCCAATGCAGACGTGGTAATGTTTATCTACCGGGAAGCGTATTACAACAAAGAATCAGACAAAGGTAATGTTGCCGAAATTAGTATCGCCAAGCAGCGTAACGGACCGACAGGGCTTGTTGAGCTCTATTTTCTTGACCGGTATACAAAATTTGCCAACATTGCAAGGGAGCCATCCAGCCAAGAAGGGTGAAAAAATGAATTCAAATCGTGATTACGATGTTATTATTGTGGGCGCCGGCCCGGCTGGTATATTTGCAGCCATGGAATTGACATCAAAAAGCAAGGCCCGGGTATTAATGATTGATAAAGGAGCGCCCCTTGAAAAGCGCAAATGTAAGACCCAGCAGGAGTATGGCCGCTGTTTGCGCTGCGATCCTTGCGCCATAACTTGCGGTTGGGGTGGTGCCGGCGCTTTTAGCGACGGCAAGCTGACCCTGACCTCTGCTTTTGGTGGTTTGCTGGAAGAATACGTAGATCGCAGCGTAGTGGAAGAATTGATTGATGAGGTCGATCAAACCTATCTTTCTTTCGGAGCCACTGAAGAAGTTTTTGGTACAGATAAAGAAGCGATTAAGAATATGGAGAGACTTTCAGCGGCTGCGGGTCTCAGTTTAATACCGGCGAAAATAAGGCACCTGGGAACTGAAAATTGTTATGTGATCCTGGAAAAGATGCAGGAGACGCTTAAAAGCAGGGCCGATATCATGATGAACACGACCGTGGAAGAGTTGCTCCACCGGGAAGGTTGTATTGAAGGAGTCAAGCTGTCGTCAGGTGAAGAAATTAAGGCCGATTATGTCATATGCGGAGCCGGCCGCATTGGTGCAGATTGGATCTACGGCCAGGCGAAAAAGTTGGGCTTGCAGGGCATCAACAATCCTGTTGACATCGGGGTCCGGGTAGAGGTCCCTGCCGTGATCATGGAAGAGCTCACCGCTAAAATCTATGAATCTAAGCTTGTATATTTTACCAGCCAATTTGATGACCGGATCCGCACTTTCTGTATGAATCCTTATGGAGCTGTGGTAACTGAAAACAATGGTGGTTTGCTTACAGTAAACGGTCACAGCTTTGCCACCACTAAAACTGATAATACTAATTTTGCCCTGCTGGTCAGCAAAACCTTTACAGAGCCTTTTTCTGAGCCTATTCGTTATGGACGCTATATAGCAAGCCTGGCAAATATGCTTGGCGATGGTGTTATCATTCAGCGCCTGGGTGATTTGCTCAAAGGGCGCAGGTCAACACCAGAGCGAATAAGGCGCGGTCTTGTCCAGCCTACCCTGCAAGAAGCCACACCGGGAGATCTCAGTTTAGTCCTACCCTATCGCTACCTCCTTGCTATTATTGAGATGTTGGAGGCTCTTGATAAGGTGGCTCCCGGGGTCAACTCCAGGCATACTCTTCTGTATGGAGTAGAAGTCAAGTTCTATTCATTCAGGCTTTGTTTAAGCCGTGCCCTGGAAACCGGAATTCAAAATCTTTTTGCCGTGGGAGACGGAGCAGGAATTACCAGGGGATTGATTCAAGCTTCTGCAACAGGCATGCTGGCGGCTCGTGAAATAGCTGGTAGGCTGAAGTCTGGATAGTGAATGGTTCCGGTATGGAGATGCAGCAGGGGAATTGAAAAATAAAGCGAATTTTATTGATTGTTGCTGTTTTTGTGGTGTTGTCTAATGCAAGGTAAATTAAATTAACACCGGGTGCACGGAATCACAGCACTGGCATTGCAGAGAGGAACAATCAAATGACACCCAGGTCAGTCCAAACTGTGCCTGCAGGTAAAAGGCCGAAACTGAAAAACCGTAAAGGTTTTTTTGAAATACTAAGTTACAACTTCAAGAATTTGGCCTTGCTGCTTAAAAGTAAGGGTATTAGAGCCTCTTCTTTCATTATTGCCTCTTCATTCATCTTAATAATAGCCCTTGTCTTACAAGGGTATTACAGTCACTATGTCTACGTGGTTGTTTTTGACGGCAGGGAGATCGGGTCTGTTAGTGATATTAAGCAGGTAGAAACCCTAATTGATGATCTTACCACACGGGTAGACGATTATTACGGTATGCCGGTAGAACCAGGGAATAGAATTAAGATAAAGAAAGATTACAGGCCTGAAGCAGTTCCAGATCTGAAACATGTTGAAGAAACAATCAAGCAGGAGATCACCTTTTTAACTGATGCTTATCTGCTTATGGTTGATGATGTCCCTCTGGTTCCGGTTGCTTCAGAAACAGTATTGGAAGAAGTGGTTAGCTACCTGGAGGGTACTTATCTTGATGAAAGCGAAGTTACCAAAATCATTGATATATCTGTTGTTGAGGATTTATCTCTCAGGCCCTGTTCCGTGGCCCCTAAATTTGTGTTTAGCGAGGAAGAAATTATTGCTTTACTAATGGGCAAAGAGTCCGAAGATAAGGTTGAAGCGCCCCAATGGTTTAAGACAGGCACAGCAAGCATTTTTGGTTACCATCCACACCTTTATCCCGCTCCTGCTCCAGGGGCGGCTGGAACTGTTCGATACACGCAGGAAAAAAGTTTAAATGATACAATCATTAATACCGGAGTTACAGTGCAATCTGTTGAAGAACTGGTGGTTACAGAACCCATTCCTTTCGATGTCGAGGTTACATATGACGAGGAAATGTGGGTAGTTCAAAACGAGATCGCAACTCCTGGACAAGATGGCAGGAAAGAGATAGTATATCATGTAACCCGAATTAATGGAGAAAAAGTGAACAGGGTTGCAGTTAAAGAAACTGTGATCAGCGAACCTGTAACCCAGGCAGAAATTCAAGGCACAGCACAGGTGCCTTCAAAGGGAACAGGTCAGTTTATATGGCCGGTTGCAGAAGGGGGAGAGGTTACTCCCGGGAGAGGATTTAGTTCATGG
>CAYWIY010000125.1:0-6070 GCA_964458455.1 uncultured Syntrophomonadaceae bacterium | reverse complement strand
CCGTCAGGAAAGACAAACTTGGGTTCCAGGGCAAAAACCATTCCTGCCTGCAGCGGGCTGTTAAAGCCAGAGGCAATCACCGGGAGCTCATCCAGTTCAATGCCGATACCGTGGCCGACAAAGTTCACCGGTTTGGGGTAGCCTAAAAAGTGCTTCTTGTAAGGACTTCTGGCTGCCAGTTCCACGGCCCGCTCGTAAAGCTTACTGCAACTAAGCCCTGGTGCTGACATTGTTTCCAGCTCCCTTAAAATGTCAATTGCTGTTTTATGGGCTTCAACCAGGTGATCCGGAAGGGTTCCGATACAAAAAATTCTTGTCTGGTCCAGCATGTACCCGTCAAGGTTGAAACTGTAGTCTACCAGTACCGGTTCGTTTCTGCCGATTAATTTAGTGCTGGAACCCTGTGCAAAAGCGGGACTGACTCCTTTTCCGCCTACAGAGCCTTCAAAATAGCTTGGCGTCGTATTCCGACCTGATAAGAAGTGAACATAAAACAAATCCTGGTTAAAACCCCGTATGCGCATTAACCCTGAATGGCCTTTCTTTTGTGAGATTCCTGTTATTTTTCCGTTCATTTCACATTCAGAAATGCCTTCTTGAAGATTGTTTCTGATAAAAGAAAATATTTCATGATGATGCTTCGTTATATCCCTGAAGATTTCTATCTCATAAGGTGATTTAATCATACGCAAGTTGCGTATCAGCGGGCCTATATTGGTTATCCTGGCCGGTTCAAAAAGCTTTTGAAATCGTAAATACTGCTCTGCGGGCAGCACGTCAAGCTCAAAACCAATTAAATCAAAGGAGCCGTAGCCATAAGATTGGAGGACTGTTTTAATTTCCTTGAGACTTTCAAGTCCGGTGATGTTTTTCAGGGCAGATTCTTTCTTTGCCCGTTCGAGGTCTTTTTTGACCAGCAGTATAGGTTCTCCTTCTGCTGGAACAAAGAGATGTGAGCGCTGTATAGTTCCGGAAAAATAAAAAAGGTCCGCATTTTGAACGATTATTGCTCCGTCAATACCGCTGTACTTCAGGCTATCCTGCAGCCTGGTTATTCTCTGTTCCAGCTCCAATTCAGGCGTGTATCGCAAGAAACTTACCTCCAGTGGCTTTTTTGTTATTAAGATTTATGCTTCTTTTCAACATCGCCCGGGAAATGTCCTTTTCTTTTAAAGAAGGCTGTTTTGGTGGTTGTTAACAACCCAAGTTTGGCATAAATATTTTCCAAATGCTTTAAGGTGCTATTCAAAATGAAGACTTTCATCGATCACGGGGTATAATACCGGATGGATCAGGGTTTCAAAATATAATATTTAAGCCATTATGGTGCTTAATGATGCTGAAAAGTAGGTCGTTATCCAGCATTTATTACCGCAAAGTGACATATATGTGTCCCTGACAGGAATTATGATCTTATAAGCGAAAAAGATATATATACAATCTAACTGCAGGAGCGATCACCCTGTGATTGAACTATTTTATTCCAACAGGACGGAACAACTGCTTTGTGCCCTGGCCGGTAAGGTTAGAGAGCAAAAAGCAACTACCCACCCCCTGGAGCCGGTGGATCACCCCCGCACATGCGGGGAACACGGCTGCTTTAACTTGACCGAATCCGGCCCCTTAGGATCACCCCCGCACATGCGGGGAACACTTATCACCACTGAGGGAATCTCAGGGCTGGCTGGGATCACCCCCGCACATGCGGGGAACACATATTAAATGGTCGTTAAATAAAGAATATCTTAGGATCACCCCCGCACATGCGGGGAACACACTAAATGTTTCCCTACAGAAAAGCTATTTTACTATTCCTTATGCTCCATTTCAATGAGTTTTGTGTAAAGCTCGTTCAAAGCCAAACAGTCTTCCATGGCTCTATGCTTTACAGCTATTTCAATACCAAAATAGTTTAGTAAAGTTGCCAGCTTGTAATTTGGCACACCGTTTATCATTTTCCTGGCAATTGGCAGGGTGTTTATACAGCGGTTGGCAAACAGTGGCAGATTGTAGTTTTTACAAGCATTTCGCAGAAAAGCATAGTTAAAATCAGCATTGTGTGTAACAATGGGCCAATCAGAAACAAAATCTATAAAGCATGGCAATACATCTTCAAGTGCTTTTCCTTCTTTTTCCAACAACAAGTCGGTTATACCGGTTAATGTCTCTATCGAAGAGGGTATTTTCTTACCTGGCTTTACCAAAGTCAGAAAGCTATCTTCTATAACCATATCTTTAACTCTGATGGCGCCAATTTCAATGATCTCATGGTCGGTTGCAGACAAGCCTGTTGTTTCCAAATCGATTACTATATATGTTTTGGGCAGCTTATTTTTGCCCGCTTTAAGCTTTTGCATCTGCTTGGCCTTTTGTATCCTCGCTGCCTTACTAAAACCCTTTTTGACGTTAGTTTCATTTTGGCTGTGTGTTTGCGAAGGGCGCATTAATAATGTTACTCCGTCAAAATCTATCGGTTCCCAGCTTGTGTTGTGGATGCGGAATTTCATACCCTGTTCAGTATTGGCACTGTAAACCATCGTAGCTTTACCAGTTTTGGAGTTTTCGCTTATACGTTTCCACAGCGCATCGCGAACCCTGGCGCTTACCTTTCCCACATAAACACCAGTGTTTACTTCTTGCAGCCATTTAGTCAAGTCTCCGCGCAGCGCAGGAGGGCAACTGGTTAACATTATTACGACCATGTTTCCTCCTCTACAAGAACCCCGTATCCTTCCACCAGACTGTCTTCGGTAACATCATCATATTCACGGCCATATGACACTGCGTTCGCAACAAGACCATTTTTATCATCCCACAAATGCAGGATATCGACCTCTAAATCTTCATCTGCGGCATTTTTATCAAGCAGCAGTTTGCGAATATCTTTAACAACTTGTTTAATTAGCCGATAATCTTTTATAGCATCACGTACTTTGCGCCTGGTGACAGATCCGATATCATCCGGTTGTTCCGCTGCAACTGCAAAAGCAATTGGTATAGTTATTTTGCCCTTATAGAGATCGGCGATATCGTAAACAAATGAGCATTCATGCCCGGTGTGGACAAAACCCAACCCGGGGGAACAACCCAAAGCTGTTATGACGCTGTGAACAATGCCATAGAGACATGCGTGTGCAGCCGAAAGGGCTATGTTTACCGGGTCCCCAGCCTCGTAATCGTGTGGATCATACTCCCGGCCGTTCCATGGAACTCCGGTATTTTTAGACGCGCGGCGATACAAAGCGCGGATTCTGGCACCTTCCTTCCCTCTTAGCTGCTGCATGGTAAGTGTTGATGCATCTTCATCCGGAAACCGCAATTGATACATTTGGCGAGCAACGGCCACCCTTGTCCGAACATTAGAAACCAGTTCAGCCTGGCGAATTAGAAGATGTGCAGAATGGGTGAGAGGGCGACCGTGGGCATAATATCTTACCCCATGCTCCCCAACCCAAACCACACTTGTTCCAGCATTGCCTATTAACTCCATCGCCCTGTGAGTAACTTTAGAGCCTGGTCCCAGCAGCAAGGCACTTAGCGCTGCCGCAGGGACATGAACTGTTCCGCGGACATCAGTTACTGTAATTGCAGAATCCTGCCTGTTGATTACACACCTTTCCAAATAGAGAAAGGACAACCTGTCTTTAACCTGAGGCAAAGCTTGCAATTCTGGTTTCTTTAAAACCGGTTTATCGTCCATATTATTCACTCCTGCAACTCGCTATGGTTAATAGACCGCAACCATATGCCTTGGCCCGGCCGATCCCTTTTAGCAATGCTTCACGGAACAGCTCACTGTCAGTAACAGCCAACGCTCCTTCGAAGGTTGCTGTACGTATTGAAATTTTGTGTTTGTTTTTTTCTGCTTTTGAAAACTTGTCCCACTGTGTATCTATAACATCAAAAGTTTCGTTGTTTAAAGAAAAACCGCGGGCGGCTGCTTTCTCAATTAACCACTGTTTTTGCTGGGCCGGGGTTACATGCGCAAAAACCTTGCCCCTGCCTGTTGCTTTATTTTTCTCCTTAGAGCTGCTTCGCGTCGGGTTTGCGCGGAGGCGAAACTGCCAGTTTTGGCCTTCCTTCAGCCTTTCCAGCAGTTGGCTGTAGTTTTTTGTTTCCCATCCATTTCCGTCACTTCCGTAGCCGTAACGTTCTACTATTTTACTGAAGTCAGGTGGCTGCTCGCTTAGTACAAGCAGGTAGCAATTGTTTTCAAGCCAGTCGATTCGCCAGAGGTTACGGCGGCCATGTTCGTTAAAGCTCTGTTCTATTGCCGCATGCATCGGCTGCAGCAGAACCAGCGCTTTCTGCGTTTCTCTGCGTCTTACATTCAGCCTTATACGGGATAAATACACTGATTATTCCTCCATTCTCAGCTCCGACATCGGATCGTGCTCGGTGTAGTTCAGTGCAGGCCCCCGGCGGCTTTTGGGGTTATTAACCGTTAAGGGTTCAATTTCTGAAACACTGCAAAACCCGTATTTTCTGTGAACCTGGTCGAAAGATAGCGGCAAGTCCCGCCGGTAATAAGATTCTTGCCGGCTGCCCCCTGGCCGGTCCTCAACCATAATCCGCAGGTTTACCTGAACATCTTCCCTGACCTGCCTCCATTCGCTAAGAAGCCACGGCTCTTCGCTCAGGGCCTCAACCAGGGCTTTGCCTTCACGGATGCCAAGCAAAACTCTGCCTTCAGGCGGGCAGGATCTTCGCCCTAGAAATAGGGGGTAAGCAGGATTTTGTAGGGCAAAATCGATTCTTTTCAGCAATTCCAGGCTGCCTTCAAAACCTGCAAGGAACAGGGCATCGGCAAGATAATACCGCTCGGTTACATAAGGCGATTTCTCTTTCTTGCTTTTTGCAGTATGAAAGTCGCGCAATAACGTGCCTTCGTGGTCGACCCTTACACCAAAGCGTAATTCAAGCAAATCGGCAACACATTCGTTACGCCTTCGGCCCAGCGTTGAAGCTATCAGGCCGATCAGGGCACTTTTCGTTGGAATTTTTTCTGTTACGCGCCGCTCAAATTTTGAGTCAACCCCCCAGGACTGAAGCGGTCCAGCCAACCTTATAAGCAGCGTATTCATTTTCCTTCCCCGCCAATCGCCAGCCTTTTATCTAGTTCGTTTTTAATTGCATCTTTTAGCTTATCAAAAGGCATGGTTTCGCCAAGCTCTTCCAGTAAAGGTCCCGTTACCAGGGCCCGCTCCGGGTGGCCGAGCCAGTCTTCGTAAATTCTATTGGCGTGTTCAACAAGTGCTTTGCCGGAAGCAGCGACATAACCTTCATCACTGTTCCTGCCTGCCTTTACAGGCCGTTCAAACGCTCCAACAAAATTTATGGGCTGATCGGTCCGCAATGTAATCATTACAGCATCGGGCAGCGTGCGGTTGGCAAAGGTGTTTTGTTTGCCCGTGGGCATGGAGTATACAAAGGCCTGGACAAACCCGCACACGGCATCTGCGGTGCCTTCATTTAAGTATGCATAAAGATCGTGCACCGCTATTGTCGCGTAACGGTATAGTGTAGATGAATTAAACTCCACGGTGCCGATATGGCCTGCGCCGGCATTGTCTTCGGGGGCAAGGTCGTCCACTGCGGTAAAGTAATCGTATTCCCGGCTGACCTTATGGGTAGAAATGCTGTGGGCAACCTGGGCGCAAGCATCTGTATTTAATGCGGGTTCGTCAGCAACCATACGCCCGAAAAGCGCAACATCGATGCTGGGAGCTTGTTGTAAGGCTTTCTGCGCTTTCAGCTTGGCCTCCCTTGAGGGTTTTTTGCTTACCACTTCAGGGTCATTGACAGCCAGTTCCGCCAGGGCTTTAGCCTGGCCGGCGCTCATAAAGAACAGGGCATCGGTACCTTTCTCTTCTGACTTAATTTTCAAGCCTGCTGTTTCGAGAACTTTTTGTGCATTGGCTTCGGGGTCATCGTCGCCCAGATCGGTGATTTCCCGCGCTACCATATCGACAATTCGCTTGGTGCGTTTGCCGAGGTCCTCTTTGGGGAAAATATCTGTAAACATATCACGCATAGCCTTTTTCCAGCTCTGCGAAGAAACCCGTGCGCG
>CAYWIY010000124.1:0-6074 GCA_964458455.1 uncultured Syntrophomonadaceae bacterium | reverse complement strand
AAAAACAAAACACGGTTGTAGTATCTACAAATTAAAAGAAACTTCAACAAAAGAGGTTAAATACTACCAGGCACCTATGACAAGTATAACTTCCGAATATGTAAGTACTGAACTATAAGTAATTGGGGCACAGGTGAGAGGATAATGAACGCTAAAAATATCAATAGTTTAACCAAAGAAGAACTGGTGAAAGAATTGGGAATGCTATCAGCCGAGTATAACGCTTTTCTCAAAAGTGCTCAGGCAATACTAAATAACCAAGATTTCGAAACCTCAGCTCGTGAACTATTCCAGTACTGCAAAGATGTAACGGGAGCCACCTCAGGTTATGTAGCCTTACTAACCCCTGATGGTGCGGAAAATGAAGTGCTTTTTTTGGACTCCGGGGGGCGAGAATGTAATGTAGATGAAAGTTTGCCTATGCCGATTCGCGGTTTGCGGGAAACAGCTTACCGAAATTTAAAAGGAGTCTACGATAATAGTTTTGCAGACAGCAAGTGGATGCAATATATGCCAGAAGGTCATATGCGACTTGATAATGTGCTATTTGCTCCCCTGATTATTGAACAGAATGCAGTCGGGCTGATTGGTTTAGCCAATAAAGCGGGTGGTTTTACACAAAGAGATTTGGAATTTGTAACTGCAATTGGTGATATCGGTGCAGTGGCTTTAAGGAACAGTAGGAACCTGGAAGCTCTTCGCTACATGAGCTTTCATGATCAGCTAACAGGTCTTTACAATCGTCACTACTTTGCAAATGAAATGAAGAGGCTTGCGAATTCACGCGAATACCCTATTACAATAATTTCAGCTGACCTGGATAATCTTAAGGAAATAAATGATACCATGGGTCATGCAGAAGGTAATAAGTATCTGCAAAACTGTGCGATGCTGCTGAAAAATTCTCTTCGCGACTCTGACATGTTAGCTAGGATTGGCGGTGATGAGTTTGCCTTGATATTAATCCGGACAGACAGAGCAACCGGTGTAAGCATAATGGAAAGAATTAAAAGTAACATTAAAAAATACAATCAAAAGCATAAAACGTTGGCGATTAGTATTTCGATGGGTTTAGCAGTCAGTGAAAATTCTGACCAACCACTAGAAAAAACCTTGATAGAAGCTGACAGATTGATGTATCAAGAGAAACAACAACGTCGATAGTTTCTATTTTGGAGTCAGCTTTTAGCTTGTCATCAGAACTTCTATTTATGTTATTGCTATCCCAAATTAACCGGTCTGTCGGTATGACCCATAAGCATACTTGATAAAAATATTGATCGAGAGTTTAGAAAATGAAATAGCAACAGACTATACTACCTTACAGTCTATCTTTAACAATAACCTGCTTCATAACTACAAATATACTCTGGAGGGTAACAATGAAAAAAACAGAACTAGCAGGCCAAAGTTTCGATAACGGATTTCTCTGCTCACAAGCCGTATTTTCAACTTACTGTGAAGATTTAGGTTTAGACTATGATACAGCATTAAAAATAGCCTGTAGTTTTGGAAGTGGAATGGGATACACTGGCAGCACTTGTGGCGCTGTTACTGGAGCATACATGCTGATAGGTTTAAAGCATGGCAAGACCATTCCAGGTGATAACGAAGCAAAGGACAAAACTTATGCTTTAGTTCAAGAATTTAACCGCAGATTTAAAGATCGTCATGGTTCCGTGCAGTGTAAAGAACTTCTCGGGCATGACATTAGTGACAACAGTCAACTTCAAGAGGTAAGGGAAAAACAGCTCTTCGCATTGATTTGCAGCGATCTTGTAAAAAGCGCAGCTGAAATAGTTGAGGAATTATTAGAGTTAGATTAAACTGAACTATCGTATTTTGAAAAGATGATACTTGTTTTATAACGTCATTAGAAAAGGACTAAGGCACAGTATTCGACTGTGCCCAATTCTTTTATTGCTTCGCCTGCACCTTTGATATTAAGGCAGGCTATAGCGTAAGCATTATTTTAAATTATCTTACCACAATTACTGAACATTTTTCTGCTTGTTGGACTACTGCATTACTAACACTGCCCAGTAAAGCTTTTTTCAACCCACCCAGTCCTCTACTACCAATAACAATAAAATCAAATCCTTCGCTACAACCAACTTCTACGATAGTTTCTGCCGGATGTCCTTCTTTAAAAATTGAACGAGCCTTTATACCCTTATCTTCAAAATATTTAACAGCATCTTCCAAAAGCTTTTTGCCTTCATTTTTACTTTCCTCTTCTACCCTTTTAAACTTTTCTATATCCTCTTGTGTGGGGGTGTAATCTTCTCCTCTTGGAAGAGTTGCGAAATAGATTTTATGATCATAAACATATATTATAGCTACTTCGTCAACATTACATCCCCCGGCAATTAAAGAAGCTTTTTCCAAGGCTTTTTGACTTTGTTCCGAACCGTCAGTGCAAACTAGAATTTTCATATTAAATTGCTCCTTTCATTATTTTGCTAGTACGAATTATGTTATTATTATATTTCAGTTACCTTTAACAATAATAAAATTGTAGTAGCAAGAATGCCTGACAGGGACAATATGAGTGGGCTGCTTTATGGAAAACTGCCCGCTTTAAAGTATTTTCATATGGTGATCCAGGATTGAGAGGCAAATAATTTAAGAAAGGGTGTTAGTGAATATGCAGGATCGACTATTTTACCCTTATCTCAATAAAAGTTATCCGGAAATAGTAAAAGCAGCAGGGATGGTTCTTGAAGACTCAGAAGGCAAAGAGTATCTTGATGCCTGTTGTGGAGCGGTTTCCAGCAATATCGGGCATGGCGTCCCCGAGGTGATCGAAGCCATAAAAGAAGAACTGGACAAAGTAACCTTTACGCACCGGTTTAAGTTTACCAATGCTCCTGCCCGGCAATTAGCCGGGTTGCTGGATGAACTGGCCCCCGGCGATAATAACCGGGTGACTTTTGTTTCTGGAGGCGCTGAGGCAGTTGAATATGCCATCAAGGTGGCCCGGGAATATTTTATCGAGTTAGGGGAAACTTCTAAATACAAGATTGTATCCAGGTGGCAGAGTTTTCATGGCAACAGCCTGGGAACTCTTTCTGCAGGCGGCAATATTTCGCGGCGCAAGCGCTATTCACCAATGCTTCTTGATTTTCCGCATGCTGCTCCGCACAACTGCTATCACTGTCCATTCGGTCGGGAACGAAACTCCTGCAGCCTGGAGTGTGCCCGGGACCTGGAGCAGGTTATCAGGCGGGAAGGAGCGGAAAATATTGCTGCCGTGATTTGTGAACCGGTGGGCGGCTCTTCACTGTGCGTATCAGTGCCTCCCCCAGGCTACTGGCCTCTGCTAAGGGATATCTGTGATCGTTACAACATCCTGCTTGTTGCCGACGAGGTGATGAGCGGGGTGGGCAGGACAGGGCGCTTTTTTGCTCTGGAACACTTTGGTGTGGTTCCCGATATAATCGCCATGGCCAAGGGCCTAGGTGGATGTTATATTCCCCTGGGCGCTGCGATCATGCGAGATAAAATTTACCAGGCTTTTAAAAATAATTCGGGTAGTTTTGCGCATGGACATACTTTCGGAGGCAACCCGGTGGCGACAAGGGCCGGTTTGGAAGTGGTCAACTATATTATAAATAATAAGCTTTTGGATAATACCCGGAACCTGGAAGGCTATTTACTGGGGCAACTTCGATTAATGGAAGAAAAATACCCGGAAATTGGCCGCGTCGAGGGTATAGGTTTTTTTGCGGGGATGGAATTTGTTAAGGACAAAGACACCAGGCAGCCTTTCGACCCTTCTGAAAATATCACCAACGCTGTAGTTGACACTGCCCTGGAGATGGGTCTGGTTCTTTACGGGTCACGCGGTTGTGCCGATGGTATCAGTGGGGACGGCGTTATAATTGCGCCGCCTTTAAATGTTACCAGGGATGATATCGATGCTATTGTTCATAGGCTCGATAATGTTCTAGCAAAGGTCTTTCATTAGAACTGAATCTGATTTAAAGATCTAATTATAATCAAGTGGTTCAGCATCGGTATTAAGAAAGCACCACCCAGAGACTTCTGTTAGCTACTTATTTTGGTTGGTTAGCATCAGGTAGTTGTTTATGATTTTAAGCCTGGCGGATAAGTAGTATAATTAACACTGAAATCATATGAAGCCGGACTAACAGCTGTCCTGGTTATAGGGATAACTATAATTTCAACTATCCAATTGGGTTAGTGGGAAATAGGAGGAAGATTATCTTCACAAGGATTAGGTTCTACTCATGCAACAATGGAGAATATTGATTTAGAATTTCAGGAGATTACCACAAATAAAAATTTAGAAGAAATATCTGAAATAACCGGGCTCTCAGTTACTACGATTATTGAGGTCTGGAATTTACCTGATTCTTATTCTTCACAATCTACTTTAAGAAAAGTCTCTGAAGAAACTGCTATGTTCAGAAGACAACTGATTACTATACTAACCGAGTAGCTTTGATCCAAGTCTGTTTTTGAAAAAGGCAGATAAACTTAGCTATCGACTGATTATAGGTGCATGTCTTGAAATATTAAGGGTAGCAAGCCTGAATTATTACTGATTAATTATTAGCCTTATTATACCAATCAATTTAAGTGCTATATTTGTGGGGTTGTTTGTTGTACTTTATTGAAACTTGAAATTTATAATCTTGTATAATTCAAAAACTTTAAGACCAGTGCCCTTAAAACTAATTTCCGAGGTCAATTTCATTAAATTCCGTTCAAAATATTCTTACTGGCAACCGTTACCATCCCGAAACATCAATTGACACAGGCACGATGCTTTGCTATACTTTATAATGCAAATTAGCCCTGTTGGAGGGGTGTCCGAGTGGCTTAAGGAGCTGGTCTTGAAAACCAGTGACCCGAAAAGGGCCGTGGGTTCGAATCCCACCCCCTCCGCCACTAAAAATAAATGCGGAGAGATGGCCGAGTGGTCGAAGGCGGTCGCCTGCTAAGCGATTAAGCGGGTAAAGCCCCGCTTCGAGGGTTCGAATCCCTCTCTCTCCGCCACATGCGCCCGTAGCTCAGCCCGGATAGAGTAACTGACTACGAATCAGGAGGTCGCAGGTTCAAATCCTGCCGGGCGCACCATGTTATCATAAGGTCCGGGGATCCCAAACCCCGGACTTTTGTTCCAGTACATAGTGCATTGTTTTATTCTACCCCGTAATCTAAAAAGCCCTGCCGGTTAACCGGCAGGGCTTATGATTGTATGGTGCATACTGCTTTTTGGGGTGATCTCTTTTCTTTTGGTAGAATTAAGATCCGCCGGGGTCCTCACCCGGTTCCCGCCAGGCATTTTTTCTTAATTATTCGTTCTACAATTCTAATCATACCAACCTAATAGGCTAATCAAATAGCAGATTCTAGAGCAATTGGATTAGGTAGTTCCAAGTGGTACAAAAGCAACGGCGTTGTGTGTTCTTGCCGGCTGTTTTTGTTACTAATTAAAGAAGTCACTACCATTGCCGCTACCAGGGCTATCCCACCAGGGATCGCCTGCAGCCCCGTTGTCAAAGTTGATGGTTTCTGTACTACCGTTTTTCGTTAAGGTATGCCTTCCGGTTGGTTCACCCGCATCCCATTTTCCTGTAAGTGTCCCTCCATCAGGATGTTTAAAAGTACCTTGTCCGTGGGGCTGGCCGTCAAGCCATTCCCCCGAATAATTTCCTTGCTCCCAGCTTCGGTTGCTCACTTCTCTCGGTTCGGGATCGTCGTTCTCTTCTGCTACCGGTTCTTCAGTTTCTGCTTCTATTTGGTGGCCATCGTTAGTTTCTTGTTGGGTTGCCGGTTCTTCAACAGGCTCCGGTTCTGCTGCTTCTACCACCGATTCTGAATCTGCTGTTTCCTCTTCATCAGCATCTTCTTCCTCTGGTTCTTTTGGCTTTAGCGGTTCTTCGTCTTCTCTATCTGCGGTTCTATGCTCTGAAAGCAGCCATTCGGGCAATGTTCCTTCTTCGACTGTTTCCGGTTCTTCCGGTTCCGCTTCAGGGGAAGGTAAAATGCCGCAGCCTATCAGCAAAAACGACAGCGTCAGTGCTGATAAAATAATTATTAAG
>CAYWIY010000123.1:0-6198 GCA_964458455.1 uncultured Syntrophomonadaceae bacterium | reverse complement strand
GCAGCAGCGCAGGCCTCAAGGATTATGGGTTACAGGGAACATGAGAAGCTTTTAAGGCAGCTCGAAAAGGCAACACCGGAACAGGCAAGGGAAATAGCAAGAGATATAGACCGGATTGCCGAAGATATGATCGAAAGGGCACGAAGCAAAGCGGAAAAAGATGCGCTAACAGAACATTTCTATAACGAGTTTTTCCACCTTTACCGGGCAGCATCTGCCAAGTTTGACCGCAGTGCTAACCCGAAGCTGGCAGACAAGCTGATAGACCAGAAAGGCAAGCTCTTTGATTTTGACGGCGCTTTAGGCCTGGCACTGACAGAGGTCAGGGGCGATCTGCTGGGCATCTTTAACCTGCAAACCCGGCCTGATTTGATTAAAGAGGTGGACTTTGCAGAAAGAGAAACGGACGCAAAAACTCCCCAGCAGCAAAGATACATGATTGATTCTTTAGTCCAGGTAGCAGAAGCCCGGAAGGGCAAAGAGATGACCAGGAGACAGGCTGAAACAGCAATCAAAGAGCTGGAGCAAAGAATAAGCAAAGAAGAGATTGAAAACTACAAGAGCCTGGGCATGAGCGAAAAAGCTATCTTGAACATGCTCAAATACGATAAAGCCAACGAGGTAGTTGAAGCGCTTAAAAGGGTGGCTTCTGAGCCTCCTAAATCAGCAAAGGCCATGCCTATGGGCAAAACTCCGGATGATATGACCATGACCCCCTCAAGGGAGATCCAGGGCCACTGGTCGGGCATGACCTTAGAGGAGCGTGAAGCTGCGCTTACCCGGATGCTGTTTGCCGACAGGGATTTATCTGAAAGGCAGCTTTCTGAAAATGTCCGGGAAGTTATAAAGATGTGGTCTGCTTATGATGACATCAGGGAGATTCCCCCTGCTGCATACAGCACCATGATAAGAAACCTGGGCTGGATAAACTTTAAAGGAACTACCCGGCCGAAAAAAGCGCAGGAAGAAGTGTCTTCCGGCCACCAGTTAAGGGTTACCCCAAAGACAGATTTTGACCGCATCTATGATGAGCACGGCAATATAATAGGCTGGAATGCCAGAAGTGTTGATGCTGAACTGGAAAGAATGGCCGGCGAAGGCCACAATGTTGCCAAACCCGGAGATGCTGTTTATTACAAGCCCTTGTATGCCGAAGAGCCTACAGTGCCAAAAAGGTATGAGGTGGTTGCAGCTCAAATTGGGGCAGAAAAACCTTACCAGCACCTTAATAAGCCCTGGGATGAATTGAGCGCAAGCGAAAAAGCCATGCTGCTCAATACCGGCGAACACAGGCTGTGGCTAAAAGACCAGGCTGGTAATATCCTGGAGCATCCTGTATATGCCAGGCATTTGAGCACTAACAGGATTGCTGACTTCATGCACAAGCCTCACATTACCAGGGACGGCATAGCCAAAACTGTAGAGAGGCTTAAAGGTGAAATTAAAGAAGGCAAGGTTACCGATGAAAGACAAAAAGAAGAGCCGGACAACCTTACCAAGGCACTCGCTAACTGGGACAGTGCTGTTTCAGAGAGGATACATTATACCGGGCAAAGCAAGGAAACCTTAGATAAAGTTATTGCCCTGATGATTGATGACAGCAGGGCCAACCGCGACAAATATTATCCTGCATGGAAGGTAGTAGAGCCAGGAGGAAGAGGTGAAAAACCTACAGTAAGAAGAGCTTTTCTTTCTGACAAGGTTGAGGAAGCCGTAAACAGGTTCAGGACTTCCACCGAATCATATATCAAGGGTTACGAGAATGCCCGGCAAAATATCAGCGCCACCAGGTACTTAGAGGGTAAAGAACCTTTATCAGAAGAAGCCCTGCACCGGGAAGCGGTTAAGCTTAATATCGAAAAGGCACAATACCCTTTCGAGGTGGTAAGGGTTGATGCCAAAGAAGATGAAGCTCCCATGAAAGCTGTAAGGGAAGCCCGTCAAAAACTTGGCATAGAAAAAGACGATTCTGATAGAGAAAAAGCACCTTACGTGGATATTCAAAAATACCACACCGATGAAATATACTTAGCCAGAAATGAGCAGGACGGCTACCGCTACATCCAGGAAAACATACCGGAAGCTGAACGGCATATGTATACCGTGGCACCCAGAGACCTGGATCTTCTTTTAAGGGAGGGGAGAGATTCTAATGGCGATAGAGCTGAAGAATGGGTTAAAAATACACTTGAACCCTATTTCCAAACACTCGGAAGAGGCGAATACCCCGGAGTTTCAGGCTTTCAAAGCCCGGCTGTGGAGGGAGATGCAGTACGAGGGGTCAGACCAGGAGAAACTGAAGTTTCTCGACAGGAAGCTGCACGGCAGCAGCGAGAGCAAAAGCTAAGAGAACAAAACGAGCAGGAAGCCGGCAAGCTGGCAGAAGCTTTTGGTTTCAGGGACGATACCATGACCAACCGGCTTACCGGCAACGAGGAGTTTGCCGGCGCTGTATACGGCAGGCATATTGATGTCAACCTATCATCACAAAAGCCGATACAGCACACCATCGTGCATGAGGTAACGCACCGCATGCTGGAGCTGTTCCAGGACAGGCAGGGAGAAAGATCTCCCTTCCAGGTATTGAAAGAAAAATTCCTGGCCGGCTGGAAAGATGAAAAAACCAAGCCTAAAAACGACCGGGATATCAAAGAATACCTGGCTGACTACATGGCAGAGCTGTCCTACGCTAAAGGATTCTGGCAGAAACCGGGTATCGGCGGTACTCACCGGGATGCTGACGGGCAGGAATACAGAGTACTTCCAAAACACCTTACTTCCAAGGATTTTATTACCGATCCGGCAAGGCTGCCTGATGAACTTAAAGTAAGGCACCTGCTTGATTCAGTTACGGCTAGAGATCTTGATAAGGCCATGCTTACCTACATGAGAGAGCATCTGCACTTTGAACAGCGCTCCGGCTTTAACAGCAAGCTGCCGGAAAACAAGCTCCTTTACCAGGACGATGGTGAGGCCCAGCTGTGGCAGCTTCCCCGGTCGCAGCGCAACAACCTTAAAAGCCATGCTGATAAAATCCTAAAGTATATCAACAGCAATCTAAACAACACGGATTTGCAGGAAAGGTTCTTGAATGCCAAGGACAAACGGGGCGCGTTGAGAAGGTATCTCAACAATACCGAGTTTAAGCGCAGCATGCCCGAAAAGCTTCGCAAGCAGTATGAAGCTATAGAGGGTAAAAAGCTTAAAGACATGAGCTATGACGAAGCCAAAGCACTGCTCAATGTATACGAGTGGGCCACAAAGCACATGGTCAACCGGGACAGCCCTCTTGACCAGGAGATTAAGAAAAATATCCGCATGGGAGAGATGATCTGGGGCGAAAACGAAGGCGATAAAATCAGGCTCAATACAGCCAAAATCTTTGCCAAAAACAAGCTGGGCATTGATAACTTAAAAGATGTTAGAGACCTTTCTTATGAGAATTTAAGAAAGCTCAATGAATATATGGCAAAAGAGTATATGGATGCTACTGCTGCCGGTATTGAGAAAATCTTCGGCAAGTCCAGGAAAGACATGGCTACCAGCATTGTAGAAAAGAAACTCTTAAAGCACAGGGACGCAGAGCAGCGCCTTAAAAATACCGTGATGGATATATTCGACTGGTCTGAGCGTTATAACTTAGAGCTTGATGCTATCCGCAAAGCAGACAAGACGCTCACCACCAGGGAAATATATAAAATGATTCACGGCGATAAGGTTAGCGATGAGTTTATTGAAAGGGTGGAAAAGAACCCTGATGAAATAGCAGGCGTAGTTGTCGGCAACGTGTTCAGCCTGCTTCCCGGCAGGGGCGCTAACCTTAGAGCTATAGAAAAAGAAATTGACAAACGTGGCGATATCGGCCTGGGCCGGGCTATGTTTGATACCCTGGTTGCCAACTTACCTGACGGCACAAAAGACAGGAGCAACCTGCAGATGGCAAGAAAGCGCGGTGAAGAATGGGCCAAACCTTTCTATGAAAGGGCAAACCAGATCATGGCCGGCTTGAGCGAAGAAAGCCTTGTCAGGGTCGGCAAAGCGCTTGACCGCCAGGACGTTAAAAAACTGACTGCAGACGAAAGAAAAGCTATAGAGGAAGCAAGGAAGCTCTTTGACGACCTCTTTAACGAGGGAGTCGGGCTGGGCCTGCTCAAGAAGTCAGATTACAGGGAAGGGTACCTGCCCCACCTGTCAGCAGACAGGATGGCAAAGCATTCTGATGAGGTTAAAGAGTTTGCAGACAAAGTACCGCATGATTTCTTTAACAAGCACAGGAAAAGGGCAGGCAGGGAAGATTTAAACTATAACGCCAAAGAAGGCCTGCAGATATACATTAACGCCCTGCAGAAAAATGCTTTTGTTAAACCGCATATTAAGGCACTGATGCCCAAACAGCGCATGCTTGCTAAAAAAGCTCCTAACAGGGGTATGCTCCTTGGCACCATGATGGATTCAGCCATGGGCAAGATGCCTGAAACAGCAATAAGAGAGGGAGCTTATTTCAGAAATGTTATTAAGACTTTAAAGAAAACTGACTGGACAGACGAGCAGATAGCAGAAGCCCTGCAGCATGCTTCCAGAACTTACGTGATGTTAGAAGTTGGTAAAGCCATGGGCTTTTCGCCTGCTACCATGCTCAGAAACTTTACCCAGCAGATCCTTTCTATTTGGGATGTGTCTACAGCTGAAGATCCGCTGAGAGGTTTCAGGCTGAAAGCACAGCAGTTAGGTATGTCTTTAACCCCGGAGGGAAGGGAAAAGTTAGATATATTAAAGCAGTTCAACGAGGTTTTAGTTGACCGCAAACCTACAGAGGCCTTGCGTCAAATCGAAGGTGTGGAAAAAGGGCTGGAGGAAAAACTCTCCGGGCCGGCCAAGGCAGGAAAAGGTATGGAGGGGATAGTTGACAAGGCCATGTTTATGTTCAGGCATGCTGACCTTTCCAATGTAAATGCTGCTCACTTTATCAAGCTGATGGCTAACATGGAAGACGGTATGCCCCTGAGACAAGCTTTAAGGGATGCCAATGAATCTACCTTTAGAACTCAGTTTGATTACGGAGCCGGCAGGCCTCTTGTATACCATAAAGCTACCGGCCGGGCTGCAGCACTGTTCCACTCCTGGCCGATAAACTACATGTCGCTGATGAGGGACTGGGCTAACGAGGCAGGCGGTGTTGCTACATCAGAGTTTGCCCGTAAATTCCTGGGGCAAATGTCCAGCTACATCATAGCAGCAGCCCTGGCAAGACAAATCGGCTTAAAACTTGCTATCGGGCCTCTTTCAACCATAGAGCAGCATCCTGTTGCGAAAGGAGCCAGGAGCCTTTACGGTGCCTTGAGGGGTGAAGATATAACCAGGGAAATGCCGGTATTTTATTCAACCGTATCTGACATGGGAGAGCTTGCCCAAAATGTGTTGAAAGGTGAGCACAATACCTTGGGAGGCCTTGCTTACGAGATTGGTGGTTTAACGCCGTTCAGGAATGTTATCCAGAGGACTACACCAGCTATGCAGGCCTGGTTTAATGACGGCCAGACTTACGATCCGGTGACGGGCGAAAAGGCGCATAAGATTGAAGGGGTGCTGCCTTATCTAACTACTCTTGCCGGCATGAGCAAGTACGCAGACGACCGCTTTCACTTAGCGCAGAGATATAGCTTCGGGCCGAACATGTTAGAGACCCACAACATGCTTGAAATAGCCATACACAAGCAGATGAACCCGGACTGGAAGCCTGCTGTAGGCCTTGATGCAAATCTGTTCTGGAAGATAGCAAGAGGGCAGGGAGCTGAACCCTCAGACCTGTTCAGGAACCCGGAGCAACTGGAAAAAGCAGTGATGCGAAGAATAAGCAAAGCCGGGCTTGACCAGGAGGAAATGCGCGATACGGCTTACAGCAATATCCGCAGGTATTACTCTAACCAGGCCAGATCATCTGTTTTAAGCGGTGGCAGTGGCTGGAAGCAGGACACCAGAGAATATTTGCAAATGATTCAAAGGGCAAGGGGGAACCTGAACCACTATAAACAGCCTTACAGGGAAATACTTGAAGAAAACGCCAACAAAGAAGTAAAGCAAAGAGCATTTGAAACGCTGCAGATGATGGAAAAAATGCAGTAGAAAGGATTAAAGGTGAATTAATGTTAGCACAGAGAATGAGGATGAGTAGTGGTTTAACAGGTATATTTGGTAGCG
>CAYWIY010000122.1:0-6215 GCA_964458455.1 uncultured Syntrophomonadaceae bacterium | reverse complement strand
AATTCATTTTGCTATTTTCATGAAAGCGCTACTTTTTGTACTTATTTATGACTAACAAACCAATTGCAAACAACAGGTAAATTGGAGTAAAGTTCAAGAATATATCCCTGTAGGCATCGGGGTGCAGCTCTACAAAAAAGCCGCTAACCCACACCAGCATTAAAATAATGCCCATGGTTAAAGTGTAATGTAATGCAAACATTAACCACAGTGGCCAGCGGGGAAATAAGTTAAATATGAGGATACTGTAAATACCAATCGTGGTAACTACAAAACGGGCCAGCAGGTGAAAATGTGTATCCGTGGTTCTTCCTACCAGCAATGCATACCCGGAACTGGTAACAGTAAGCAAAGTATAAACAATACAGATAAGGATCAGGGCGCTTTTCCAGTTAAGGTTTACTCTCATTACTTAAGCAGTTCTCCTTTAGGTGTTTCATTATCCCGGCATAAACAATTACCAGGAATCCATATTATAAACCCTCGCTTATGTCCCTGGTGGTAATTTTCTTACTCAACGCTATTTCCACTGGCCTTTTTCAAACCTGATTATTATCAGCATTTCTTCTGCAAACTGACCGGCAAGTTTCGTGTCTGCCTGCATTTCATGGTTTTTTTGTTTATTCCATGTAAGTAAGACGCGATGCCAGCGGGCCGAATACCATGCTAACAGCAAGAATGATCAGCCCGGCCAGGGGATACCAGAATGAAAGAACCAGGGCAGCCAAAAGCACTATAATTCCCGCTCCCCAGCTGGCCAGCATCCAGTAAAAATGATTCACAGATACCGGCTTAATCCAGGCCTTTATGGCCTGGGTTCGTATCGACATCAACAAGTAAAGCAGTGACAGGATAATAAATACGGATATGAATATTATCACAGCAACCCTGGACCCGGGATCATTGCCGATCAGGTTGGTCGGGTAGGGCACTGATACAACTACCCCTAAAAGGGCCAGGTTCAAACCGATGAGAACCGGTTCCAATCTACTCAGCCTGGCCATAAAACTGTGGTGCTGAACCCAGATAATGGCGACCAGGATAAAGCTTAATATAAATGCAATAAACTGGGTCAGCTGATCGAAAAGGGCTCTTGCAAGCCCGGCCCCTGTGACATCGGGGATATCAAGGGTAAGGACCAGCAGGGTCATGGCGATTGCGAAAACTGCATCACTTAAGCTAATAACACGGTTAAATTCAGCAGTATCCTTTTTATAACTGGTTTCTAAAAGGCCGGGCGGCTTAACTTTTTTTAGACCTGCCATATCTATTCCTCCTTCTAATCAGCAACCAGGTGAGCATGGGATCAGATCAGTCATCCAGCTTCTCCTGCTCCATATGTTCTTCTTTTTTGATCCAACTTATTTTAGCATTTCCATTGCTTCCCGAACAGCTTTTTTGATGGCACAAAATTATTTTTGCCCTTCAAAGGAGTTCAGATGCAGGTCTCGAAATATTAATACTTAGCACGCCTGGAGTGACTTTACCTCATGTCTAAAATAGGTTATTTCAAGCGCTGATTCTTTTACTAATAATTACAAACTGGTAAACACTAAATCATGGCTTTGCAGTTTAATCAAAGACATTAAACTTGTTTACCTGATCACCATTAGATAAAAAAGAACACGGCTTAGATGGAGAATAGTTTATTAAGGCCGGCATGGCAAAAAATATTTAGGCTGGATATCATTTTTATAACCGTCATGTTTGTTTTACTCGGGATAATCCGGGTAAACGGTCTTTACCGGGAAGAAATTTACCTGGTAGTCTCCGGGTTCCTGATCATGTGGGTATTACCGGTTATCTTTTTTAGTAAGAATGGTCGCAGGAGAATTGGCGTAAAAAAGCCAGAGCGTCGGCTTTGGCTAATATTATCATTTTTATTAGGTGCTATAGTCGCTTTTGCTTTCTATTTCCTCGGCTACCTGCTGTACGGAACTGGCATTGAGAACTGGGGGATGACCGTTGCCAGAGAATTTTCCAGCCAGGAAGAAGTATTAATGCCGGTTGTATTTGCTATCGTAACTTTATTATCTATGCTATTCAGCCCCATCGGAGAAGAACTCTTTTTCAGGGGAATGATTCAAGAGGTGCTGGCTGAAAGGTTAACCAGCTATAAACTGGCCAGTTTTTGGGGTAGTTTTTTATTTGCCGCTATTCATCTTCCCCACCACGATATATTTCTTTCCGGTCTTGGTTATTTCAGCATAATTATTCCACTGGCAATCTGGTTTGTAATGATGTTCCTGGTATCAATACTATTTATTTTTGCCAGGATTAAAAGCAGTTCCATATTTGGTGCCATTGCATGTCATTCCGGTTACATCCTGGGTATGAACTTATTTATTTATCAGTTCTTATTACAATGATTCGGCCAGTATAATTAAAAAAGGCTATTCCGATATAGAAAGAATTTCTCCTGCATTAAACCTGTGTAGCCTGAAAAACACCAATTAGAAAAGGGGATAATAAGATGCAATACATAGTTTTCAGTTTATGGTTTACCTTGATTCATGTGCTATCCTATATGATAGCCGGGATGCTGGCTTTGCGGATCAGTAAGGATATTTATGATGGCAAAAGCCGCTTGATGGATTATCACAGGGATATGGCTGATGAAAAAGAGAGCAAGCATGTCCATAAATGGTTTATCCCAGGCCAGATAGTGCGGGGATTATTATTATCAATTGTCTTATATCCCATCCTGATCCCACTTGGGGATCTGTCTTTTGGGATAAGATTTTTATTCTTTACAGGGTTAATGTTCGTGTATACCCATTTGGCCTGTGCTGCTCCCTGCCCGGATAATATCGAAGGGCTGATTTACATGAAGGAACGCTATATCAAGAAGCCTTCTTTCTTTAAATTCCAGTTTGAAATGGTTATTTACAGCTTGCTGCTGGGGTTTTCAGCCAGCTAATTTCTTTTTTAGCATGATTCCTTAAGTCATTGGAGTATGTCTGACATGACAGGGGGACGCATGACAGGGGGACGTTTCACCTGTCACCCTGACAGGTGAAACGTCCCCGCGTCATGCCCACGTCATGCGTACCCCTTTTTTCTATAACGCCCTCCCGTATTGGCATAAACAAGGAAAACTACAGTTGCTGCTATAAACATGATCCAGGTTGCAAAAACAATCCAGGCTCTTTCCAAATACTCTCCAAGAGCAGCAATAAATAAAAGGGCGGCTAGAACAAATAAGAAATTACCTACACCGCTGCAAAGAGCAGTCGTGTCATATTGCGCTTTTTCCTCCGCAGATGAAGTATTATAACCAGCAATCAACCAGCTCCACTGCCTGTACTTGACCAAATACCCGAGCACTAACATCAACAAACCGATCAGAATATTGATCATTTCAACCTCCCTGCTTTCCCACTCCATATGATGTTCTTTTGCATCTACTTCATTTTAACATTTTTCAATGTTTTCCGAACAGTTTTCTTGTTGGTGCGGCGACAATTTTTTCATCAAAGGAGTTCGTTTTCAGGTCATGTATTACTCAACATTTGTAAAGCCAGTGTTAACTTTTTCCTTAAAAAGCAGGTTTTTCACTTAGATATAAAGAAAGTTTTGATTACTGCTATCATGCATTTGAAAGACAAAAACAAAACTGGAGAGTGCAAAATGGGAGAATCCCGGTATGTAATGCTGCTGGAGAACACGGGCAAAGAAGATCTGCCCGAAGTTGGAGGAAAAGGGGCCAACCTGGGAGAGATGATTAAAGCCGGTATACCTGTGCCCGGAGGTTTTGTGGTCCTGACCGGCGCTTATAAAAGATTCATAGTTGAAAACAACCTGGATGAAAAGATTAGAGAGCTAACAACCGGCCTGGATGCCAGTAACCTAGAACAGGTAGAAGAGACCACAGAAAGAATTAAAGAACTTTTTGCAGCTGGAAAAATCCCGGGTGACGTGCTCGCAGAGATAGAGAACCTGTACCGGGCTTTAAACCAACCGGCAGTAGCCGTCCGTTCTTCAGCCACAGCTGAGGATATGCCCGGAACCTCCTTCGCAGGGCAATATGACACCTATTTAAATGTAACCGGTACCGAAGAACTTAATGAAAGCATAAAAAAGTGCTGGGCATCACTCTGGAACTCAAGAGCCCTTTCCTACCGCTTAAAGCAGGGCATAGACAGCAGGAAACTGGCCCACGGGGTAGTAGTGCAGGAATTCATTGATGCCAGGAAGTCAGGCATCCTGTTTACAGCCAACCCGGTAAACGGCAGAAGAGACCAGGTGCTGCTAAACTCTTCCTGGGGTTTAGGTGAGGCCATTGTCGGGGGAGAGGTAAACCCCGATCAATGGGTCATCGATAAGAATAACGGAACCGTAATAGAGGAAAGTATTGCCAGCAAAACAATCATGGTCATAAGAAAGGACCGGGGCACTGTATTTGTCGATGTCCCTGAAGAAAAAAAAGAGCAGGCTACACTAACCAAAAAAGAAGTATCGACCTTACTGGAACTGGGACAAAAGGTGGAGCAATACTTCGGGGCCCCGCAGGATATTGAGTGGGCATATTCAGGCGACCGTTTTTACCTGGTCCAGACCAGACCGATTACCTCCTTATTTCCCCTGCCCGAGCCCATTGATGAAGATAAGGGTTTCAGGGTTTACCTCAACTTTGGCCTCTACACGCAGGCAATGCAGGAACCCTTTACGCCAATCGGAGAAGCAATGCTCAAAGAAATGCTGTGCAGTATGGCAAAACGGATCTACCGGGGCTACAGAAACCAGGAGGTGCCCTGGATTAAAAGCGCAGCCCGGCGTGTGTTCATTGATTTTACAGGGCTGCTTAGAAACCAAAGATTTATCCAAAAGTTAGATGGCAACCCCAACGATAAAGATCCGGTCACCACAAAAGCTTTACTTCAAATATATGAGAGAAACAAACAGGATATTATGGCAGGTAAGAAAGGGTCAGGCTCAGCCTTAAAGGCACTTACAAAAATTGACCCCTGGGTAATAAAATTTGCCATAACTGCCCTGCATAAAGTAATGTACGGCAAACTCTCTCCCCAAAAGGCCAGGGCTAAAGCAGTAGAGTACGGGGAAAAAAAGATCAAGGCCATTGCAGAAGAAAGTAGTAACCTTAAGAACATGGAAGACAAGTTAAGCTTCATTGAACGGCAGGCGCTAAACCTATTCATAAGCTTGTGGGAAGTAGTTTTTTACGTAGCGGTTTCCTCGACCTATATGAAGCAGGCAGAAACTATTATGAGGAAGCACTTAGATGATATCTCCGAGCTGTATAAAGTAGAAAAAGCCTTACCTTATAATGTTACCACTGAGATGGGTATGGAGCTGCTAAGAATAGCTAAATCCCTGGCTGAAAAAGGAGAAAGACCTGATCCCCGCAATAAAGAAATCCAAAAGTTTTTACAAAAATACGGCCACCGTTCCTCCATCGAAATAGACCTCGGGGTTCCCAAGTGGAATGAAGACCCGGCTTATGTAGTAGGCCTGCTCCAGTCCTATATCGATCATAACACCTATGATGAAGGATTAGAGAAGTTTTACCGGGCCAGGGAAGAAGCTGAGAGTGCAATCGTAAGCATAAGTGGTCAGTTGAAGCAAAAAGGGGCAGGCAAAGAAGCCCGGCAAGTAGAGAAGCTTTTAAGGGATTACCGGGAAATGTTTGGCGTAAGAGAACTGCCCAAGTATTACCTGACTAAAGCTTTCAGCATTCTCAGGGGTGTTTTAAAAGATATTGGAGAAGAATTAGTTGTCCAGGGCAGACTAGAGGATAAAATGGACATTTTTTACGTAAATTATGCAGATATAAGATCGGGAGAGAAGTTGCAAGACCAGGTTAAGAAAAATAAAGAAGATTACGCCAGGGAACTTGAAAGAAAAGCACCCCGGATCATAACCAGCACCGGGGAATGCATATATACGACATTAGAAGAAGTTGAAAAAGAAGACACTTTAATTGGAATACCGGTATCACCGGGGGTTTACGAAGGCAAGGTGCGGTTACTGAAGCATCCCGAAGAAGGGGTTAAGCTGGGCAAAGGAGAAATCCTGGTTACTAAAGCCACCACTCCGGCATGGACACCACTTTTCTTAAAAATAGGCGGATTAATCATGGAAACAGGAGGCCCCATTTCCCACGGTTCTGTTGTGGCAAGAGAATACGGTGTGCCGGCGGTAGCCGGGGTTAAAGATGCTACCGCCAGGCTTAAAGATGGCCAATCAGTCAGGAT
>CAYWIY010000121.1:0-6240 GCA_964458455.1 uncultured Syntrophomonadaceae bacterium | reverse complement strand
GAGTTTTTTATTATCAGTGACTATAGCATACAGGAATTTTTAAAATCACGCATTGACCAAAACCTATAATTATATTTAACAGGGATTGTCAGCCAAAGATCAGCTGTTATCTCGCAGCTAAATGTGTTAAAATATTTAGGGGAGTTTTATGAAACAGGAAGGAGATATTATGAATCCTGAACCAGCATGTTGCTTACTTGAGTTTCGGTGTAATGAATGTAATGCTGTAAATTATGCATGCTATAAAGATGGAAGCGAAGATTCGCTGGATAAATCTTGTAGCACTTGTGGCTTCTATCACAAAAAAGTAAGCAGGATTGATAACATCATTAACAGTGCTACAATAAACATGGAAGCATTTTTTGATACCCTGAAGCGATATAGATAAATTTAGTCAGTAAATACAGAGCCATTTATTTGCCGTCTAAGCTCATCACGACCTCAGGTACCTCTTTATACACATCGTTAAAAAACTATGCCTCTACGGGCCTACTTTTTGCCTTCAGAGCGATTTTAAAATAACGGATAGGGGGAATATTAGTGCGGACAATTAAATTCAGAGGCAAATCTTTACACGATAATAAATGGGTATACGGCAGCTACCTGTATTTAAAAGTGCCCCAGCATTACTGGACAAATGATCCAATGGGCAAAGCAGAAGATGTGCATTATATAGTCGAACCCGGTGATATAAACCATGCTGTTAATCCTGGAACAGTAGGCCAGTTTACCGGCCTAAAAGACAAAAGCGGGCTAACAGAAATATATGAAGATGATATAGTCAAAAGCCCTGAATGGGATAATGCAACAATAGTTGAATATGACGAGATCCAGGAAAGTGACGATATGACTGCACCAGGTATGGGCTTTCAATTTAGCACATACCCTGAAAAGATGGAGGTTATCGGCAACATTCACGATAACCCTGAACTAATAAAGGAGTTAAAGCTATGAACTATGCCTACAAAAGAGTAAGCACCGGCAAGCAAGACCTGAGAAGACAGGAAGAAGCCTTTAAAAATATCCATATAGACAGTGAATACTGCGACAAACTAACAGGAAAAAATAATGACAGGCCGAAGTTAAATAAATTAAGATTAAATGTTAAGCCAGGTGACCAGGTATATGTTGAATCTATCTCCAGGCTGGGCAGAAATGTAGATGATCTAAGAAGCTTGATAGAAGAATTTAGTGAAAAAGATGTAGTGGTTCACTTTATCAAGGAGGGCTTTAATACTAATAAGAACAATAACATGTTTAAGTTTATGCTTACTATCCTGGGAGCTGTAGCTGAAATGGAAAGAGAGCTGACTGTAGAAAGAGTAAGGGAGGGGATAAAGAAAGCTCAAGTTTACGGCACTCGCTCCGGCAAACCTATCGGCCGGCCACCTGCTAAAATACCTTCGAGCTTTAAAAAGTATTACTCTATGTGGAAAAACGGACAAATTTATGCAACTGAATTTGCTGCCCTGCTGCAGGTAAGCAGACCTACCCTTTATCGTTATATTAAGAAGCACGAACAAAATAGTTAAAGCGAGGATTTGTCATGGCTGGATTTACTGAATTATACGTAAGAATCGAGGGAAGGGTAACCGAAGATGCCCTGGAACACATCAACAACCTTATTACTGCCAACACTGAACTTGCCGATATGTTTAAAATCGCTGCAAACAGTATTACCCTGGAAGATATTGAAGAAGATATAGCAAACAAAGTAGAAATAGCAAGCTTTTCTATTGATGATAATGAAGAAGATTACGGAGAATATTAGACCAGAAGGGCAGGGTGGGGAGGTGCCCTGCCCCCTGGCATCCCCTTTTAGCGGGGAATCTTTTAAGCTGCCTTTTGCATTTTCTTCAGCCTGATCTCTTCAAGCTGGATCAGCTTTTCAATCTTTTCTTCCCAGATATCTCCCACAATCATGGCAATAAAGGGAATGACTACAGCTGCAACCTCTGCAGCTTCAAAGCCCCAGCCCATGACGTTGTTAATCACGGGAATCAAGACTGCAAACAAAAGGCCCCACCATTTTTCTTTTGCCCAAAATTTCTTACCAACATCTTTAGCCATTACTTATCATCCTCCTAAAATAAAGATTTTAACCAGCTACAAATAGCATAAAGAAAACGCATCACCCTGCTTTTGGATGTACGCTTCTCTGGTTCTTTATCTCCGAATATAACATTAAATTTCCTGCATATTGTTTCTGCAGGTATTATCATGCTGTTTACCGGAGAACCTGCAAAGACCAGGCCTACCGGCTGCATGGTATCTTTCCTCCATACCCTGCTACCGCTATCACCGCCTTTGCTAAATGATGTCCTGGTCATAATTATTCCCTCCATAACCACCGGGTTTGACCAGGCTATCCCTCCGATGTTTGCTGAAACATCAACCGCCTTTACTTTGTCATAAGTAACGCTTGTAGTCCTCCCCACTTTAACGATTTCTGTTCCAGGTTCTACATCAGAATGCTTGTAAGCATCTATAATGCCAAGCTTATAATATTTATCTTCTATAACCCCTCTAAGAGGCTTGATTATGGCTGCATCAATGTCGCAGGCCTCGCCCCTTAAAGCTTTCTTTTTCATCCCTCCAACTTCAATTAAGTTTCCTGCTATTACAGTACCTCCGTCCATCTTACCGGGCTGGACAATCTTGTGCCCCTTTGGTGGATGATCGGGATCCGTGTTTTGCGTATCAGACACTACATGTTCGTTGGTTAATAAAAACTTCTCACCGTTTCTATAAACCACTCCACCATAAGTGCCGGCAGTTATATCAACAGCGCCCATGGATATACCGCCAACCAGGGGATCATACAGCCCTTGAGTAAGAGTTTTAATCTCACCGGTATATTCATAAATCACCTTAACGTCGTTTACTTCAGTCGGCAGCTCGCTTGCCTCTTTATCACTGAGCTTTGCTTTAGAAAGCCCTACATATATTACATCTTCTCCTTTTTCTTTATGCGGTCTGGTTTCCCAGTACGATACCTGGTATTTACCGCCGAATCTTTCTTTTAAAATCTCCTTGAACTTTTTCTTTTTTGCCACCTTATCACCAGCCTTTAAACGATATCTTTATATTTTTTTTCGGCCTTATCTCTAACTTTAATGCCGGCCAAAGCCGACAGCTCCACTGCAAACGCACCAAAAAACGAATAAGTCAGGGAATCAGGAACATGGTAGCCTTCAATAATCATCATAAAAGTAGCAACCGTATAAGAAATTACGGTTAAAATAGAAAGAAGGACAATCAGCTTGGAAAACTGGCCCTTCCTTCGTATTCTGCTCCTGCCGATATATTTACTTGTGGACATTGATATATGACCCGTGGCCGGTTACTTTGACTCCCATTAATTCTCCGATATACCCTGCCCTGACGTAAGTGCGGTTATTAATCAGGTACCCCTTTTCATTGACTGGTTCGTTGTTTACCCTGACTGCAATTTCTCTTTGAATTACAGGTATTTCTTCTGACATATCACTACCTCCCATGAACTTATCTATCTTTTCCAGAAAATCGTCCCAGCCACCTCTTGCCCTCATTTGCCTGGGGCAGTCTTTGCCGTTGAAATAGTTGTGCTGTTCTACCGAATCAGGAAACTTCAAACTCGCGTTGTCATTGATCAGCTTTGCAAACAACCAGGCTGTGTTATCTACAGCCTTAAAATACAAAGCCCTGTCATAATTAAATTTATTCATGCAGGTTTCTACTCCGATGGAGTGCAGATTACCCACCCCTGAGATCCCATCTCCGGCATGCCAGGCTGCTTCATCAATAGGGATATGCTGGTAAATCTTTTCATGGTCTACCGTAAAGTGGTAGCCCACAATCATATCCGTGTTGTTATAAAGCCAGGCTGCATGATTAGCAGCTCCGGCCGTTTTGCTGTAATTACCGGTTTCATGTTTGCACAGGTATTTTTTCTGGTTTAAGTGTCCAAATATACCGCTGTCCTGGAAAGTAGAAGGCCTGTTCCTGGCTCCTTCTTTTAAAATTCTTTGCTTAACTGGCACCATTTTGATTTTCCCCTTTGCTTTTATCATTAAGCATCTGCAAAATCTGCACTGCTCTCCAGATATCAACCGGCCGGCGCAGCGTGCCCAGCTCAGTATCCTCCTCCACTACTGAAAAACTCATTGTTTCGTGGTTGAACTCTACGCTGGTGGTTTTTTTCATAAGGCAACCTCCTGTGAAAGCCGTAATAAAGGCGGTCGCATACTATTTTTAAGCATAAAAAAACCACTGCGCCTGCAATGGTTTGCCATAAGAATATCATGTTTTAATTCCTTACTGGCCGTTTACCGCATTAGCTCCATTAGCAGCTATCGTTACAATAATGTTTACTGCTAAAAGAATACTTGCTACTACTAACCCGGCCATGATTTTATTAGCCATATCTTCTATTGACTTTACTCTTTTACTCAAATTATCCCTTTCCCTTTCGAGGTCAATTAACCTCTGTTCGTGTCCTGCCATCTTGCTTTGCCCTTCTGCTAACTTGTGAACTATAATGTCTTTTCCTGCCTTACAATAGTTACCCTGGGCGCTGCAGTTTTCCTCAATTTTATCTAGCCTGCGCTTGATGTCATCCAAATTACCACCTCTTTGATGCTGTATATCCTGTTTTAACCGATGAGCGCTCCTTCCACGGTCAGTGTCCCGGTCATTACCGTATAAGGCCTATTGCTGTCGTCTGTAATTTCTGCTTCGTGGTAATACCTTCCGGGCCTGGGCAAGCTCAAAGTATCATCAGGATGCAAAAATATCCGCAGCACAGGCACGTTATTTTCTTTTTCTATATCTATATCCTGGGCCGGGCCGGTTGTTTTTATTACATACGCCTCAGTGTTTACCGAAGATGCAACTTTATATTTTGCCGACTTTATGGTCTTTTTTATCTTTTCGCCGACACTGCTCGTAATCGGTATCTCGATAGTTACCGCATCACCCATATGAATAGATGCATTCTGGTTAGTGGCAGTCATTACATCTTCCCCCTCAACCTGATTTTATCTTTAACCCTGCCTTCAAGCTTTACCGGCTTTCTCAGCGAAGAATTAACCAGCTTCCTTACAGTATCAAAAGAATAAATATAATCCCTTTCAAGCTCTCTGAAGGTATCAGCGCTGTATACATATTCTTTTTCCAGGTTTCTAAGTGAATCAGCAGGATACAAATATTTCTTAATTAAGTCTCTCCAGGTATCAAAACTGGGCTCATAAGCCCTGATCAGGCCCCTTTCGGTAGAAAAGTAAGGAGAATAATCTTTGATTATGCTGCGGTCTGTATCAAATCTTTCCCTGTAATCTTTAATCACAATCCGCAGGGCATCAAAGTTCCACCTGTACCCTGATTCAACCCGTACTTTTCTTTCTGTGTCAAACAAAATGCTGTACTTCCTGTGCAGCTTTCTTTCAGTATCAGCGCTGTACTTATACCGCTTAATTAACTCTCTGTAAGTATCAGCGCTATAACTTTGCGCCCAGCATACATTCCGGTAGGTATCAAACAAGAGCTGGTATTTTTTTTCAATTTGTCTGTAAGCATCAGCATCATACCGGTATTTTCTATGCAATTCTCTTTCAGTATCAGCATTGTAAAGATAATCTTTAACCAGCTCTCTGAAAGAAGAAGCGCTATAGTTTTCCCGTGTATGCATCTGTGATTGCCTGGAATAAGGCATTTTCCCGTAAGCTCTCCTGCTGTACATATACTACACCAGCCCTTAATTCATTTCTGTTCCGGCTAAAAAGCCATACCAGGTGGATCCACCATCAACAGTAAAGAAAGTAAGCACGCTCGTCCCACCCATTTCAGGGGGGTCTCCTTCCGGCCAATCAACAGACCCGGGCCACGTAACAGAATTACCGCTGCCGTGTAATACCAGGGTAAACGAGTGTGCCGTGCCGGATGCCGGCGAAGTAAAGCTAAATGACGTGCTGCTATCAATACTTCTAACATGTACACTGCCATCATTTACATCAATCGTACTGCTGCTGCTATCTTTTACTGTTTCAGCATAACTTTTAAGCACATCACCATCCTTATCAAGCTTTTGATTGTCAAGTCCTGATATCTCACCGTCAACATAGCCCTCAGTAGCATAGTTTTCATCTATATCTGTTTCAATGTCTTCAATCCTGTCCCAGGTTTTTTCAATTACATCAGCATTAAAGTTGCTGGCGCACCAGTCTCCTGCTTCCCACTCCTGGATGCTGCCCTCAACACCGC
>CAYWIY010000120.1:0-6319 GCA_964458455.1 uncultured Syntrophomonadaceae bacterium | reverse complement strand
ACAGGCAACATCTAAAGCACCATCCCTTACCGGACGGGTACAAACTACTTTCCTCTTCTTATATTATAACAAGGGAAAACGATAAAACCATCCCCGTAAGCCTGGCAGGCCTTAAATCACGGCACAGGTTTCACTTTGGTGTAAATAAGAGCAGGGTAAACCGTCTCCAGGCCGGCGGTTGTATATGCAGTGCAGGATAATTTTTCTAGGCCCATTCCCGGTAATAGTGAGCAAAATGGTGCAGGGGCCCGCTGCCCAGCCCGATGTCAACACCTTCAGCAAGGGCGGCAAGTAAATATTCCCTGGCCTGGCCCACGGCTTCGGGCACTGAGGGCTTCCTGGTCAGCATGGCTGCTATAGCGGCGGCATAAGTACAGCCGCTGCCATGCGTATTAGTTACATCGAGGCGCTGTGAAGAAAAATAACTATATTCCGAACCGTCATAAAGAATATCTGTAACCGTAGAGCCTGCCATGTGGCCCCCTTTTATTAGCACCCACTCTGGGCCAAGTGAAAAAATAGTCCGGGCGGCGCTTTTCATATCCTCCAGGGTTTTCACATCCCCCCCGGCAAGGATTGCAGCTTCGTCGAGGTTGGGGGTTACAATAGCAGCAAGGGGCAGGAGTTCTTCCCGCAGGGCGGTAATTGCTTCCTTTTCCATTAAAACATCGCCGCTCTGGGCCACCATAACTGGATCCACCACCAGGGGCCCCAGGCTATATTTCTTTACCACACCGGCAATCGCCTTGATAATATCAGAATTGGCCAGCATGCCCGTTTTCAAGGCATCTACACCAATATCTTCTACCACCGCTTCTACCTGTTTAACCACAAACTCCGCCGGCAAAGTATGTACACCGGTTACACTGCTTGTATTTTGTGCGGTAACTGCAGTGATGGCAGAAGTCCCGTAAACCCGAAGGGCGGCGAAGGTTTTCAGGTCAGCCTGAATACCAGCTCCGCCGCCCGAATCAGATCCGGCCACAGTAAGCACTTTATTCATCGTTTTTCACCTTTCAATAAAGGAAAATGTAAATTGCAACTGGCAACCAAATCTATCCAAGATCAAAACAGGTTACTCTCCGCTACCTTCTTCTTCCTCTTTTTCGGGCTTGATTCCCTTGCTGATAGCGCTGTTAACTTCCTGCATCAAGTTGTTGAATTCATCCTGGGCTTTTGCATAAGCCTGGATGGTCAGGTTAGAATTCATCTGCTGCTTCAACTCATTAAATTCCTGAATTTGCTCTTCGCTGGGCTGAACCCCGGATTGCTGAGCAAACTGGATATTTTGCTGCAGCTCCTGGACTTTTTCAACCATTTGATTCGCCTCTGGGTTTTCCTGAACATTTTTGCTGGTTCTTTCCAGCTCCTGGTATTCCTCCGTCTTGGCTATTTCTTTGCCAAGCTCAATAGCTTTCTTTTCTACATCCATTAAACAAAAAACCTCCTGAAATTAAATTAGATCTTTTTCAGATCTACTTCCAAAGGAAACCCTTCTTGATGAAATACCGGGATTCCTTCTTAAAATCATAATTTGGTTCAACTTTTTAATATAAAATCTGCCTGATAGCGCCCTGTTACCAGCGATATACTGCACAGGTAGGACTTTGATCTGGCATTTGCTCTGCTTTAACAGCGTAAACATTGCCGTTATGCAAAAACGTCTCCGCAGCAGCCAGGTCGATTAAATCTTCGTTACCGGTAAGCGGCCCCTCACTTAACTGCACCCTTTCAGTTTCCGGGTCAAAGTTGCCCCACTGCTGGACACCTACAGTAACAAAAATATCGCTGATTCGGCCGTGAAAAGATGCCGGCACTATATCTGTCAGATCATTAGACGCTTTACCGGTTCCGGCCAGCTCCAGGTAGCGTGCTTTGGCTTCTTCCTGTTTTTGTTCAAAGTAAGGCCTGACAATTTCCCAGGCTTTTTGGTGCAGTTCCTGGGCGCTCATGTGCTCAGGATTGCCCTTGATGCCTTTCTCAAACAGGAGCGGGTATTTACTGGCTTCACGGTAAGTTGAAAACAGGCTATCTACGCATGCTAAAACGATGGGGGCAGAAGTTTCAGCAAATTTTTCCTGCAGTTCCCTGTCGATAAAGCGGAAGTACTTGAGCAGTTTTTCTTTCTGATAGCTGTCTATCTCTCCACCGTGCCCGTGATATATGGCCGAACGCACATCACCGGTAGCCGGGGCCCTGGTATGAAACTGCAGGTACTGTTCTGGCAGTTCAGTGGCAAACTTTTCTTCGAACTTCTGGATCACATCGCTGATATCAGTTTCTTCGATCATGACACTCGTCCCGCGTAAAAGGCGGGCATCTTTCTGACTCAAAGCCAGCACGTAAAACTGGCCATCAGATGCCAGGAGACTGAAAAGTGGCTTGATATGAAAGCTGTCCCTGACAACGCACAGCTCTTCAAATTCCACCGGCAACCGGTAAAACCGGCTTAAATCCGGAGCGAGAAAAAAGGCAAAACCATCACTTTGCTCAGACCAGAAATAGTTGTCGTCAATTAACTTTTTTGCCGGTTCAAGCAGCTGCTTTAAAACCTGATTATCTAGCTCAAAGGCTTCAAGCTTCTTCTCCGCCTCGGTAACCAGGTTTTTAAAGCGGATGGCATTCTCCTTGGCCTTCTCTCTTCCCTTTTTAGTTGGCATATAGAGCGATATGCACGGCCCCTGCCCTCTCTGCTCCAGCAATTGTTTAATATCATCCTTATTCAGTATTTCCATGGTAATACCCCCTTACAATAATATTGTGGGTGTAAATTGGCCGAATGTCAAATAGGTGGCCGGATGCTAGGCCATAAGCTCCGGGGGAGGCTCATGAGGGATACGGGCTATTTCTTTATCCCTGTACTTGAAAACAGCTTCATTGTCATCTGTTATTTCACCAATATCAGCAGCCGCCACCCCTTTGGAACGGGCAGCCTCCATTACTTCCTCAACATCACCGGGGGCTACCTGGAATATCATCCGGGCCTGGGTTTCGCAGATCAATATTTCCTCAGGGCTAAGGCCTTCTTTTTTGACCGGCGCCAGGCTCAGGTCGACCCTGGCCCCCAGCCCCCCAAAACGCACCGATTCACTGACCGCCGCCCCGATACCGGCTGCGCCAAGATCGGAACAGGCATTTATTTTACCGGTTTCTATGGCGGCCAGGGCCGCTTCCATGGTTTGCTTCTCTTCCTTAAACAGGGCTGCAGCCGGCCGCATAATTTCCACCAGTCCGGCCCGGTAAAGAGTATCGTTTCCATCATCGCCGGTTTCACCGATCAAAACCAGGTGATCGCCCGGGTTTTTCGCAGGCTTGGTCAGCGGCTCATCAGTAACCATCCGCCCGATTACCGCCGCTACTACAGCCGGGACTATATCGCTGAATGAAGTGGAAAGACCGCCGCCGACCACGAAAACGCCCATCTCTTTGCACATGTCATGGATCCCTTTAACAATCAGGTTGATCCTGTCCCCGCTGGTCATGATTTCGCACTCACCACAGGTGCACTTGCCCTGGAAACCGCAGGGGCCGACAATTACCTCTTCATCAAGTGATCTTGTGCCGATAAAATCGAGCAGGAACAAAGGCCGCGCACCCATGGCCACAACGTCACGCATCGCTCCCCCCGCCCCTGTAGCCGCGCTATCGTAAGGGCGTGGCACACAGGGAGAACAGTGGCTTTCCATCTTGGCAGCCACCAGCCCCTCGTCACCGGGCATCTTAAAAACAGCGGCATCATCATTGGCATCGGGGCCAACCAGCAGGGCTCCTGGAGAAACCTCCCCGACCATTTCATTTAATTTCTTAAACATCCCAAAGTCGATGGCCTGGTCAATGTTATGGTGCAGATGGACAAACAGGCCGTGCATTAATGCTCTTTCCACAGTATTCATAGATATGCCCTCCTAAGAAAAGACTTCATGCAATTATTATAAACCATTAAGCCTTAAAAACAATAGAAATACTGGAACTGCGCTTTATTTCAGGAACCGGATAGATTATTTATAATTATTATTTATTTTTGATCACAATTGCACATATTTATGGTATTGTATTAGTTGAGCAACAAATTTTTTTCCGACCGCAATATTTTCATATAAAAGGATGGATGAAAGAATGAAAAGTAACTGGAACCTGGAAAAACGCAGCAGGGACATAAAAACAGCGGCAGATTCTCATTATGACTTAATAATTATCGGGGGCGGTATTACCGGAGCAGGGATCGCCCGCGAATGCGCCCTGCGGGGATTGTCATTTTGCCTCCTTGAAAAAAATGATTTTGCCTTCGGCACTTCATCCCGGTCTTCAAAAATGTTCCACGGGGGCATGAGGTACATGACTTCAGGCGATTTCGGGCTGGTCCGGGAATCGACCAGCGAAAGGAACTGGCTCAGGTCCCACTTCCCCAACCTGGTCAGGCCGGTAGGTTTTATATATCCTTCCTACCAGTATTACAAGGCCAGGCCGTACATGGTCCGGCTCGGGGTTAAACTCTATGATATTATTTCAGACTGCTTCAACGAATTTAAAAATTACCGTAAAGCAAAGATCTTTAAAAAGAGCTTTATCGAAGAGTTTGAACCCGCTGTCACTACAGAAGATCCGGACCTGGGCAGCATGCTCTTAGCCGGTTTCTATTACGATACCAACTGTGACGATGCCCGGGTTACCCTGGAAACAATTAAAGAAAGCCTGGACTATTCAGAAGGCAGCTCCAATGCTATTAATTACGCCCGGGTAACCGGTTATGTTAAGGATTCCTCGGGCCTGGCCCGGGGGGTAAAGGTTAAAGATACCCTGGACGGGCAGGAATTCAAAGTTAAGGGCAAGTGCGTGGTTTCAGCAGCAGGGGTATGGACCGATGAGGTCCTGGAAAAATCCGCCTACAAACAGGAAAGGATTTATCCCACCAAGGGTGTGCACGTAGTCGTTCCAAACGAGCGGCTCGGAAACCGGAACGCCTTCAGCCTGATTTCTATAGATGACGGGCGCTTTTTCTTCGTCCTGCACCGGGGCAAGGTTTCAGTAATCGGGACCACCGATACCGCCTACTACCCCGAATCTTCAAACCTGGACGAGCCCTGGTGTAAAAAAGAAGACTGCGACTACCTCCTGCGCACGGTAAACAAGATGTTCCCCCATGCCAGGCTGACCTATAACGATATTATTGCCACCTTTGCCGGGATCAGGCCCCTGATCAGGCAGGAGGGAGCCGAAAATGAATCTGATGTTTCCCGGGAGCATGAAATCTTTCAGACTGAAGACGGTATTGTAGCTATCGCCGGGGGTAAATCAACCACCTTCCGGCGGATGGCAGAAGACCTGATTTTTTACCTGGTGGAAAATAAATACCTGGAGCGATTTAACAGGCCTGAGCACAACAAAAGGAACTTTTCTAAAAAACCATTCAAAATAGCCCTGGCAAGGAAAGAATTTGACCGGCTTGCTGCAGAAAGAGGCTTAGATGAACTAGTCCACCCCGACATGCTTGAGCACTTCTACCGCCAGTACGGGCGGGGCGGACTGGAAATACTCGGAAATATAAAAACAGCCCCGCAGTCGGGCACCCCCTTTATAGAAGGATACCCGCACTGCGAGGCCGAACTGCTCTATATCCTAAAGCATGAATGCGCCCCTAAGTTAATCGATGTGCTCTGCCGCAGGACTGAAGCGCAGTGGCTGATCTGGCACCACAAACAGCCTGAACTGGCCCGGGCCACAGCCGTTATTATGGCCGCTTATTACGGCTGGAGCGAAGAGCGAAAAACAGCAGAAATTAATGAATACCTGGACTACATTGCAAACACCGTCAACTTCATCACCGCAGCCGGGCCCGAGGAACGCTCCAGGCCGGTCCGCTAAAGCATAACCGGTTAACTGTATAACTTCTCTATTTCATTTGCATAGCGATCTATAACCACCCGGCGCTTGAGCTTCATGGTCTGGGTAAGCATGTTATTCTCCACCGTAAAGTCTTCCCCGATAAAGAGGTATTTCTCGGGGATCTCGTAGCGGCCAAAATTCTTTTTCAAGTGGCTTTTGATTTCTTCAGTAAGCATGGTTTTGAATTCTTCATTGGCCAGCAGATCGTCCGGATCGCTTGATACCCCTTTTTGATCGGCCCAGCGTTTGGTTACCTCAAAATCAGGCAGGATCAGGCAAATATTATAAGGCTTGCCGTCCCCGTAAACCATGGCATTGGCCACGTAAGGCAGAAGCTTGATCTCTTCTTCAATTACCGCGGGGAAAACATACTTGCCGTTAGAAAGCTTGTACTGCTCTTTAATCCGCCCGGTAATCCACAAGAAGCCGTCTTCGT
>CAYWIY010000119.1:0-6321 GCA_964458455.1 uncultured Syntrophomonadaceae bacterium | reverse complement strand
TTTCGGCTGGCCCGGCTTGACAAACCAGGCACTTCCCTATATTATATAATCATATTTAGACTAATTTAGATTATATTATTTCGGAGGTGCCTGCTTGAGGACTTTCATCGGTAGGAAAGAGGAACTTGAAGCCCTTGAACGCGAATATCAACGTGACAGTGGTTTTGTAGTTATTTATGGCCGCCGCCGGGTAGGCAAAACCACACTGATCAAAGAATTTACCAAAGCTAAAAACGCTCTCTACTTTCTAGCCACCGAAGAACTGTAAAGCTTAGGGAAAAAACGACTGCTCCAGGCTGTTGCTGCTTTTACCGGTCAGGACTTCTTAAAAAATGCGCACTTAGATCACTGGGAAGATATATTTAAAATAGTAGCCGATCATAACCCGGACCAGAAGAAAATACTGGTGATTGATGAATTTCAATACCTGGTCCAGGTTAACCGGTCATTTCCATCACTATTCCAGCGGATATGGGATGAGATCCTAAAAGACAGAAATGTTATGGTTATTTTATGCGGTTCACTGATCAGCCTGATGACTGCCAATGTCCTTAATTACAGCAGCCCCTTATACGGGCGGCGCACGGCCCAGATCAGGCTTAAACCGCTTAAATTTAGTGAAATATGGGACTGTTACCCGCAAAAACAGTTTAAAGAGTTAGTTAATCTATACGCCCTGACAGGAGGAGTGCCAAAGTATCTTGAATTTTTCCTTAACGACAAAACTGCTACCGAAAATATCAGGTTGAACATATTCAGCAAATCTGGCTATTTATACGAAGAACCTCTTTTCTTACTGGAAAAAGAAGTGCGCGAAACGGTAACTTATTTCTCAATAATGAAAGCTATCGCAATGGGAAACCATAAACTGCAGAAAATTGCCACTGCCCTTGAGCTAAAAGCAAACACGCTAAGCCCCTACTTAAATACCTTGATCGACCTTGACTTTCTTGAAAAGCGAGTACCTGTAACCGAGAAAGCACCCCAAAAAAGCCGTAAAGGTCTTTACTATATCAGCGACAGTTTTATCAAATTCTGGTTTATTTTTGTTTATTCATTTAAAGGACAACTGGAAATTGATAATCAGCACTCGGCTTTTGCGCATTTCGAGCAACACTATGTCGATTCCTTTCTCAGTTTCGTTTTTGAAGATCTTTGCCGCGATATTTTTCTATATCACTGCCGCAGCGGCGCTATTAATTTCAGCCCTTCAAAGATCGGTGCCTACTGGAGTAGCGAAAGTGACATTGAAATAGATCTGGTAGCGATAGATGAACATAAGAAGCAGATTTTTTTGGGAGAGTGTAAATACCACGAAACTCAAACGCTTGATCTTAAAACTTACTCCCTGTTACTGGAAAAAAGCAAGGATCCAATATTTAAAGGGTATGAACTTTTTTTTATACTCTTCTCAGCAAGCGGCTTTGATCAGCGCCTTCTTGAAATTGCCACAAAAAACAACAATCTCTTGCTCGCAGACAAAGGCCGGGTTGTCCTACCCTGACAACCGAGAACAAAAAGTTTGCCAACAACCCCGTTTCGATCAAGTTGCTTTCAGCCCTTTAATTATTTATAATTAGTGTAAGATAAATGGAAGGCACAAAATATGAAGCAAACAGAGTATTTTACATATGTAAAAAAGCGACCTGATAGGGCTATTATAAAAGAAGAATGGATTATAGAAGCTATTAATAATCCTGTCAAAACTATAATCCAAAATGATGGGCGAGTGCGTAAATGGCTTTATATACCAGAAGAAAATAAGTACTTGCGCGTAATACTATTAGATGATGAAGAAACAGTCCATAACGCTTTTTTTGATAGGAACTACAAGGAGGAAGCTAATGAAGATTAAATATTTTAGTGATACCGATACTGCTGTACTAGAGTTTTCTGAGCAGGTTGTAGCTGAAACACAGGAAATCTCGGAAAACCTCTATCTTGATTTAGATGAAAAAGGTAACCTCGTCAGCATGACCATAGAACACGCAAAAGAAAACGCTAATATCGGTGAAATCTCTTACCTGCAGATGGAAATAAGTAACGCATAAATTTAGCCCGCACCCGGGCGGTTCAATGCTGTTATTCCATAAAGCTGATCAAAAAAAACGCCTTACCCTGCCTGCCCTTACACAAGCCCCAGCTCCTTTGCTTTCTTGCGGCCGTTTTCTTCGAAGTAGTAGTAAAAGACTTTTTCGGCCACCTTTTTTTCATAAAGGCCGTTTTTTACCTGGGGCCACTGCCGGATGTTTTTGATATCGACAACCGGCAGGAAGTCGGGGTTGAACTTGACCCTGATCTGCTCAAACCCGAGCAGGCCGACTGCTGCCATGCGGTGCTGGCCTTCGTTGACGTAAAAGCGGTAGTCGGCCCCGTCTTTTAACAGGTAGCCCTGGATGTAGCCATCGGGGAAGATCTCCGGCCGGTAGCCGAACTGCTTGATCAAGGTGTAGGTGGCAAGCAGCCGCTTTAAGACGTACGTTCCGAACTCACCTGTGTTCGGCCCGTAGTGGGGGTTGCCGCCGTTATTTAACACCGGCGATTCTGAGGCGTTCAGGCGGCGGTTCTTGCTCTCGGCCCAGGGTAGTAACGTCCAGCCTTGCTGCAGGGGATGAAGGTCTGCAGCTAGCTCACCGAAAAGCTGTTCCTGGCGGCTTTTTGGCTGAAAGCTTGCAAAAAAACGCTTCAAGATGCTTTCTTCATAGTTCAAATCAGGCTTGCTGAGCATTTCTTCCAGCGCGGCCTGGAAGTGGTTCCAGGCCCCTTCCCCGAAGCCGAAACCGTTTAAGCTGCGGCAGCGCTCCACCTCCACTTCAAACACAGACGACCTGGTGCCGGTCACCTGCAGGCCTGAAGGCATAACCCGGCTGATGTCTGCTGCCTTGGCCCGGCTTTTTTCAATGCAGTAAAGGGCCCCGCCTTCTTCTGTTTGGTGCAGTAACCGCGGCGGTGAAAAAGAGGCGTTTTTTTCCTCAAGCATTGCCAAGATCTCTTTTACCGGTGCATCTTCACCAGAGCCCTGCTTTGCTGCAGCGGGCAGGTAGAAGAAAAACTGCCGCTTGGCCTTTTTTATAAGTTCCTTTGCAAGCGTACCTGCCTCTTTTCCCTTTTCTTCGTACCACTGCATGCGGGAGGGAAGTAAAAGGATCACGTCTTTTTTCTGTAAAGTCCACACCGCCGCTATACCAGCCTCCAGGCGGTGAAAGGAAAGGTGGTGGCGCCGGGTGGTTTTACGAAGCATTTCCACGTATTCAAAACCCATGGAAAGCACGGTATCTGCTACCTGCTCTGCCATCCCTTCCACCCTGAAACCGTGCTCAGCCAGGTTGCGCGAGATCACCCCGGTATCGCATTCCAGCTCAAGCACCGTTTTCGCCCCCGGGTCTAAGTGTAAACGCAAAACCTCCAGCAGTTCTAAACGCTGCAGCTGCCTTGCAAAAAGGTACTGCAGGTTGAGGGGGTTATTATTACCTTTAAGCTTGATGGTAAAGGAGCCGGGCGTAAAGTAGACTTCGCTTGTAATCTGCTCTTTTACCTGCGCTAAAGCCGCCTGCACCTCCCGCCTGTGCCCGGCTGTAATGGCCCTTTCTTCTGCCTTGCGGTACAAATCGAAGGCGTTAATATAATCGCCCCTGATCTCATCAAGCCCGGCTAACCGGAACAGCAGCTCAAAGTGGCCGGGGTGCTTTTTCAACTCATCTTCGAGTAACCTTAAAGCCTCATCCAGGCGGTCTGCGTTGATCAAGATATCTGCATAAAGCATGGTCATTTCTAAACTCTCCGGGCGGGCCCGGCGGTAGCGGTTGTAGATTTTTTTCGCTTCCCTGCCCAGGTCTTCAGCGACCAGATGATGCAGGGTTTCTGCCACCACGGCCGGCTGCTGCTTTTCTATATTTTTTAATGCGGCTGCTTTTTTTTCACTCAAAAGGTTACACCCCCGCTGCTTTATCTGGCCTTTATAATTAAGGTATCGTCAAGCATGGCCCTTTTTTTAAGAGCACTGGCTGGAAAAGAATCCTTTGGGGAGCACAAAAAAACCCCCGGCGCCTGTAAGCACCGGGGGTTACAATCACCTGAAATTTATTGTTGAAAGCGGCCCTTACCTTTTCTCATCGACTAAAACGCCGAGCAAGCTCTGGATCTGGGCCACCACGTTAAGCACTTTTTCCGGGGGGATTTCTTTAACAATTTCATCCTCCCGGACATCGACCACCTGCACCATCCACCGCTCCGAGTCATCGTGGATTACGAAGCGCAGATCAAGGTGCATCGCTTCGGCGGTATCGTTCAGCTTGCGTACCGCCTGTTCCACTTCCTGCAGCAAGTTCTTATCGGTCTCGACAGCCGGCTGCTGGGCCCGGTTTTGTCTCTGTTGTTGAACCCTGTTCTGCTGAGCATCACTTCGCTCAGACTCCTGCAGCTGGGGTTTCGAGGCCTGGTCCTTGACCCGGTTCAGGATCAGGGGGTCGATACCATCTACTCTCATGGTTATCACCTCTTTTACAAATGCTCCTGACGGACTGCCATCGTACCGGGAAGCGGCTGCCTGCCGGGGAAAGCCCCGCCGCCCCCTGCTTTAAAAAGGGGCGGCTTAAAGGGGCTGTTTTCATTTAACTGCCTTTTTTAAAACCGGTTCATGCTGCCTCTAGATTTATCCGAGCAGCATCAGGACGTTCTGCGGGGTCATGTTGGCCTGGGCCAGCATCGAAGTCCCGGCCTGCTGCATGATCTGGTTCCTGGTAAACTCGATCATCTCTTCAGCGAAGTCAAGGTCGCGGATGCGGGATTCGGCCGCGGTCAGGTTTTCTGCCGCCACACCTAAGTTGTTGATGGTGTGATCGAGTCTGTTCTGCACCGCACCGAGCTTGGAACGCTCGCCCGATACCTGGTCGATAGCACTGTCCAGCTGGGTTATAGCCCGGTTGGCAGAATCACGGTCGGTAACCAGGATGTTGTCAACACCAAGTGCTGAAGCCCTCATGTCACCGATGGCCGCGTCAACGTCCTGCAGCGGGTTGGCCCCGATCTGGAAGACCATGGAGTTGTCGGCTAAGTGGACGAAGGTTTCATAGCCTTCAGGATTTTGGTTCCACTCAAAAGCACCGTCCGACTTTTCGCCTAATTCCATGCCCGCCATAGCATCAAACCTGACATCCACGTTTTCATGAACAGCACCGATCAACATGTTGCCGGAGATGCTTTCCTCTGCTACTTCTTCACCGGTGTGGGCATTGGTTACAGTTACATCATACTGGGTTTCACTCGACTCCTGGATCGTAGTCAAGCTTAAAGCATTGATTACGTTTTCATCGCCAACAAAGTTAATTTCCCCGTCACTGCCGGTTACAGCAGACTGGATAACAAAAGTGCCCTCGACAGAATAATTACCATCATCCTGCACATTTGCATCATCAACATAGGTAACATAAGCATTTTGATTGTCATTAAACTCCTGCTGGTTCAAACCATCGGCGCCGTGGATTGCTTCGTTCAGCTTAGTTTCAATATCCTCAATGGTGTCAGTTCCAAAGATGGTTACGGTAGCTTTGCCCCCGTCGCCCTGCACCAGGGTCAATGTCTGGGGATCTTCAACATAGAAGTTGCCGCTCGCGTCCCAGAAACGGTCGATGTTGGATATAGCGGTATCCTTCGATGCTAATTCTCCAGCCGAGCCGCCTTCTGTAACATTAAAGCCGGCTACGGGTATAAAATTGCCAGTATCAGCTTCAAAGGCATCAGTTTGCAGGCCATCAGCGAAGGTCAGGTCAAGGCTGGAATCTACCAAGGTGCCTTCATCCTCATCAAGCTGGAAGAATTGGAAGTTAACGGTTTCGTCTTGGATAGCATCTGCTTCTAATGCAAAGCGGGCAAAGGTGTCTCCGCCCAGGTCAAAATCTACAGTGGTATTGGCCTCACCATCGCCATTTGCCCCGTCGCCAACACTGTTAAAAACAACTCTGTCGCCAACTGAAAAATTATCAGCACCTTCAAGGTCTATAGTGTATTCCACTTCACCAATAGTTTTGGTTGTATCAGTACCTGCTTCAAGGGTAGTCGTTCCTGTACCTTCAGTTACTACTCCCTGATCATCCATGCTATAAAATTTGAAATCAACTTTTATGTCATTTCCATCAATCTCAACAACCTCTAGGGAAACAGACTGGCTGTGTAAAGATGAAGGGTCAGCGACAATATCACCACCCCCAATTAAATCTTCACCTTTTTGAGAGTATTCTTGGTAGTCAACTGTTACACTATTTGCATCTGCAGCATGCTCCTGCATATAGACCTTATACTCACCATCCAGGAAGTTGTTGGCGT
>CAYWIY010000118.1:0-6444 GCA_964458455.1 uncultured Syntrophomonadaceae bacterium | reverse complement strand
GCATCTTTAACCAGGACTGTTTCTTTTCCGGCCTTATGCGCCAGATCCTGGATAATGTCTACCGTTTCAGCCGTGGTATCCACCCCGGCCACGATTTCCACAAGCCTCATCAATGGAGCAGGATTAAACCAGTGCATCCCAATTACTTTATCAGGGCGGCTGGTAGCAGAGGCAATATCGGAGATGCTCAGCTCGGTGGTGTTGGAAGCCAGGATTGTTTCCTCATCACAAAGACCATCCAGGGATGCAAATATTTTTTTCTTAAGATCAAGGTCTTCCGGAACCGCCTCGATCACCACCTGGGCTCCTTGGACAGCCTCAGCCATTTCAGTGGTTGTAGTGATGGCCCTTAAAACCTCGTCCACCTTTTCTTCGCCCAATTTACCTGACTTTACAAAACGATCCAGGCTTTTTTTAATGCCCTTCATTCCCCGCGACAGCACTTCTTCAGAAATATCCAGCAATCCAACCTGGTAGCCTGTAGATGCAGCCACCTGGGCGATACCGCTGCCCATTTGGCCCGCTCCCAGCACAGCTATTTTTTTAATTTCCATCTTAAACACCCTCCTTTATCGATTTTCAATCAATAATAGGTGTGCCCTTCAATCTTCCACTCCCCGCCTCCGGGTATGTCGCTTCCCCCGGATATGCTTAACCTGGCCCCAAACCCCGCAGCCAGGGCCAGCAGGCTGTCGAGAGCATCTCCACCCGGATCCCGCACAACCATCTCACGCATTTCACCTGACTCTAAAAACAGTTTTCGTTCTTTTTCAAGGTAATCCAGGATTTTAAACCTTCTAAGCAGCTTTTCCTCTTCCCTACCCTTGTAGCTGAAATAAAGATTCGCTGCTTTAAGGGTAGAGGCAGGGCAGATTTCAATGAGCATAGGTCTTTTATGCTTCGGTGCCTGCATGGGCAAAACCGACACCATCCCTGATCTTACCAGTGGACTCAATAAATCCTTGATCCCGAAATAGGTTTGCTTAAAAACCCTTAAGTTATAGGGAGAAAAAGGAGCCCGGCAATTATAATCAGCAGCCCTTTTAAGCTCTTTGCCGCCGGCCCTCTCGTAACAACTGCTCCTGAACTGCTCCGGCGAATTGTACCGCGCGGGGAAGTTATACACAAAACTTTCCCAGTCCTTTTCTTTAACCAGGGCATGCGGCAAACCAAAGGGAAAATCAAACCCGACTAATGCTTCACCCTGCTGTAAAATATAACCCTCCAAGGCATCAAGGCAGGCCTCCCTGGACCGGCTGGAACCGGACAGTTTTTCCCCCTTCCGGCAGTCCAAAACATGCAAAAAATCACCTTTTTCAATTCCAGCGGCCACCCAAATATTTTTTCCGGCGGAAGCGGCCCCGCTGAAATCAACACCAATGAACTTTTTATAGTTCATCGCCAATTCTTCGTCTTTAACCGGTCTAAACTATTCTTTCCGCCACAGGGGCAGGTCGGTTTCAGGATCATGTTCCCGGTGCAGGTCCGGACCTACAATCTCCTCAATTACAAATTCACCTGCAAAAACCACGGTCCCATTTTGCAGATGCCCGCCCTTTACATTGCCTTCACTGTCACCGAGGGTCACATGGAGGTGGGCCGCCGGCTTGCCATCCCTAAGGCTCAAGTTACCCAGGCAGTTTAAGATTTCCAGGTGCTGGTTAAATTCAATATCCTGGTAGACCCGCTTGTCCTGGTTATAATAGCTAATTACCGCTTTTTCTACTGCGCCAATAATCTCCACCCTGGCGCACTTGATACCTTCCCTGGCGGCAAACTGCTGAACGCTTTCCAGCAAATCTGACCTGAATGGAGCTCGTCCAATCCAGATCCGTCCCTTTTCACCATTTTGATGCCACATATTAAAACACCTCACTTTTTTGATTCAAGCTTCTTTTTCTATTATAAATTATACCAGCCCAAATCTCTAAAAAGCACTATAACTGTAAAAGGCAAAACCGGCAGCTAAGCTGACCAGGATCCCGATCAGGCCCATGGCCAGGCTGATTATGATCAGGATACCCTGGATCTTGAAGTAGGTGTTCAGGTTGTCTACAAACATATTAAAATTACCCGAATAGCCTTCGGCAGCCTGCTCCATGAGTAAAGCATCGGCATATTGCTTGGCGCTGCGCAGCTTAACTCCAAGAACAATGGCGATAATCCCGGGTATAGCCCCGACCACAAAAGCAAAAACACCGGCTAGGGCTGATAAAATTCCACCGATAATAGTAATAATCCCTACAAACCCCATCCAGGCACTTAACTGCTGCATTTTAACACGATCCACTTACCTCATCCCTTTCCTTAATAAAATACTCTCTACAAAAAAATAGGCGCTGCCAATCAAGCAGCTGCCATTAACCCGAAACAATATTTTTTTCCAAGAAGAAATGTCCTTCAAAAGCACATGGTTCAAAATAAACCCGACTTCTGTCTTTAAAAGTCATCCCTGGATCTAAACAAGATCTGTGCATAGATTTAAGGGACAAGCAAAAACCTCCCCGGCTCAACAGATCCAGACATTAGAAAGCTATAAATACTATTCGCTAATCACGTGATAAATCCTTTAATACATATTGCTCACCTTTTATTGGCTTTAACGGGAAGTATATACCCTGATTGCCATATCAGGGCACATGACAGCACAAAAAGTGCAACTATTACATTTTTCTTCATCAACTAATGAAGCCACAAAAAAACCTTTACTATTTATATCTTCTTTATCCATCTGAAGAGCATCCTGCGGGCAATGTTCAACACACAATTCGCATCCTTTGCATGTTTCTTTATCAATTACCACTTTTTGGTTAGAAATCAAAGTTCCTCCTCCTATAATACTGCTATGTTACAGCCCATAAAACGGCTGCTTACACAATCTGGAATATTCGTGTAGTTTTCCTTTTTATTAACAAATTACCGCTTAAACCTTTAATTAAAAAGAATACTTATACCCTCTTACAATTGCCTCTTTGTTCTTTTCAATCAAGTGAGAACGATGAGGTGGAATAATATTTTTAAGGGCACTTTCAACATGATCAATCTCCACTATGTTTTCCACCTTTATTAAACTGCCAAGCATTACCATATTTAAAAATATCGCCTCTCCCATATCCTCAGATATCCCTTTCGCCGGCACCTTATAAACATAAATATCATTGCGATTTATATTTTCATCCTCCACCAGGTCAGAGACTACCAGCAGGGTTCCCCCTTCACGGAGAGAACCAACAAACCTGGTTAAAGAAGGTTTATTGAAAATAACTTCCACATCAGGGGTATATACCAGGGGAGAGCGTATTTTGTCATCTGAAACAACGACCATACAATTAGCAGTACCACCCCTCATTTCCGGCCCGTAAGAGGGAACCCAGGTAGTTTCTTTACCGGCAAGCATAGCCGCGTAAGAAAGAACCTGGCCAAATAGCAGTATGCCCTGTCCTCCAAATCCTGCAATCAAAAACTCTTTCTCCATAGTTATTCATCCCTTTTTCAGTTATACTCACGTAACGGGTTAAATGATCACTATTGAATAGTTTGCAATATTACGATCTTGCGGTTTCTTTTTCGGCAGTTTTTTCAGTTTTCAATTCGCCTACTGGATAGAATCCAACCATTTCCTCTTCCACCCATTTCAGAGCTTCTTTCGGTTCTTTCTTCAAGTTGGGCGGGCAAGCCCCCAAAAGTTCTACAAGGGCAAATTCGTTTTTATGCATTTGTACCTCAAAAGCTTTTTTGATATACCTTTTCGCCCTCAAGACCCGCCTGGGATTAGTCAGCGCTTCCCTGGCAATGTAGCTGGTATAGGGCAGCGAAGCAAGCAATTCGGCAACATGAATTGGCGGGCCAACGATGTCAGGATCACGTCCGTCAGGATAAGTCGAAGTTTTCTGGCTCACCAGTGAAGTCGGAGCCAGCTGCCCACCTGTCGCGCCAAAAACCGAGTTGTTAACGAAAATAACAGTAATCCCCTCCCCCCTGTTGGAGGCATGGATGGTCTCGCCCATGCCGATAGCCGCCAAATCGCCGTCACCCTGGTAAGAAAATATTACCCTGTCAGGTAAAGATCTTTTCAAACCTGTTGCTACAGCCATTCCCCTTCCATGCGGCCCCTGAACAGCATCTATATTGAAGTTTCTCCAACAGCGGACAGAGCAACCAATGGTGGTAACAATAATTGATTTGCCCATTATTTCCAGCTCATCCATTACCTCACCCACCAAACGATGCGCTATGCCGTGACTGCATCCCGGGCAGTATTGCAAAGGATTGTCCGTGAGGCACTCTGGTTTAGAAAATATTTCCTTCACTAATTATTACCCTCCATGTTGTTGATAAGTTTTACTACCTCTTCTTCAATCATATACGGATTGGGCGTAAAGCCTCCGCCACCGCCAAAAAAGGACACTTTTTCTACATCGTTTACCGCCAGGCGCACATCATCTACCATCTGTCCTTCATTCATTTCTACCGATAAAAACTTTCGCACCCTGCCGGCATGCCTTTTAAAAATATCAACTGGAAAAGGCCACAAGGTAATCGGCCTGATCAACCCTACCTTATAACCTTTTTCTCTCAAACTGTCGATCGACGCAAGAACCAGGCGGGAAACTATCCCAAAAGCGACTATAGCATATTCTGCATCTTCCATTTTAACCAGTTCGGCTCTTTGTTCATTTTCTTTTATCAGCCTGTACTTGTCCTGTAGTTTCTTATTGAGAGCTATCATATCTTCATCGGTAAAGGGGGCTGAAATAACTAAATTACGTTCTCTGCCCTGGCTCCCGGTTGCCGCCCACTTTTTTTCCGGTATATCTTTTACAGGCTCCGGAAGCACCGCTGATTCCATCATTTGTCCGGAAATGCCATCGCCAAGCAATATAGCAGGAATCCTGTATTTATCGCTTAATTCAAAAGCCAGCATGGTCAGATCCAGCATTTCCTGAACATTTGAGGGCGCTAAAACCAGGACGTGATAGTCACCGTGCCCGCCGCCCCTGGTGGCCTGGGAATAGTCCGACTGAGCAGGTGGAATTCTCCCCAGCCCCGGGCTTGCCCTGGTAATATTTACTATTAGAGAAGGAAGCTCCATGGAGGCCAGGTAAGATATTGTTTCCTGCATCAGGCTCATTCCCGGGCTGGAAGTTGATGTCATAACTCTTTTCCCCGTTGCAGCCACTCCCAGCAACATGTTAATGCCCGCCAGTTCACTTTCACTTTGTAAAAAAACCCCTCCGACCTCCGGCAGCCTCCTGGCCATATATTCCAACAACTCATTTTGGGGAGTTATTGGATAACCAAAATAAAAGTGGCAACCGGCTCTTATAGCGGCCTCTCCAATAGCTTCGTTACCTTTCAGCAGAGTTTTTTCCACAATCTATTCCTCCCTACAATATAAGCTACATGCCCATATAAACCTTAAAACAACTTTGTCTTGCTACATAAAGTTCTCAAACCATTACACATATTCCTAACATCTTTAGTGAAAGTAAATATTTTATGCACCAGTATTTCTTATAACACCCAGTTACTATCGCTATTTACTTTTACGAAATAATATAGTAATATTATGCTACAATATAATGAATAATTAGAATGCTAATAATCGGATTGTTAAATATATTAAAGGAGTAGATATAATATGCATATTGATGATATTGAAATTTTTCTCACCCTGGTTAGAACCTATAACCTTTCAAAAACAGCTGAACAACTGCATCTTTCGCAATCGACAGTAAGCCGCCGCTTAACCGTGCTTGAAAATAATATTGGCATAAAATTATTCGAACGAAAGAGAGGTCAAAAAAGAATAAAAGTTACCCCAAAAGGACATCAATTTGTGTTTATTGCTCAAAGATGGAGCACACTCTGGCAAGAAATTCATTCACTCAGAAACACCGCCCCTCACCTTTCTATATCAATTGGTTCTGTTGACAGTTTAAACACCACATTTCTCTTACCTTTTTACCAAAAACTTATTAAACATACACCCAAAACCAAGTTGAAAATTATAACCAGTACTTCACCTGAACTGTATGAACTTCTGGAAAAACATGAAATAGATGTGGGCTTCGTTTTACGTGAAATAAGTTCAAAAAACGTTATCAGCGAACAAGTTTTTAGTGAGCCTATGGTAGTTATTAGCATGAGTAATTTCCACAATGATGGAAAGGGCATACACCCAACCGACCTGGATCCTCATTTTGAAATATTATTAAACTGGAGCCCGACTTATATGATCTGGCATAACTACTGGTGGGACCCCTATATATCTGGAAGAATTGAAGTAGATACAACATCTATAATCGTCGAGAGCCTTAAAGATAATCCAAAACACTGGTCTATCGTGCCTAAATCAGTTGCCCTTCACGCCTTACTTTCACATAACCTCTATATGCATGAACTAACTGATCCTCCACCAGACCGAATATGCTACAAAATCAC
>CAYWIY010000117.1:4495-6503 GCA_964458455.1 uncultured Syntrophomonadaceae bacterium | reverse complement strand
CCCCGGGCAATTGCTACTGCTTTTACAGCCTGGTTAAGAGCTCCAGCTCCAATGGTCTGGACTTCTGCGGCCCCTCTTTCTCTAAGTACTCCCGCTAACGCTCCGGCTACTGAATTAGGATTAGACTTTGCTGAGACTTTTAATACTTCCATTTGCAGTGATCCTCCTTTGCGGATTTATTCTATAGTTCGACCTAATATATAAATATCCTGCCTGAATTATAAGAATAATGTGATATAATATTTATGTCAATTCATTGATTCGCCTTATGGATAAAGCCTCACCGTTATTTTCATCTATCTCAATATCAACAGCATTAAAAACCTCTCTTCCTTTAGATATTTCCAGCTTATGGGGTAACCGGGTCAGAAAACGTTGTAATGGCCCCTTTTTATCTACTCCCAGGATAGAATCATAAAGGCCGGCCATTCCCACATCAGTAATGTAAGCTGTCTTCCCCGGCAGAATTCTTTCATCTGCAGTTTGGACATGGCTGTGAGTCCCGATTACTGCGCTCACCTTCCCGTTTAGGAACCAGCCCATGGCCTGTTTTTCAGATGTAGCTTCGGCATGCATGTCGACAATAATAACTTCAACATTACTTTCTAGCTCAAAGATTTTATTTTCTGCCGTCCTAAAAGGGCAATCGGCTGGATCCATAAATACCCGGCCCACCAGGTTAATAACAGCGATTTTGATTCCGCTACGTTCTAAAATCGCGTATCCACTTCCAGGTGTTGTTTCAGGCGGGTAATTTAATGGCCTGATCAACCCCGGTTCTTGATCTATGAAATTAAAAACCTCTTTCTTATCCCAGATGTGGTTGCCGCCGGTCAGCAGATCAACGCCGGTTTCTTTTAATTCGAAAAAAGCTTTTTCAGTTATTCCGGTACCGCCGGCTGCGTTTTCACCATTGGCCACTATTAGATCGTAATGTTGAAGGTTGATCATTTTGGGCAATATTTTTTGCAGGCAGTTCCTTCCCGGTTTTCCTACTACGTCGCCAATGAATAAAAGCCGCAATTGCATCTCTCCAGGTTTCATATCGTATTATAAACTTATTCTAATTACTTTAAACAGCCTCTCAGTAAACTAGACGAACTTTTCTCTATATATATTCTTTTATGACCTTATTAATTCCTGCCGGATAAAAAAAAGGTACCCATAATAATATGTGAATATTATTATGGGTACCTTAGATTAAATAGCTTGCTGTTACTGCTCAACTTGCTTGCATAAAGCCTGGTAATATAATAAACGACCTGGCAGCAGTTGAGCAGGTAGCTTTCTTACTTGGCGTAATCAACTGCCCTTGTTTCCCGGATTACCGTAACCTTGATCTGTCCGGGATACTCAAGCTCACTTTCCACCTTTTTAACGATGTCACGCGCCACCTTGATAGAATTATAATCATCAATACGATCCGGTTTAACCATGATCCTGATTTCACGGCCGGCGTGGATAGCGTAGGCTTTTTCCACACCATCGAAAGAATCGGCGATATTCTCCAGTTTCTCCAACCTCTTGATATAAGCTTCAAGGGTTTCGCGCCTGGCCCCGGGGCGAACAGCAGAAATAGCGTCTGCCGACTGAATCAAGACCGCTTCCAGGGTATTAAAATCAGTGTCGCCATGATGGGCGGCAATAGCATTAACAATCGCCGGTGATTCTTTGTATTTCTTGGCCAGATCAGCCCCAATCTGAACATGAGATCCTTCAGTTTCATGATCAATGGCTTTACCAATATCATGCAGTAACCCGGCCCGCTTGGACAGGGTAATATCAAGCCCCAGTTCAGCGGCCATAATGCCGGCTAAATGGGAAACTTCGATAGAATGCTGCAGGACATTTTGGCCGTAGCTGGTCCGGTAACGCAGCTTTCCGAGCAGGGTTACCAGTTCGGGATGCAGCCCGTGGACCTTGGTTTCGAAGGTGGACCTTTCCCCTTCCTCTTTTATCTGGGCCTCAATTTCCTTCCTGGTTATTTCAACAATCTCTTCAATTCTGG
>CAYWIY010000117.1:2111-4485 GCA_964458455.1 uncultured Syntrophomonadaceae bacterium | reverse complement strand
AATTATAACCGCTTCGGGAGTATCATCAATAATCAAATCAATTCCGGTTAATGTTTCCAGGGCCCTGATGTTTCGTCCTTCCCTGCCAATAATGCGGCCTTTCATTTCATCATTAGGCAGATTGACGACAGAAACGGTCGACTCTGAAACATGATCTGCGGCACATCTTTGGATAGCCAGGGTGACAATTTCCCTTGCCTTTTTCTCACCTTCTTCTTTGGCCTGGTTTTCCATGTCCTTGACCATCATGGTGAGTTCGTGATCGATATCCTCGCGGACTCTTTGCAGTAATAACTCTTTAGCTTCTTCAGAAGTCATACTGGAGATTTTCTCAAGTTCGGAAAGCTGTTTTTGATGAAGCTCCTGTAGCTTTTCTTCAGACTTTCTGTTTTCCTCTTCTTTCTTTCTAAGTTCCTCTTCTTTGTTCTCTGCATTGCTGATCTTTCGATCAAGGCTTTCTTCCTTTTGAAGCAACCTGCGCTCCATCCGTTGTAATTCTGAACGTCTCTCTTTAGTCTCTTTTTCCAGCTCACTTCTGAGCCGGTGAGTTTCTTCTTTAGCCTCTATTTCTTTTTCTCTTTTCAAGGCACTTGCTTCTTGTTCAGCTTCATCGACTATTTTCTTTGCCGCGGCTTCTGCTGAAGTTATCCTGGCTTCAGCAATCATTTTACGGATTAAATATCCGATTCCTATTCCAACCAGCACGGCGGCTGCAATTATCAAAACTACATTTGGCACCTTAATCACCTCCGCTTCTTTGTTATGGGCTTAAACTGTTACTCTGTTTCATTTTTTAATTGATACTTTCTCTTAAAAATTTCGTCTTAAAATAACATAAGCTGCGTCCAGGACACAGCTTAAAGAGAAAGGCCAGAAAAAGGTGCACTTACACCTTTATTCTGAAAATTAATTATACATTTTTATCTATCCGCAGTGCTTGATAAGCACCAAGGCTTTCTCTTAACAGTTATGCACTGAACTGCTCTGGCCAAACATATTTTCTATTTTATAATACAATTTTAGCTTTTGTAGAATATTATGTCAAGAAAAGATCATCCCGGTGGATCCAGATCCTTTAAAGCTTTCATAATCAGGTTATCCTGGAACCCACGCCGCTTCAAAAAAGCCGCTTCACGCCGCAGCAGGCGTTCTCTTTCCTCTTCAGGTTCATCAATACCAGCCCGCCTGGCCATTCGCTGTTCCAGCAATTCTTTTATCCTGGCCAGGTCCTGGTCCGGATCAAAATGCTCATTAACCTTCTGATCCACAATTTGGTCATCGATACCCTTCATATACAACTCGTAGCGAACTTTCTTTATTCCGTGGCCACGCAACTTTCTGCCGACGATAAATTCTTCTGCGAACTGCTCGTCGTTGATGTAGCCGTATCCTTCCATTTCTTTTACTATGGCAGCGCTTACATTTTCAGAGAAACCTTTACGTTCGAGGTAATCATATACCTCTTTACGGCTGCGGGCCCGGAATGTCAATAACCGCAGAACCATGTTGCGCGCTTTTTTTAATACTTCTTCTTCATCCAAGCGGCTTCAACTCCATCAAGGCTGCTTTTTCTGGTTCTGCCCGGAAGACTTGCCAGTATCCTCGCTACCTTCACCTTCACCGCCGGATTCCGCATTAGAAGGAGCTCCCGAAGGCAGCCCGGCTAATTCACGAACCTTCTGTTCGATTTCCTTCCGGACCTGGGGATTTTCGATCAGGTATTCCCTGACATTTTCCCGGCCCTGGCCCAACCTTTCTTCACCGTAAGAATACCAGGCTCCACTTTTGTTGATTATCTTATGCTCCAGGCCGAGATCGATCAGCGAACCTTCTGCAGAAATACCTTTGCCATAAAGAATATCAAATTCAGCAGTCTTAAAAGGAGGTGCCACCTTGTTCTTGACCACTTTAACCTTGGTCCGGTTACCGATGATTTGATCGGAACCCACTTTTAGCGCTTCAATCCTTCTTACTTCCATTCGAACAGAAGAATAGAATTTCAGGGCTCTTCCGCCCGGGGTTACCTCGGGGTTACCAAACATAACGCCGACTTTTTCCCTGATCTGGTTGATAAATACAGCACTGGTCTTAGATTTACTAATAACCCCGGAAAGTTTACGCAGGGCCTGCGACATCAACCTGGCCTGCAGTCCAACATGGGAATCACCCATTTCCCCTTCAATTTCAGCCCTGGGTACCAGGGCGGCCACAGAGTCGACCACCAGGATATCGATGGCACCGCTTCGGACAAGCGCCTCGGCTATTTCCAGGGCTTGTTCCCCGGTATCAGGTTGAGAAACCAGCAGTTCATCCAGGTTTACGCCCAGGTTAGTAGCATAGTGCGGATCCAGGGCGTGTTCGGCATCGACAAAAG
>CAYWIY010000117.1:0-2101 GCA_964458455.1 uncultured Syntrophomonadaceae bacterium | reverse complement strand
ATTTTCCACGTCGATAAACGCCGCGTTTCCGCCCTGTTTTTGGGCTTCTGCAATAATATGAAGAGCCACAGTAGTTTTACCTGAAGATTCCGGTCCATAAATCTCTGTTACCCTGCCTCTGGGAACACCGCCTACACCCAGTGCGACATCTATAGCCATGCAGCCGGTAGGAATAACCGCAACTTCAGCAATAGCGTCCTGACCCAGTTTCATAATTGACCCCTTGCCAAACTGCTTTTCAATCTGCAGCAGGGCTGATTCTAAAGCTTTCTCTTTTTCCAATTTATATTAACCTCCTTAACAGGTCCTTTCTTATCATTGATTTATTCTGTTAAAAAATCGCTTTTCCTGCTGATTTTCCTGTTAAAAATATATTTCGTGAAAATATATTATCATTTTGATTAACCAGGACAATATCTAGCATATTCAACTATTTTTATTATTCCTGCCGGCTTGAAAAATCGGCCCGGTGGCGGACAACGTAGGTTGCTCCCCGGGGCGATAGTTTGCTTTCGTAAAGGACAGCGCTTTTGATTGTGTATCCAGCGGTAGTAAAAGTATTGCCCTGTTCCAGGTAGCGGTGGACAACTTTTTCCGGCAGCGATTTCTTGACCCTTCCTATAGTCAAATGAGGGGTATAGCTCCGTTTTTCAGGTTCAAAGCCAATCCTGTTAAGTGCCATGTCTACCCTGGAAGCCAGATCGCGCGCTGCCTCATTCCCTTCCCGGAGGCCTACCCAGATCACCCTTGCTTTCCGTGGTGAAGGGAAGACCCCGCTTTCTCCGTAGATCACATCAAAGGGGTTCATAGATGCCGCTATTTCATCCAGGGCCGCTGCAATTTCTTCAATGCAGGACTCCTCGGTCTCACCCAAAAATTTCAGGGTCAGGTGCAGTGCTTCCGGTTTCACCCAGCGCACCCCATCCATGTATTGTTTTATTGTTCCCTGAAAAGCACTAATCTCGCTTTTCTGCTGGTTGGACAGTTCCAGCGCTACAAACAACCTGGCCAAAATAAATCACCCCTCCATTTCAAAGCCTGAAGCTAAGGCAGCTTAATCAGCAGCTATAATCGGGCGCTGCCCAGGACATCTCTCCTGATCATATCCAGGGCCACCTGGGCTGTCCTTTCTTTGACAGCCAGCCTTCCTCCGCCCAGGTTCAACTTTTTACAATAGCAATCCTGCCCGTTATCTAGCGCTATATAGACCAGCCCCACCGGCTTTTGGGCAGTGCCCCCTTCCGGACCGGCTATCCCGGTTATCCCTACAGCCAGGTCGGATTTAAATTTTGCCCTGGACCCCCTGGCCATAGCTGCAGCCACCGGTTCACTAACCTGACCTTCTTGTTCGAGGAGGCTTCTTTTTAAGCCCAGGCTGTCAATTTTAACTTCTCCGCTGTAGGCTACCATACCGCCCAGGTAAAAATTTGAACTGCCCGGTATGTCAGTGAGCAGGCTCGATAAAAGGCCTCCGCTGCAAGATTCAGCCAGCGATAGCGTTAAATTCTTCTCGCTCAACAGCTCGGCTACCTTGCCGGCCAGGGTATCATCGTCACTGCCGTAAATATGATCGCCGAGCAATTTTTGCAACCTTTTCTCAGCCTTTTCGATAGCTGCCGCCGCCTCTTCAGCGCTGCCCCGCCCTTTAAGCTGCAAATGGACCTCGTAGCCCCTGGCTACATAGGATATCGGGGGCAGCTCCCAATTTCCCAGGCTTTTTATTTTATCCTCCAGGGTAGATTCACCGATACCGCAGCATTTAAGGGTTTTCAACCTGCTCAGGTTGCCCCGGTTATACTCTTTCAAAACCGGCGCCACCGCTTCATCAAACATAGGTTTTAACTCGCTCGGCGGGCCCGGCAGGAGAATCACAAGCTTGCCGTTCCATGTTACTATAGAACCGGGCGCCGTACCGGCCCGGTTTTCCAGCAGGGTGGCCCCTTCCATTACCATGGCTTGTTTACTGTTATTCTCGGGCATTTTCAGGCCCCGCTGTTTAAAAAACTGTTCAATTTTTTCTAGCCAATCTCCATCCAGGACCAGTTGCAAACCCAGGGCGGAGGCAACAGCGTACCGGGTCAAATCATCATCAGTCGGACCC
>CAYWIY010000116.1:0-6562 GCA_964458455.1 uncultured Syntrophomonadaceae bacterium | reverse complement strand
AATGGTGACCCCTAGGGGATTCGAACCCCTGTTGCCAGCTTGAAAGGCTGGTGTCCTAACCGATTAGACGAAGGGGCCATAATATGGTGGGCCCACCAGGGCTCGAACCTGGGACCAACCGGTTATGAGCCGGTAGCTCTTCCAGCTGAGCTATGGGCCCGCATCCTGCAAACACCCTTAACCTCTAACGGCTATATGAGTTTAACACACCATTTAGATTGTTGTCAAGAACTTGAAAGCAAGATAAAATAGTAAACAGATTTTTTTAAAACAGGAGGTTAACACCATGTATGAACTGGTAACAGACTTTGATTTCACCCTGTCTGAAGAGGAAGTTTTAAAGGGACAGGGCATAGATCCAAAAAGAGCTTCTACCAGGCTATTTAATAATGCAAAAGAGGTAATCGAAGAAACACATTCCTTAATTAAACCTGCAGCTATGTATACAATCGTTGAGGTCACTGATTTCGAACATCAGAAAATAAGCTTCGAGGGAGGCAGCTTCGAGGGGCCCCTGGTTGGCAAAGCAATGGCGGGGGCAGAGCAGTTAAATATTGCCGTCTGCACAATAGGCGGCGACCTCGAACAAAGGGTCCAGGAGCTAATGTCTGAAGACCCGATCACGGCAGTGGCCATTGACGGCGCCGGCACAGCAGCCCTTCGTAAGGTTTCGCAAACCGTTGAAGATATTATCAGTGAAAAAGCATGCGAGCTTGATCTGGCCCTCGGCATGCGCGCCCAGCCCGGCCAGGAGGGATGGCCGATCGAACAACAACGCCTGGTTTTTTCCATATTACCGGTGGATGAAATAGGGGTACAGCTTTCAGAAAGTTGCCTGATGATTCCAAGGAAATCTGTTTCTTTCATAATACCCAGAGGTGCAGACCTGGACAGCAGTGTGGCTCCCTGCGATTTTTGTTCCAAACGGCACCGTTGCGAATGGAGAAAAGAAAAACAAAGCAGTTAAAAAAGTACATAAAATTGGCTCCCCAGGCAGGATTCGAACCTGCAACCTACCGGTTAACAGCCGGTCGCTCTGCCGTTGAGCTACTGAGGAACCTTATCGGCATTAGTATTATACTGAATTGAGACAAACCCGTCAAGGGGTTTGTCTCAAATATTATCCACTCTTCAATGCCTGGATTTTACTGTCCGGTTTATTACTCAAGGTAGTCACGTAGCCGTTTGCTGCGCATCGGGTGACGCAGTTTACGAAGCGCTTTTGCCTCTATCTGGCGGATTCTTTCCCTGGTAACACCAAAATACTGCCCCACTTCTTCAAGGGTTCTTGAACGGCCGTCATCCAGGCCAAAACGCAGGCGCAGAACTTTTTCTTCCCGCGGTGAAAGGGTGTCCAGGACATCTTCCAGCTGTTCCTTGAGCAGTTCAAAGGCAGCGGCATCTGCTGGAGCCTGGGCTTCATGGTCTTCAATAAAATCACCGAGATGGCTGTCATCTTCTTCGCCAATGGGTGTTTCCAGCGATACCGGTTCCTGGGCAATCTTCAATATTTCCCTGACCCTATCTTCACTGATGTTCATTTCTTCGGCAATTTCTTCAGGTAACGGTTCTCTACCCAGGTCCTGGACAAGTTGCCTGGAAATGCGGATCAATTTATTGATTGTTTCAACCATGTGAACCGGGATACGGATAGTCCTGGCCTGATCCGCTATTGCCCTGGTAATAGCCTGCCTGATCCACCAGGTAGCGTACGTACTGAATTTGTACCCTTTGCGGTAATCAAATTTTTCTACCGCCTTGATCAAGCCAAGGTTGCCTTCCTGGATCAAGTCCAGGAACAGCATACCTCGCCCAACATATTTTTTCGCGATGCTAACGACAAGACGGAGGTTAGCTTCTGCCAGACGGCGCTTGGCCTCTTCGTCGCCTTGTTCTATAGCTTTGGCCAGCTCAATTTCTTCTTCCGAAGTAAGCAGGGGGATCTTACCGATCTCCTTCAGATACATCCGGACTGGATCATTCACAGTGACTCCTTCCGGTACAGTAAGAAGATTCGCGTCTCCCTCTTTTACTTCTTCTTCCACATTGCTTGCCTGTGCCTCTTGCTGGACATCTGATGTTGTATCGTCAGTTATATCAATCCCTTGCTGGGCCAGTTTGTCATAAAAATTGTCAAGGGCATCCACTGAAAGATCATAGGGCTGAAGGGTCTCAATGATTTCTTTATAATTAATTGAGCCCTTATTCTTCCCACGCTCAATCAATTCCTGTTGAGCATCTTCCAGGGAAATTGTTTTTTCTATATCTTTAGCCATTGAAATCCCCTCCTTCTTTCAACTGGTAAGGGTTATTCTCTTTTCTTTTTAACAGGTGCTGGTGCTCTTTCAGCAATTCTTGTATTTGCTCTTCAGAGCCCTGCTGCTCCAGTTCTTTCAATTTTTTTTGCAGTTCTCGTTGTTTTCTATTTGCCCAAACCGTATAAAGCTTTTTAATACAATCTTCTGTCATACGCTTCGCGGTTTGGGGTGGCAAATCCTGCAAAGCGGGATCAGTTACTGCTTCGGTAATAATATTTATTACCTGCGGATCTTCAAAATGAGTTAAAATCTTGTCTGCATAAACAGTTTCTTCAGCTTCTATATAATCAAAGATTGATTTAACTATATTCCTGACTCGCTCATCCTCAATAAAATCCAATTGTAAATGAGTTCGACCTTGTCTTGCTATTTCCTTGCTCTGAAGCATTAAAGATATCAATATTTTTTCAGCAGGTTTAATATTAATTCTTTGAGTGTTCTCCGAAATTTCCTTTTTTCCTGCTTCTCGAAACCGATTTACCCTGCTACGGCTTTTTTTTAATTCGCTGCGTAGCGCATCCTCATCAACGCCAAGCTCTTCTGCGGCACGCTTTAAATAGAAATTCTGTTCAACATGATTTACTGCTGATTGCAAAATATCCATCAATTCGTCTGTATAATCGCGTCGTTCTCTATCTGAAGTAAGATCGTATCTTTTACTTAACTGCATTAGCCTGTATTCCATCAGCGGGCAGGCATTCCGGGTTATTTCCAGGAATGCTTCTTTTCCATTTTCTTTGATAAAATCATCCGGATCGCTTCCTTCAGGCAGTTCTGCCACCTGGACCAGGCAACCTGTAGACTGGAGAATACTCAATCCTCTCCAGGTGGCAGCTTCACCGGCGCTATCTGAATCATATGCTGTAATAACAGTGTCAGCCTGGGAACGCAGGGTGCGTGCCTGGTTTGTAGTTAAAGAAGTGCCCAGTGAAGCGACTGCATTTTTTATGCCTGCCTGGAAAGCAGTAACAACATCAGTGTAGCCTTCCATAACAATAGCCACTTTTTCTCGCCGGATCCACTCACGGGCCAGGTTCATCCCGTAAAGTATCGAGCCCTTGTCAAAAACCGGTGTTTCCGGCGAGTTCAAATATTTAGGGCCCTGTTTTTCTGAACCATCCAACAGCCTGCCTCCAAAACCGGCTACTTTCCCGCTGATGTCATAGATTGGGAATATCACCCGGTTCCGGAAACGATCATAATGTCCTTTCTCCCTGCCTGGTGATGCAAGTCCGGCTTTCACTAAAAGATCGGAGCCGACTCCTTTTTTTGTTGCAAAGTTAAAGAAGCCGGACCATTCCGCAGGTGCATAACCAATCATGAATTGCTCTATGGTTTGCTGCTCAATCCCTCTTTCATACAAATATTCAAGAGCCTTCTTGCCCTGGCTGGTGTTGTTCAAGCAGTAAACATAATATTTTGCTGCCAGGTTGTTAAGCTTGTAAATCCTGGCTTTTAAGTCATCTTCCGTAGATGAAGGCTTCTTTTGCTCCGGTATTCTTACGCCGGCTTTGCCCGCAAGGAACCTGGCTGCTTCCGGGAAAGACAAATTGTCCATCTGCATAATAAAGCTGAATACATTACCGGAAGCGCCGCATCCGAAACAGTGAAAAAGCTGTTTCTCCGGCGATACAGTAAACGACGGGGTTTTTTCGCCGTGAAAAGGGCAAAGGCCTACCATGTTTTTTCCCCTTCTCTCCAGGCTCAGATATTCTCCTACTACATCTACCAGGTCAGTGCGCTGCCTGATTTCTTCAATAACGTTTTCCGGTATTCCCCTGCTCACAGAAAACACCCACCGTCTAATAAATTTTTTGTATCACAGCCGTGCTTTATTAGGATAACAAAAACCCCATCTCGAAAATAGAGACGAGGCAAACCCGACTGGCTTTCATATTCAGGTTAATTCTAATAACGGGTTATCTGCTATCCTCCGGATTTCAGTTAATCTTTTAATTCTTGTTTGGCATTATAAGTAACTTGTTTGCCTTTTTAAGAAACTCTCATCTTTTTAAGAAACTCTCATTTCAGAAACCATCATTGAGACAAGTAACAGCCAGGTTTGGTTTCATTTAAGTATAGATTCATTCGACAGTTATAATTGAATTCCTGCTTAAATAAAGATGGATCTATAAATCAGCCCCGGGACATTATTGGGCCGGGGCTGAATAATGCTTCACGTTTAAAATGAATTACTCTTCTTCTTCAGATGGTGAACCAGCTTCTTTTAGCTTTTTGACAGCATCGGCAACCACCTGTTCAAACCTGTCGATTTCTTCACCGGCAAGTTCGGCGAATGATATTCTTTCCCGTTCAAGGCCTACTGATTCCATCAAATCACCAGCGTGGTTTACTCTTTTTTCAGCCCACTGGCTGATTTCTTTATACTGGCACTTAAATTTGTCACTTTCACTGCAGCCAACAACCACTACCCCGTCGGCACCCTCTTCAATAGCCTTTAATAAATGAAGGGAATCGACTTTTCCTACACAGGGGTAGCGGACAACTGCAGTATCTTTATACTCCTTATTGAGGAACTCCGGCAGGGCAAAAGCCCCGTAAGCACAGGTGATCGCCAGCATGGCCGGCTCACCGTTTCGCCTGGATACCAGTTCCTTCACGGCCGGTTCAATGGCATCAGCCGCTTCATCTACATAGGAGGAACGGAACTTGATGGCATAAACCGGGCAGATCCCCATACACAAACCGCAGGCCTGGCACTGCTCATTACGGATTGTGACCGTGCCTTCCTCGTTGATAACCGGTACATCATAGGGACAAATCCGAACACAGGTCAGGCAATTTACGCAAAGTTCATCAATACGCTGCGCACCGGCGGCACAGGTCAGACAGCGGCGGGCTTCACAAACTGCTGTTTCAGCATCATAGCCAAGCTCGGCCTGCTTGAAATGGCGGACCCTTTCTTCAGGGGTCATCATCGGAATGGGGTTGCGCTCAACCCGGTCTATTTCTTCTGCCACACCAGAATCGAGCTTTTCAAGTTCCGGCACTTCTTCCAGGGAAGCGCTGTCGAAGGGCACCCCCTGGAGATAGCTGGCAATCGCTTTTGCAGCTAAACGCCCGTTAGCCATTGATTGAACGGCGGTTCCAGGTCCGGTTACCATCTCACCACAACCGAAAACTCCAGGCCGGCTGGTAGCCATGGTCCGGTTATTAAAAACAACCCGGCCGCGTTCATCAACATCAACCTCACCGCGGACAGGCTCGGCGTCACCACCCTGCCCGATAGCGTAGATAACAATATCTCCTTCAAGCATATCCTTGTTTTCCTTGTTAAACTCAGGGTTAAAGCGCCCCTCGTCATCAAATACACAGGTACATTCAACGAGCCCGAGACCTTTGATCTTGCCGTTTTCCCTGACAATTTCATCCGGTCCCCAGGAAGGGTTCATTTCTACCCCTTCTTCCTGTGCCTCCTCAATTTCCCAGCTAAAGGCGGGCATTTCTTCATCACACTCAAGGCAGGCCAGTTTGACCTTGCCCGCTCCCGCCCGCAGTGCTGAGCGGGCTACGTCCATGGCCACATTTCCTCCACCAATTACAATGACCGTCGGGTTACCTTCAAATTTAAAACCTTCACGTTTTACCTGCTTCAAGAAAGGCAGGGCATATAGTATTCCTTCGCCTTCGGTGCCGGGCAGGTTCAGGCCCCTGCTAACCGGCAGGCCCATGGCCAGCAATATGGAATTAAACCCTTCTTTTTCGAGTTGTTCTATGGTGATATCTTTGCCCAGTTCGACCCCGTATTTGAATTTGACTCCCTGCTCGGAAATCTCATCAATATCCTGATCGATGGCTTCATCAGGGAGGCGGTAAAGCGGGATGTAGTGACGAACGGCGCCACCGGCCATTTTATCGCTGTCAAATACAGTTACATCTGCTCCCATGCGGGCCAGGTCGTAAGCAGCGGTAAGACCGGCCGGACCCGCACCGATTACTGCTACTTTACCTTCAACTGCCGGGCCTTCAGCGGGCGGGGCAGCCTTGGCATTGCCGTATTCAATAGCAAACCTTTTTAATCCCCTGATCGAAGGCGGCTTGTCGACATCGTTACGGCGGCATTCATCCTCACAGTGGTGGGCGCAAATAGTACCGCATACAAAAGGTAAAGGGTTTGTTTCTTTGATTATTGCCAGCGACCGATCAAAATCACCGGTGGCAATGGCCAGCAAATAATCACGGACCCCCTGGTGCAGCGGACAGGCCGATTGACAGGGCGGGTG
>CAYWIY010000115.1:0-6674 GCA_964458455.1 uncultured Syntrophomonadaceae bacterium | reverse complement strand
CTGGGCAAAACCGAGGTGATTGATTTTCGTGAAATGGGCCGGGCGGTCAGGGACAACTGTCCCTACGTGGAGCACCTGGTCCAGTTTACCCCCGATCCGTCTCCGGGCGATATTCTTGATGGGGCAATTTCGATTACAGAGATGATGAAAAAGAGCAAGCTGATCGGGTTGAAGCTGAAAAATATATTAACCAGGGACTTAGAAAAGGCATATGCCAACATCGATACAAAGACACCTGCTCTAATTATATTTACTACCGGCACTACCGGGGAACCCAAGCCTGCGGTAATGTGCCATGAGAACATCATTATCCAGAATGAAGTGCTAAAAAGGGGTGTGGGCCTGGAAGGTGATGAGAAGACTAAGGATATGGTAATGCTGGTCAATCTACCGCCGAGCCATGTAGGCTGTGTGACAGAGCAGCTGATGACCACCCTTTACCTGGGCGGCACCGCGGTAGTCCTGCGGATTTTCGATTCCAGGCTGACCCTGGAAGCGATTGAAAAGCACAAGGTCACCATTTTCGGCCAGATCCCCACCCAGTTCCGGATCGAATGGGCCCTGCCTGAATACAAAGAATATGATCTGAGCAGCCTGGAGTACGCCATCTACGGCGGCTCTGCAGTAGATACGGTGTTTTTGAGAAAGCTTGCCGAAATGGCCCCTAATTTTGGCACCGGAATTGGCATGACCGAAACGGCCGGGTTTTACACTTTTACCCCCCGGAATATCTCGGTGGAAGAAATGGCCGGCCAGGTGGGCCGGGCTTTTGAAGACCTGGCTCCGGTGACCATCCGCGAACCGGTGCGTGAAGACGGGGTTGCCGGCGACGTGCTGCCAGATGGTGAAACAGGAGAGGTTTGTGTCAGCGGGCCGATTGTGTTCCAGGGATACTACAACATGCCGGAAGAAACCGCCCGGGCTATATCGAAGGACGGGTGGCTCTACACCGGAGATCTCGGCTACTTTAAGGACATGGGCACTTACAAAGCTCTTTACCTGGCCGGGCGGCAGAAATTTATCATCAAGCAGAAGGGTTACCAGGTTTTCCCCGACGAGGTGCAGGACTTTATAGCCGAGCATCCCAAAGTTGACGTTGTTGATGTGGTTGGGGTAAAGCATGCTGTTTACGATGAAGGAATTTTTGCCTTTATCAGGCCGAAACAAGGAGAACAGCTGAGTGCGCAGGAGGTTATGGAGCATTGTGAAGGCATCGCTTCATACAAGCGGCCCCAGCATGTAGAGATCTGGCCGGAGGATAAAGACTTTCCTTTGACCAGGGTCGCCAAGGTCGACAAAATGGAGCTGCAAACCCTGGCTGCTTCAATTGTCGAAGAACTGCGCCAGCAAGGCAAGTGGGATGCCGGGCAGGAATAAACAGGGGGAAGCAGAAAAAATAGCCCCATTTGGTAAGGTTGAACTGATCGAGGGGGCAGATCACTTCTGGGGCGGCCCTCTTTGCTGGTAAACTCTAAAGCGAAGGGCTTCAGTACCGGTATAGTAAAGGAGGCCCTTGACATTAAAGAACTCCACCGGCAGTTGTTGTAACCGGCCGGGTATGTTTTAATTAATAGTATGAAAACTATAATGATTGCTGCACCCGCCAGCGGAAGCGGAAAAACAACACTGACTATGGGGCTGGTTCGGGCTCTCAAGAACCAGGGGTATAAAGTGAGCTGCCTGAAAACCGGCCCTGACTATATTGATACAGCTTTTTTAAAAACGGCATCAGGCAATGATGCCGGCAATCTTGATCTATACCTGCAGGGAGAAGATGGTGTTAAGCAGGCCTTTTCCCTCGCTGAAGGTGATCTTTGCCTGGTAGAGAGCGCCATGGGTTATTTTGATGGTATCTATAACACTTACCGTGCTTCAAGTTACGAGATATCAAACCTGCTTGGCATTAATACGGTGCTCGTATATACGCCCCGGGGTGAAATGTTCTCAGCAGTTCCAAAAATTAAAGGCATGGCTGACTTCGAAAGTTCTAAAATCAACGCTGTTATTTTAAACCAGGTCAGTGCGCACTACCATCAACTGTTGAAGGAGCAAATTGAAATCTGTACAGGGTTGCCGGTTTTAGGCTACCTGCCTGCACTGGAAGATGTTAATCTAAAAAGCAGGCATTTAGGCCTGGTGCAAAGCTTAGAAGTTGAGGATCTGGATGCAAAAATAGAAGATGCAGCCCGGGCAGTGAGCAAAACAATCAACCTTGAAGCATTAACCGGGTGCATGTCGGAAGTTAAAGGGGCGCCTTTCCCCTCGTTTTCCCAAACAGGTCTGCGCGTTGCTGTTGCCCGTGACAGGGCTTTTTCTTTCTATTACCGGGAAAACCTGAAGCTACTTGAGGACTCCTGCCAGGTCCGGTACTTTTCACCGTTACATGATGAAAAACTGCCCCCCTGCGATCTGCTATACCTGGGCGGTGGTTACCCGGAAGTATTCCGGGCGGAATTGACTGCAAATAGCAATATGCTCAAGCAAATAAAAACCTTTGCTGAAAATGGTGGCTGTATCTATGCTGAATGCGGGGGGATGCTCTACTTGAACCAAAACTTTGAAGGCAGTCCGATGTGCGGGGTTTTCCAGGGTGAGGGGAAATTAACCGGTAGCCTGCAAAGGTTTGGATATATTAACCTGACCCTTTTAGAGGATTGTATGCTGGGTAACAAGGGCGATATATTGACTGCCCACGAGTTTCACAAGTCGGTTTGCACTCTTAGCGGCAATGAGGTGTTTGAGATATCCAGGGCAATGGGAAAAGCCGGCTGGAAATGTGGTTATCGCTATAAAAATGTTCTGGCTGCATATCCACATATCAATTTCCTGGGGAACCTTAAGGCTTTTAACGCCCTTTTAGATTATGTGCAGAAGAACCGGCAGCAGCAGTAAATAGAAGCAGGAAAAAGATAAAGGTTTACCAGCAATTACTGTTTTTCAGGAGAGCTTTTGCCTGAAGCTCGGAAATGATTGGTCAATGGTTAAAATAGCAGCGAACATAAGTGTACCAGTAGGGAGTGCAGCATATTTTGAGATTAAACATGGCGGTTAACCCGACCCCGGAAATGAAAGACAAAGATGCCTATATCTTTGCCTTCAAAGGGTGGGAGATCCTGGTAATCCCAGAAAATGAAGGCTACAGGATTCCAAAACGCAGCGAATTTGAGCAAACAGGATTAACCGCGGCAAGAGAGCATTACCTTGGTGTATTAGGCAGCGTTCCCTGCTACTCATTTGATCTTGCTCCCGGGGCCTTTGTTCCGGACGGTTTTTCGTTTACCGGGCTGCGTGACGTGTTCGGGCACGTTGGTGAAGATTTGTTTTTAGCAGCAGGCCATGCTTTTCAAATTGTATACTGGGATAGAACGCACCAGTATTGCAGCAGGTGCGCAGCGCCTGCTGATTATGCTTCCAGTGAAAGGGCAAAAGTTTGTACTCGTTGCAAGTCAGTTTATTATCCCAAAGTTTCCCCGGCTATAATAGTTGCTGTAAAAAAGGGGAATGAGCTGCTTCTAGCGCGGAACAAACAGCGAAAGCATAATTTCTACAGCGTTCTCGCCGGCTTCGTTGAACCGGGAGAAACTTTAGAGGAGTGCGTGATCAGGGAAGTTAGAGAAGAAACGGGGATTGAAGTTGATAATATTCAGTACTTCTCCAGCCAACCCTGGCCTTTCCCCAATGCCCTAATGATCGGCTTTACAGCTGATTATGCCGGTGGAGAAATCCGGGTTGATGGCCGGGAAATCGCAGATGCAGGCTGGTTTACCCCGGATAATTTGCCCGAGGTTCCCGGTCCGATCAGCATTGCCCGAAAACTGATCGATGCTTTCCTGGAAGAGCAAAGGCAGGCTGAATAAAGACAGGGGAAGCGGGGGCACCGCAACCTGTTAGCAATAAAAGAGTCACCAGCAAGATTATGCTACAAAATCCTAACGTTCTTTTCATTTTTTCACTCCCCGGTTAAAAATTTATATATCCCTTGCACCCAACAATCTTCTGGAAACAAGTTTTTCCCCTTCCTGAACCATGAAAAAATATAAGTAAAAATTGAGTTTTATTGCAAAAGAATATATTAATGCAACCAGCTTATAAGAATCCATGAACAGGAAATTATTATAACAGTGGCTAAGCTTAGAGGAACAATATGGCTGTTTATCAGATAACTGAACAGGTGATTACCTTCTGCTTGTAGTTGAAGTCAGTGGCAGGGAATGAGTCGGAGGAGGTTGCATTTAACCCTGCCAGTCACAATTAAGGGTTATGCTATAATCGAAATACGGTTAATCCAAACGGTTTTTACTCTATAGAATATATTAAGGCAGGTTTTTCACTGTCTGGTTTATCCGGTTTTGTTTGGCTTACTCTTATAATTATTCCCGTAGGCACCGGGATTGTAAACGAGAGTGATAAAGTAAAAGGGGTAAAAAGAAGTACAAGGGGTAAAAATATGATCAAACTGGACGGGAGCCAAAAATCAGGTTCAGGCGCGATAGTTAGAGATGCGGTATCCCTGGCGGCCCTTACCGGCCGGGAATTGCACCTGAAAAATATCAGGGCTAAAAGAGACAAGCCCGGCCTGAGGGCCCAGCATTTAAAAGGGGTGGAAGCCTGCCGGCAAATCTGCCAGGGAGAACTGGACGGGGCGGAAGTAGGCTCCAAAGAAATATGGTTCAAGCCAGGCCCGGTAATACAGGGCGGCAATTATAACTTTGATATAGGCACGGCCGGTTCCGCTACCATGCTGGCTTCCATATTGCTGCCCCTGGCTTTATTTGCTGAAAAAACTTCGGCCTATCATTTAACCGGGGGGTTATTCCAGGACTTTGCCCCTTCTGCTTATCATTTGAAATATGTCTTAATACCACTTTTGCAAGCAATGGGAGCGGATATAGAGCTGGGAATAATCCGGCCGGGTTATGTTCCCACAGGCGGTGGAGAAATGGCCCTTAAAGTTAATCCTCTTAAAACAGAACTTAAGCCTGTGCACTTGCCGGAACAGGGAAGTATAACAGAGATCCGGGGAATCGCTCTTTCTTCACAGTTAAAAAAGAGAAATGTATCTGAAAGGATGGCCGAAGAGTGCCGGAGAAAGCTGGAGGCCAAGGGATTCCACCCGCACCTGGAAGTGGTGTATGATTTAAAGGAAAGCCCCGCCTGCAAAGAGGCCTCTCTTCAGCCAGGGGCGGCCCTTGCTGTCTGGGCCCGCACTGATCAGGGTGCTTTAATCGGTGCGGACATGTCCGGCGCACCCAGGAGGCCTGCTGAATTCATCGCCCGGAATGTAGCCAGGAATTTAATCGCTGATTTGAAAACCGGGGCCAGTGTGGACCGGTACCTGGCCGATCAGCTCATTCCTTATTGTGCCCTGGCCGGGGGGAAAAGCAAATACCTGGTTCCGGGCTTGAGCGAACATATAGAGGCCCGGCTGTGGCTGGTGGAAGAAATCCTCGGTGTAAAAACAGGGGTTGAAAACCATCGCCTTACCATTGAAGGAACCGGTTGCCAGAGGGGTGATAAATAATGGGCCTGAAAATAAGGGGGATCTATGCTACTGCATTAACCCGTCTTTTCCTGGACCATGGTTACTGCATCGTTGAGCCCTCGAGGCCGATCAGGGCGAGGTTCAAAGGGTGCGACAACATCGATGTGCCGGTGCCAATCAAGGTTGATATCAGGGACCGGAAGGACGGCCAGGGAATTATAGTGAGCGGAGAGCCGGCTGAACTGGAGCAGGTGACTATGTTATTGAGAAAGAACTTGTTTGATGCCGTTTGCCGGGTAAAGGAAGAGGGCCCTGACAGGGTTGTAGAAGTGGAACTGCCCTACCAGGCTAAGAAGGCTTTAGACGGGTTAAGAAACAGGGTTCTTCCCACGGTTAACCTCCATCACCGGTTGAGATTAATTGCCCCCAAACTGCTGGATTTGATGGAAAAAAAACAGCTTGCCCGCCGTCCGGGTCATAAAAAGGGTATCAGCAAGGACCTGGAAAAGAATCTAATCTGGGGTTTTTTAAAAAGGGGCAGGGAAGTTGCCATCGAGCATTGCAAACTAGATGGTCGGGTGCTTTCCCTGTCGGAAGGAATAATTATCAACTCTAATTACAAGGAAAAAAGGCTGCTCCTGAAAAGAAGCAGGTTTAAGGGAAGGTACCAGTATGATGGCCTGTCGGTGCCTAAAGAAGAAGGGGATTACGCCGTTACCGAGGTAAAAGAAGGCAGCTGGTATTATCGCCATAGCTATTACCGCCGGGACGGCCGTTTAATCGGCCAGTACTATAATATCAATACCCCGGTGGAGTTGTATCCCGACAGGATCAGGTACGTGGACCTGGAAGTTGACGTGGTTAAATGGCCGCAGGGGCGGTCCGAAGTGGTGGAAAAAGAATTGTTGGACCGCCAGGTTAAAAACGGTAGCATTAACCGGAAGCTGGGGGAGAAAGCCCTGGCAATAGCTGAAGAGTTAAATAACAAGCTTTTTGAACAGCAGCCCTGGTGACGGCAGATAATAAAGAGAATCAAAACAAGCTTTGCTTTAGGAGAGCGGTAATCTATAATATAATCTAGATAATGTAACCGGGCAGGGAGAGGGTAGTTTGGTGCTTAAAAACATTGAGATCAATCCCCAGTTTGAAAGAGCGCTGGAGCTGATGGAAAACAGGGGAGCGCATGTTTTCA
>CAYWIY010000114.1:0-6836 GCA_964458455.1 uncultured Syntrophomonadaceae bacterium | reverse complement strand
TCCCTCAGGCCTACCTGGGAAATATTATCGATCGGGATCAAAACTTTCATTTCACCCAGAGGTAATTTCATGACGTAATATTTCTTGGTTGCCCCAAGGATTTCTTTTTCTTCTATCGATTCAATGACACCTGCCCCGTGCATGGGGTAAACAACCCTATCGCCCACATTGAACAATGACCCTACCTCCTAAAAATGCCTGTAAATATATTAACACAGCCCTTTTCAGGTGTCAATTAAACTATATAGTTTAACATATCCCGGCCCGGGTGACAACCGTATTTTCAAAATCCACAGCCCCAACCCTCAAGTGTAATTCTGGGCTCTAGTTGACATTATCCCAGGAAAAAAAGTATAATTACGTAAACACGGCCCACCATAAAAAAAGAGGTGACTGTAAAATGAAAGACAACGAGGTTGTCGGGAATTTTCAGGATCTGGTGTCGGAAGTATTAATCCGCCATCGCAGCATTCTAGATTGTATGTCTAAATACCAGGAGTCAACCGCCCGGGTGAACCGCAGCATCATCAAAACCGTAACTGACTGCGGTTGTATCTCGATCAACGCCAATAAAAAAGAATATCCCAACACTGAATCGCTCAAGGATTGCAGCAAGGACATGGATTCACATATCAAAGGAGAGTTATGCGAGCACTGCCGGGAAGTAATTGCCGAGGAGATCGGCAAGCACCTATTTTACCTGACAGCCTTGTGTAACACCCTGGACTTCGAACTCGAAGACCTGTTTGGGCTGGAACAAAACCGGATCAGCACCCTGGGACATTTCCTGCTCTCTTAAGCAAAAAATTTTACTAAACCGCCAAAGCGGTTTTTTAATTGAGTAAAAGTGAGGTAAGTCAGCGTGATAATAAGCGGACGGGAGTACTGCTAAAGCAGGGCCACCCCGACCGCTTCTTTTATGGTATCCACTCCGATTAGCTGCAGGCCCCTGTATTCACTGCTTTCTCCTTTAAGTTCGGCCCGGTTGGCTTCGGGCAGGATAAAGCGCTTGAAGCCGAGCTTTTTGGCCTCGTTCAAACGCTGCCTGATCCGGCTTACCGGGCGGATTTCTCCCGTCAGGCCCACTTCGCCCACGGCCGCGGTATCCCCGCTAAGCGGTTTGCCTTTCAAGCTTGAAGCCAGGCTCAGGGCCAGGGCTACGTCGCCCGCCGTCTCGTAAAGCCGGACCCCGCCGACCACGTTCACGAAAGTATCCAGGCCGAAAAAAGAAATGCCGGCGTGCTTTTCGAGCACCGCCAGTACCAAAGCAACCCGGTTTAAGTCGATCCCGGCCGAGGTGCGCTTGGGCGTGGGATAGCTGGTCGGGGCCACCAGGGACTGGATCTCCACCAACAGCGGCCGGGTCCCTTCCATGCTGGCCGTCACTACTGCGCCTGCTGACTGCTCCCGGCGCTGGTTGAGAAACAGGTGGGAAGGATTGGTAACCTCGACCATGCCCTCATTTTCCATCATGAACACACCGATCTCATTGGTCGAACCGAAGCGGTTTTTTACTCCCCTCAGGATGCGGAAGCTGTGGTAGCGATCGCCCTCTAAGTAGAGCACGCAGTCCACCATGTGCTCAAGCAGCCGGGGCCCGGCCATAGTCCCTTCCTTGGTGACATGACCGACTAAAAACACAGCGATATTATTGTCCTTGGCCACGCGGATCAACTCAGCCGCCACCTCGCGCACCTGGCTGACACTGCCCGGCACCCCTTCCAGTTCACTGCGATAAATTGACTGCACCGAGTCGACCACCAGCACCGCCGGCTTAATGGATCCGGTGTTTTCGAGTAAATCGTCCAGGTCGGTAACCGCGGCGGTAAAAAAACTTTCCTTTATACCCAGGCGCTGGGCGCGCATTTTGACCTGGTGCAGGGATTCTTCACCGCTGGCATAAAGGACACTCTTTTTCCCGGCCAGCCTGGCTGCAGCCTGCAAGAGCAGGGTCGATTTGCCGATCCCCGGATCCCCCCCGAGCAGCACCACCGAACCAGAGACCACCCCGCCGCCAAGGACCCGGTCAAATTCAGATATGCCGCTCGCGCAGCGCTCCTCGCCTGCCGGCTCGATCTCGTTCAAAGGGACCACCCTCGTCTGTACCGCCTGAACCGAGTTCTTTTTCTGCGGCGCGGGTGCAAACTCGCTCATGCTGTTCCACTCCCCGCAGCCCGGGCAGCGGCCTAGCCACTTGTGGGACTCATAACCGCAGCCGCTGCAGCAAAAAAGGGTCTTTTTTTTGGCCAAAACATCCCCTCCATCCAAATAGTACAAAGGCAGCTTCAATTAACCTTCATAAAAGGACAGCATGCCCCCTTATAAATGGATAACATACTGCCATGTCAGCAAAACCAGGCCTTGCTCCCCGTGATCTGGCGAACCGTTAATTAGCGGCCCGCCAGGTCACGAAGCGTTTCTAAATTAATCCGGTCCCAACCAGTCCCGTTTTCCGGGGTTTCTAAGATCACCGGCATATCTTTTGGCCAGCCGTAATTAAGAAAGGCGGAAAAACCTTCCCTTCCAATGTTGCCTTCCCCGATATGGTCATGGCGATCAACCTTGGATCCGAGTTCTACGTAGGTGTCGTTGACATGGATAACATAAAGGTTATCCATGCCCACGGTAGCATCAAACCGGCTCAGGGTTTCCTCTACCCCTTTTTTACTGCTCAAGTCGTAACCGGCAGCATAGCCGTGGGCAGTATCGAAACAAACCCCGAGCGCATGCTGCGGGAAATGGCTTAGAATCTCGGCCAGCTCTTCAAAGCTCGCCCCCAGGGCGGTGCCGCTACCGGCCGTATTTTCAAGCAGCAGTTTAACTTCATGAGGCCAGCCGGGCAGATCTTCTTTAATCACCCTTACAATTTGCTCCAGTCCCTTTTCCGGGCCCTGCCCGCCGTGGTTTCCCGTATGCAGGATCACGTACGGGGAACGGTAGAAAAAAGCCCTCTCCATGGTCTGTTTGAGCAGGGTCCTGGATTTGGCCAGGAATTCAGCGTTCACAGAAGCCAGGTTGATCAGGTAGGCGCTATGCACCACCAGCGGCTTAATATTATACTCATCAAGCAGGGCCGCCCTCTTATTTACTTCCTTTTCATCTAGCTTGCCCATCTTCCAACCGGTCGGGTTGCCGGGAAATACCTGGATACTCTGGCAGCCCAGGCCGGCTACCCTCTCTACATTCTTTTTAAAGCCGCCCTTCTGGGGCATATGCACTCCGAACTTCAATCTTTCTTCCTCCTGTCCAGCTCTTCCAACAGCAGCTTTATAACATAAGAAGTGCTTTCGCTGAGCGCTACCAGGGCCTTTTGATCGTAAAAAGTGTGGGTCCGGTTGATAATAACCAGGTTTTCGCAAAATGAAGGGATCTGGTTGGCAGGCGCCACCTCCATGCTCGAGCCGACAATCATCATCAAGTCGGCCCGGTGGGCTTCTTCCAAGGCTTCAGCATAATCTGAAGACAGCTGCTCTCCAAACAGGACTACATCCGGCCTCATCACTTCCCCGCATTCTGAACAAAGCGGGGGCAGGACTCCTTCTTCTACATCCTTCAAAACCTCTTCGATCGGCACCCGCCGGCCGCAGTGGCTGCAGCTGGCCGTGCTCAGGGTGCCGTGGATTTCTAGCACCCTCTTAGAGCCACCCTTCTGGTGCAGGCCGTCTACGTTCTGGGTAATTACCGCCTTCACCAGCCCTCTGTTTTCCAGTTCACCGAGCCCGGTATGGGTGGGGTTGGGTTCAGCCCGCTCAATCTGGCGGAAAAAAGGCGTGCCCGCCCTGTAAAATTCCGCCGGGTTGGCCTTAAACCCCTGGATAGTGAAAAGCTCCGGGTCGACCACCGTCCACAGGCCGTTTACGGGGCTGCGAAAATCAGGGATCCCGCTGTCTGTTGACACACCCGCCCCGGTCAGCACCACCGTATGGCTGCTTTCTTCCAGCAAGTCGGCAATTTTTTTGATCTTTTCCCCTAATTGATCCATATTCGCCTCCCTTTTGATTTAACAGGGTTTTTAATCCGCTTAACATTTAACAACCTGAAATAACAAAAGTTTATCCTCCTGCCTTCCTTAGAGCCAGACCCCCCTGAACTGCTCACTTCTTATCATCAATCCAGACCTTGACCTTGCGGGTGCGGGGCCCATCAAATTCGGCCAGAAAAACCCCCTGCCAGGTGCCCAGGTCCAGGTAGCCGCCCCTGATAATCAGGTGCAGGGAACAGCCCAGCAAAGCGGCCTTGATGTGGGCGTCGCTGTTACCCTCGGCGTGGCTGTAGTTGCCCTTCAAGGGGACCATGCTTTGCAAAAAACCCAGCAGATCTTCCATCACCGCCGGGTCGGCATCCTCGTTGATGGTCACCGCAGCCGTAGTGTGGGAAACAAAAACCGTGCAGCAGCCCTCTTCAACCTCGTTTTCAGCCAGCAGTTCGTTGATGCGGGGAGTAATGTTGATACACTGTTCACGGCTTGTAGTTTCGACCGCCAGTTCCAGGTACATCTCTACACCGCCCCTTTTAATTGGAGATATGAAGGCCCCTTCAAAAAGGGGCCGCTTAAACCGACTAACTTTTATTCTTAAAACTGCTCTTCTTCTTTTTCAGCCAGGAAGGTGAGCATGTTACGGTAGGCTTTCTGATCAATCTGCAGCATGCGGTTAATCTCGGAATACTTGCGCCTGATGCTTGCCGTCGAGACCCCGTAAGACTCGGCCAGTTCCTTTTGGGTCAGGCCCAGGAAATGAAACCGGCCCAGGCAGTACTCCAGGCCCGCCGCCCAGGTCTGGGGCTTTTCTACCCGGGGCATTTCCGGGTAACTGTGGTTAATAAAATCGATCCAGATCGCTTCTGCGTCTTCGTAAAACTCATCGGTGTAGTAAGCGCTTTGGCGCATGTTGGCAAAGGTGCACTCTAACACCTGCTGCCACTCGCTCTGCCAGACCGGCGCCGGGGGAGGATAGCTGGCCGGGGTCACATCATGAAAACTCCCCTCGCTGAAAACCCGGTATAAACCGTGGGGGGCGATCTTTTTCAGCTCGAGCATGGCCACCTGGCGCAGCCTTTCCTTGATCCAGGGGTTGGCCACGAAATCGGCCAGGGTTTTACGGGCCCCTTCACATTCGCTCTCACCCAGAAGCCTGATGATCGCTTCCTTTAATATATCGTTGCCCTGGTAAAGGCCGCGCAAAAGGGCCATCCGGAAATCATCATCTTCTAAAAGACGCTCCCTGAAACAGACCCCGCTAATGTCCCCGATTAGTCCCAGCAAAGCTTCATTTTCCACCGCATCAAGCCTGCGGTCACCTGATGCAAATTCTTCTTCGTCCTCTTCCATCGCTATGAGCAGATCTTCTGCTTCTTCGGCCATATCACCCTCGGGGGAAAGCTGCAAATACTTGAGCAAGCAGCGCTTGGCTTCACCCAGATCTTCCATCAGGCCGTGGTTGACGGCCATGAAAAAGTAGCATTCACTTAAGCCAGAATCCATGTTCTGCACAATATGCTTAAAAATCTGGTTGGCTTCCCCCAGGCGGTTGGTCTTGCTTAAAAGGCAGGCCAGGTTGTAGTGGTTGAGCGGGTTATCCGGCTCAGTTTCAATCGCCTTCTGCAGGAACAACAAGGCCTTGGACAGCTTGTTCTTGCTGTTGTAGTAGGTTCCCATACGGGTATAATAAAGCGCTTCCTGGGCTAAAGGGATTACCTTCAGGCTGCGCTCACTGGTTTTAAGAATACCTTTCGGCCGGTCAGATCGTCCCAACTATTCTCACCGTCACTCTCTTTTCACTTCTTCATTACATTAAAGCGGTTAAATTTTTCTTTCCTTAATATATAGCTACCAGTCAATCAAATTTAAGCTAAAATATTTATTTCCTGGTTCATAAGTTCGCCGCTTACCGGGCATTGTCCTGCCCCGGCACAGAAAACCTGTGATAACTAAGGACGCCTGCTCTCAGTCCCGGTCCACAGGCGGCGGCACGTAAATACTTCTTTCCAGGAACCGGTCCCACTCCGTCCAGTCCCCGTTACCTGCTGAATGCTTGTTCATAACGTTGATAAACTGGTTTATCCTGGCGCTCAATAAATCGGCATGAAAAAGGGCGTAAGCATGGATCGTCTTCGGCACTTCGGGCGAGCCCCATTCCCGCATGCCGTGGTGGGTCAGGATCATATGCTCCAGCTCGAGTTTTAAGGCTTCCGGGAAACCGGAAAGCTCCTTCAACTTCTGATCGAGCATCTCCTTGCCGATGCTGATATGTCCGACCAGCTTGCCCCGGTCGGTAAACTCAAAGCTGAGGCTGTCCTGGCGGTACTCCTCGATCTTGCCCATGTCATGCAGGATAGCGCCTGTTAAAAGCAAATCAAGCTGGATCTGATCTGAGTAAACAGCAGCCAAACTGCGGCAATAATAGATCACTTCCAGGGTGTGTTCCAAAAGACCGCTGACGTAATTATGATGGATGGTCCTTGCAGCAGGCGCTAAGGCAAACCGGCGGGCAAACTCTTCGTCTTCAAAAAAAGCTTTCATCAATGCCTGCAAGTGGCGGTCTTCAATCTCTTCCTCTATAACCTGCTGTAAATCGCCCATCATATCTTCCGGCTTGCGGGCGGCCACCGGCTGGAAAAAAGCGCGGTTTACCTTGTCTGGATCAAGCTTGCGCAGGTCGCTGACCACGATCTGCGGCCCGCGGTACTCTCCCACCGTCCCCCGGATAAAAACAATGTCGTCCGTATTTATCGTGACATCATCACCGGGCGGGTCCCACATTACCGCCTTCATCCGCCCGCTCACGTCCCCTAACACCAGCTTCAAAAAGTGCTTCCCGGCCCGGTGGGGAGCGGTA
>CAYWIY010000113.1:0-6838 GCA_964458455.1 uncultured Syntrophomonadaceae bacterium | reverse complement strand
TATGCTTCCGCTTTTTACGGGCCTTTCCGGGAAGCAGCCGGCTCTGCCCCGCAGTTTGGCTGCCGCCGCTCCTACCAGATGGACCCGGCCAACGTCAGAGAGGCTTTGAAGGAGGCATCACTGGATGTAGAGGAAGGGGCTGATATGCTCATGGTCAAGCCGGCCCTTTCATATTTGGATGTGATCCGGTCGGTGCGGGAAAAATCTAACCTGCCCCTGGCCGCCTACAACGTCAGCGGGGAGTATGCCATGGTCAAGGCCGCCGCCGGCAAGGGATGGATTGATGAGCAGGCGGTAATTTTAGAGCAGCTTTTATCCATGAAAAGGGCAGGTGCGGATTTGATCATCACCTACCATGCGCCGGACGTCGCCCGATGGTTGAACGAGGTTTAAAAGTTTTACCGGAAGAGGTCCGCTTTCTCAAGCCGGAAGGCGGGTTTTAGGGCTGAGTGCCAGCCTGAGGAAAACATGAAGCTTTTATCCAGCTTGGATTTTAATATTATGCTACGGAGGGATTTAGTGATGTATGAAAAATCAAGAACCCTGTTTGCCGAAGCAAAAGAGGTTATCCCGGGCGGGGTGAACAGCCCGGTGCGGGCCTTTAAGTCGATTGCCCACCAGCCGCTTTTTATCGAGCGGGCGAAAGGAAGCCGCGTTTATGATGCCGACGGGAACTCATATATAGATTACGTCGGTTCCTGGGGGGCCCTGATTTTAGGCCATGCCCACCCCATGGTGGTCGAAGCGGTAAGCGAAGCCGCGCAAAGGGGCACCAGCTTCGGGGCACCTACGGCCCTGGAGACGGAAATGGCCTCGCTGGTGGTCGATGCCGTGCCTGCGGTGGAGCAGGTGCGGATGGTCAATTCAGGCACAGAAGCGGTAATGAGCGCCCTGCGCCTGGCCAGGGGCTACACCGGGCGGAACAAGGTGATCAAGTTCAGCGGTTGTTACCACGGCCACTGCGACAGTTTCCTGATCCGGGCCGGCTCTGGCGCCGCCACCCTGGGCTGTCCGGACAGCCCGGGAGTAACGGACGGCACCGCCGCCGATACCATCCTGCTTTCCTACAACGACCTGGAGGCAGTAAAGGAAGTTTTTGCCAGTCAGGGGGAAGAGATTGCCGCCGTGGTGGTCGAGCCCGTGGCCGGCAACATGGGCATGGTCCTGCCTGAAGCCGGCTTCCTGGAAGGGCTGCGGCAGGTGACTGAAGAACACGGAGCCCTCTTGATTTTCGATGAAGTGATCACCGGGTTCAGGGTTTCCCACGGCGGAGCCCAGGGGTTATTCGGGGTCTACCCGGACCTGACGACGCTGGGCAAGATCATCGGCGGGGGGCTGCCGGTGGGCGCCTACGGGGGCAGGCGCGAGATCATGGAGCAGCTGGCCCCGAACGGCCCGGTCTACCAGGCCGGGACCCTGTCTGGCAATCCGCTGGCCATGGCGGCCGGCGCTGCCACCCTCAAGCAGCTTAAAGAACCCGGTTTTTACGAGCAGCTGGACGCAAAACGCCGGAAGCTTGAAGCCGGGCTGAAAGAGGCGGCCAGGCAGGCGGGTGTCGCCATCAGCCAGGCCGGGACCGGCTCCATGTTCGGCACCTTTTTCAACGCCTCCCCGGTAACAAGCTTCGAAAGCGCTGCCGCTTCCGACGGGGAGCAGTTCAAGGTCTTTTTCCGTGAACTGCTCAAAGCGGGCGTTTATATCGCCCCTTCCCAGTTTGAAAGTGCATTTTTATCCGCCGCCCACAGCGAGGCGGACTTAGAAGAGACGATCGATGCGGCAGGAAAGGCTTTTCAGGCGGTGCGAGAATACCTGGACCGGCAGGACGGTTCATCCAAGATGATTTCTTAGGCTCATTCAGGAGGCTTTGTGATGGAGATTGTAGCGCTTGGCATTAACCATAAAACGGCGGCCCTGGAAACCAGGGAAAAGATTGCTTTTACGGCCAAAGATAAGGCTGAAGCTTACGCCTGGCTAAGGGAGTGTGAGCCTGCCGTGGAGGCGGTGATCATATCCACCTGCAACCGGACCGAGATTTATGCCTGCTGCAGCGAGGTAGGGTACGGCCGGCAGGTGCTGGTGGAGATGCTCCAGCAGGTCAGGGGGGTGCAGTATGCGGAGATTGAAAACAGCCTCTACTTCTACAGCGGTTTTGAAGCTGTTTCTCACCTGCTTGCGGTAACGGCCGGGCTTGATTCGATGATCCTGGGTGAAACCCAGATCCAGGGCCAGGTCAGGGAAGCTTACGATGAGGCGGTGGAAGCGAAAGCCGTGGGCAAGCCTTTGCACGGGCTGTTTCGGCAGGCGGCCAAATGCGCCAAGCGGGTCCAGACCGAGACCAGGATCAACCACAACTCGGTATCGGTCAGTTACCTGGCGGTTGACATGATCAAAAAGGAACTGGGCAGCTTTGATCAGCTCGCAGTCCTGGTGATCGGGGCGGGCAAAATGTCCAGGCTTACCCTGCAGCACCTGTTTGAGGCCGGAGCGCGGGATATCCGGGTTACCAGCCGCACTTTCGAGCGGGCCAAAGATTTAGCCCACCTGTTTGAGGGCAGGACCGTCGACTTCAGCCGTAAAGAAGAGACCCTGCCTGATATCGACATAATCATCACCTCCACCGGGGCGCCGCACTTGATCCTGCGCCGGGCGGACTTAGAGCAGGTTATGCCAGGAAGGGGGCACCGGCCTCTTTTTATCATCGACATTGCCGTGCCCCGGGACGTGGAAACGGCGGTGCGGGAGATGGATAATGTTTACCTCTACGATATGGACAGCCTCCAGCAGGTGGTGGCCGCAAACCTTAAAGAGCGGGAGAAAGAAGCCCTGGAGGCGAGGAACCTGGTGTCAGAAGAAGCAGAAGAATACCGGGCCTGGTTCAAGGCCCTGGATATCGCGCCTGTGATCAAGGCCCTGCGTGAAAAGGCGGACCGGATCCGGCAGGCGGAGACGGAAAAGTGCCTGGAAAGAAAGCTGGGCGGCCTGAGCGAGAAGGAAAAACAGGCCGTGGAAAACCTGAGCCATTCGATCATGAACGCTTTGCTCAAGGAGCCGATTTTGAACATGAAGAGTACTGCGGTCAGGGAAACAGAAGACTTCCACTTAGAATGCCTGCTCTACCTGTTTAACCTGCAGCAGGAATTTGAAACAGAAGGCCGCGCCGGGGCGGCGGTAGGCGGCCGGAATCAGGAGGCAGTTTTAGCTCAAAAACAGGAAAGCCGGAAGGGGGACGAGCCGGATGGGCGGTAATCACCATCATCATGGAGTTATCCATAAAGCTCAAGCCGGTTACCCCGGCGGAGCGAAACCGCTTGAGCCGCGCAGCAAGCTGGTGGCAGGCATCATCTTCGTTTTCGGGGTGATCAGCCTCGGCACACCCTGGCTGCTCGTGGCGGCATTTATCTTCGCTGCCGGTTTTGCCCTCCGTGGCGGGTTCACGGTGGGGCAGCTATTTAAAAAACTGGCCCTGATCTTTCCTTTTCTGGCCCTGATGGGCATCCCTCTTCTTTTTGGGGCGGGACTGCCGCCTGGGCCGGAACGGGTGGAGCTGGCCGCATTAATCCTGCTCAAGGCCCTGACGGCGATGACTTTTACACTTTATGTTTTCTTTAACCAGCCCGTTGAAGAGATGCTCGAGGCGATGGAACACTTAAAAGTGCCTTCTGCCATCACTACCGTGATTTACCTGGCCTACCGCTACGGGTTCCTATTTATCCAGGAAATGCAGACCACTTTGAAGGCCCTGCAGGCCCGGTTGTTCAGGGCCCAGCTCAGCCGGCAGTCACTGCCGGTATACGGGGAAGTGGCAGGCGGGCTGTTTATCAAATCGCTCAACAGGTCAGAAACCGTCTACCGGGCCATGGCCGCGCGGGGGTTTAACGGCAAGATCCCTGTGGGCAGGCCCAGGCCGGCTAATCAAGTAGACCTGGTTATGGCCGCAGGACCGGTTATTTTTGTGGCCGCTTTATTAATATTAGAACTGGTGGTGCTATAATGACCCACGCCCTGGAAATAGATAATTTGTGTTATGCCTACCCGGACGGCACCCCGGCGCTGCACGGGATCAGCCTGAGGGTTAAGAAAGAAAAAAAAACAGCCCTCCTGGGTACGAACGGCAGCGGGAAAACGACCCTGCTCTACCATTTAAACGGGACTATACCGGCCCAGGAAGGTTTGGTCAGGGTGAAAGAATGCCCGGTCTGCAAAGAAAACCTGCCCAGGGTCCGGCGGATGGTGGGCCTGCTTTTTGATAACCCTGACAACCAGCTTTTTTCTACCACCGTTTACGGTGACATCGCCTTCGGGCCCCGTAACATGGGCCTTACTGATGAAGAAATAGCAAAGCGGGTTGATGAAGCTATTCGAAGGGTGGGCATCGAAGAGCTGGCCGAACGTCCGCCTTACTGCCTCAGCCTGGGCCAGAAGAAACGGGCGGCCATTGCCGGGCTTTTGGCCATGGAGCCTGAAATAATGGTTTGCGATGAGCCTTTTTCGGGGCTCGACCCGGCCGTAGCCGGGCAGTTCAGGGCGATCTTAGACCACTTAAAAGGGCAGGGGAAAACCCTGGTCTACAGCACTCACGACGTCGATTTAGCTTACGGATGGGCTGATGAGGTCGTGGTCATGAAGGAAGGCCGGATCCTGGACTCAGGTCCGGTGGACCTGCTTTGTGATGAGGACCTGATGCAGGAAGCTTCTTTGCAGCTGCCCATGCTGGCAGAAATGTTTAAAAACAGCGCTTTCAAGCCCAGAACCGCTAAAGAGGCCTCCCGGATCCTGTCCGGCTTTGGTCTGACCGCAGCAAAGGGGCGGGACCGGGCTGCAGACGGGGTTTAAGCTCTATGCGCCGGGAGTTGAAAAAAGCTTGCCCGGGATGAGGGCAGAAGGCGGGCACCATAAAAAAAGGGGGGAATGGGCTATAAGAATTACAGGTCAGGGTAGACGCGCCCGAGTGACCGGGCGCTGCCGGGGCAGGCTAAAGATTTAGAGGCGAAGACAGTTTAATTGCCTCATTAAAAGCAAAGCAGCATGATTAAGTCCCGGGTTTTGGTAATTGCTTGGATTAGGAGTATGCGTTGGAATGAGAAGGCATGGTTAAACAAATTGATTAGGGAGGAAACACTTGATGAAAAAGTATTTGTGGATTGCAGTTATAATATTGCTTGCTTTGCCGGCCCTGGCCGGCTGCGAAGGAGATGCGCAGACGGCAGACGATCACTACGACCAGGATCATTCACATCATGAAGAGATCACTATATTTGAGGTTATTTGCCGCAGCGAAGATGAAGTTACAGCCTACGTCCATGTCGATCACTGGCACGGCAGCTTGCCTGAGGTGGAGGAAGGCGGCAATATTTCCCTTGGCGCTTATATCGAAGAAGATGATGAGAAAGTCGAGCTCGACGGCGATCACCACGCTCTTGGAGTTGCTCTTGCCCCGGGAGCAGAAGAAGGGATTGTCAGCTTTGATTTGCACGGCGACCATGTCCACATTGTCGGCGAGAAGGAAGGCACGACCGAGGTGGTATTCCAGTTCTTGCATGACGGCGAAGTGGACTACGAGACCCCGCCGATCGAGGTAACTGTCGGCCGGTAATTTTTATAAAGGTAGCTGAATGCTTTAAGGAGTGAATTTATGCATATTGCTGATGGAGTACTGAGCACCCCTGTGGCGGCGGCTACAACCGGGGTAACCGCAGCAACCCTGGCTTATTCAGTCAAGGGGATGAAAGAAGAAGAGATACCGAAAACAAGCCTGATGGCCGGTGTATTTTTTGCCGTGTCCCTGATCAGCATCCCGGTGGGGCCGTCGACAATCCACCCCCTTTTTGCCGGCCTGCTGGGAGTGATCCTGGGCAGGCGGGCGCCGCTGGCTATTTTCGTGGGCTTACTGCTCCAGGCAGTGCTGTTCCAGCACGGGGGGCTGACGACCCTTGGCGCCAACACCTTGATGCTCTCGGTGCCGGCCCTGTTGGCTTACCGGATTTATAATACCTTATCCGGGCGGCCTGTTTTTTTCCGCGGGGCCCTGGTCGGGGGGTTGTCGGTAGCAATAACCGTTTTCATCCTGGTAATTCTCCTGGTCATAACCGACATGGCTTTTACCGAGGGGACTTTCTCGGTTATTAATATCCTGGTGGTAGGGCACCTGCCGCTGATAGCGATAGAAGCGGCGGTAACAGGTGCTGCTCTGCAGCTGGTTGCGAAGGCCAAACCGGAGATGCTGGGTGAGGTTATAGATAAGAAAGAGGCTGCCACAAAGGGCAGCCGGACATAGGAAACCTTAAAATTTGTTTTAAAACTTGTTATTGGCCCGGAAGGGCATGCCGTCTTTCACTCCTTTCTTGCGGCAGGCTTAAAGCCTTTTAAAACCCTTTCCGGTTTAATGCTGTCCCTTCCCGGTCCTTGAACCGCGGGCCGGGAGGGGATAGCCCACCTTTTTAATATTGGATCAAGTGTCTTTAAGCAATTAAGCTCTAACCCTGCCGGTTTTATGCAAGATCTAAAAAACTAAGGGTCTAAGCTAACAGACAGCCGAGGTGATTATGGTGCTAAAAAAGAACAAATTTGTTGTAGTGGTGCTGGGAGTGCTGGTAATACTCCTGCCTGCCGCCCCGGTTTTTGCCCACCTGATGTTGATAGAACCGGTGGAGGAGGGCAAGGTGCAGGTGGTCTTCGATGACGGCAGCGCTGCCCGCCACGCCGAGGTGGTTGTTTTTGATGAAAATGAGGAAGAAATCGCCAGGGGCGATGTGGACGGGGATGGTTATTTCAGCTTTGACCCGGAGGAAGCGGAGCTGCTCGTTGCTGACGATGGTTTCGGCCACCGGGCTGAACACGT
>CAYWIY010000112.1:0-6974 GCA_964458455.1 uncultured Syntrophomonadaceae bacterium | reverse complement strand
GGTTGAGTTCCTGTGACCCAACGAACAATCCGGGTAAGAGGAAACGCCAAGGTTTATCAGCCAACTTACGATATATCGCCGGAAGATGTTGATGTTTCAGATTCGGTTACCGTGATCTGGGGGATAACTTAACAGGTAAATAGTGCAGGGTTTTTTCCGGCAATGTAGAATTATCATACTATTCCAACAAACTGGCGGCTTTTTTATCTGTTGCCTGTTCTTATTAAGCTTTAAAAAACAGGCGCCGCTGGAAGGATATGGTGCCGGGTGGTCAAAGAGGCCAAACCCTAATTTTGTGCAGGTTATTAATCTTTGGCAAGTAAAACAAACTGCTTAATGGAGGTGTAAAAATGTTCAAGAACCGGGATAAAATCATGGCCAGGGTTGCCGAGATGCCGAAAGGAGAAAAATCACCGTCAAACCGTTACTGGTGCTTGACCTGCAAAATGCTTTTTTCTATGGAGGAACCGGTCTGTCCCTACATGTCTAAGATTTGTATCAATACTCCCATACCGGTTGAGCAAGTGGGGCCGGAATCTACGATCAGCCTGGAAAAGATCGGTCTTTTTTACCCGAAGATTCCCCAGAAAATGCTGGCCTTTCTGGCAAAAAGTGATCCTCAGAAAGCAGCTGCCAAATTTGTGGAAGTATACTTTAATTTTCTCGATCAATGGAACTTTGCGTACAAGCACGAACCGCTGCAGACGATTAAAAGCTTCATCATCACAATATCAGGCAGTGAAACGGGGCAGCGGATCCGCTCAGGGGAGATTACCCTGGTGCTGACCGACCTGGAAAAGGTTTGGGATAAAGATATTTTCTTCGAGCTTTTGAACCCTGCCCTGGACCGCTTAAAAGAAAAGCTGGGCGTAAAGGAAAAGATCACCTTGGACAGCCTTGAAATTCTGGGCGATATGGATACAGGCAAGTATTTTTGCCCGATGTGCAGTAAGTTCTTTGAGTTTTCGACCCAAAAAGATTCAATCACCTGCCCGTTAATGGCCCAGAAATGCATGGCTGTGCCCACCAATATCAATAACATCAAGTACAAACTAAAACATTTGGTCCGGGTTTACGATTATACCCCCGATATCTACAAGAGGATGGCTGAATCACTTGATCCGCAGCCTGGAGCGAAGGATTACCTGCGCCAGCTATTAGAAGATGAATGGCTGTTCGAGGTGGATGAAGAACAGCTTGATTCGCTGTGCCAGCTGTTCGGTATAAAGAGCGCTTAGAAGCAGTGCCTAGGGATTATGGGCCGGGTTACGATTTCACCCGGGAAGATATCGATGTTTCAGATTCAGTGACCGTGATCTATACGATAAATTAAAAATAAACATCAGTTCTGTACCAGAGGGACACATATGTGTCCCTCAGCCCTGTTATTTTAAAAAATACACCAAAAAAGATGGTTGGCAACCGGTAAGTAGTAAATATATACTAATTATAAAGCCGCTTTAACTTTAAGCAGCCAACCTTCATTAAAAGAAAGGGGGCTTAAAGATGAGTGTCCACAAAACAAGAGGGTTCCTTTACTGGATAGCCCGTTTGCTCGGAGACTACCAGGCCGTATCAAGCGGCAGCTCCAAGAAGATGGCCAGGCGTGCCGGACGCCGGGTGGCCGGAAGGGCTACCGGTAAAACACTGCGGCGGTTGTTCAAGTAAGAGTTTATACAATAGCTTAGCACAAAAATCTTAAACAAATACTATTTTAAGATAGTTAAAGCATCACTTTGCTTTTACAAAAAGTTATTTTAAAAACTTCGATAATAATATCTTTGTAAAAGATTACTTTCAGCCCCGGGTTCCCTATACCAATAAGGTAATAAAGTTACCAGAATAATGGTGGATGATTGTTTAATGGAGAAACATGAAAACTTTAGATGTTTTGGCACATCTTTTCCAAGTTAGCAGGTTTTTTTTGAATAAGGGCGAACTATTATATTATTCAAAGCTTTTGCTGTGGGTTTGCTTTTAACATAAGATTGCTTGCATCATAGATATAAGCGTTAAATCCACTTTTAAAACTAAATTTGGCATCAATAATAACTTGATGCTAGTTAACTAGATAACCGTTTGGCATATGCTCTTTCCCTAATAAATTACAATAAATGGGGCTAAAAACATAGATTATAGCTATGCATGGGGAGATAAACATTATTGTTAATACAAGAAGGCAGCAGCATTAAAGAAATCTATCTTGTAGAGCGGTATCTTGGGGAAGGTGCTTTTGCAGAAGTTTATCGTGTCAAGCACAAATTTTTAGGGCGTCAGGCTCTTAAGATATTTAAAGCCCCAAGCGTTACTTTAGAAGAGATTGAACAGTCATTAAGTGAAGCTCTGCTTCTTTCAAAAATTGGCCACCCAAACATAATTAGAGTTTTTGATGCTGCCTCTATTAGCACAGATATTGGTGAATGTGGCTATTTTACTATGGAATATTTGCCAGGCGGTAGTCTGGCTACATTTTGGGAATCCTTTGGCAATCAAATGATGCCTATAAACATGTGTGTAGATATTGCGGTTCAGATATGTGAAGGCTTGTCTGTTGCGCACTCTGAATCACCACCGATAATACATCGGGATATAAAACCACAGAACATTCTTGTAGGTTATGAAAAAGAGGATTTACGCGTTTGTATTAGTGATTTTGGCTTGGCTAAAAGGGTCAATCCTCTAACTTTACTTGCTAGTGCACAAGGCACTATAGGGTTTAAGCCTCCAGAATATTTAAATGGTCTAGATTCCTGTGCCGGTGATATATGGGCAGTAGGCTCAGTGTTGTATTTGCTTTTAACCGATAGAATGCCCTTTAAAATGGAAGAGTCTGAAACTGAAAATATTAATGCTATTTACTGGGATAAAAATATAAGACCTCCAAGTTTATACAATATCAGGATAGATTCAGAACTGGATAGAGTTGTTTTAAAAGCACTCGAGATTGATATTGAGGAACGTTATAGTAATGCTGATGCTTTACTTAAAGATCTAAAAAAATGGCAAGCAAAAAACAACAAAATGGTAGCCTTAAGCAGTCTTAATGATGATAAAAAAAATGAATCAAAACAACCCGAAGTAAATAATGATACGATTCCTGAAACAGTTCAGGAAAAAATCAATGACACAATAAAGCTCTCCCAGAATATTGGAATGTTAAGTAAAGCTGCCGATCAATTGGAAGAGCTTATTATTCAGTACCCTGAGCTTAATGACCAATATGGTTATCTTTTATCACTCTGGAAACGTGGAATTGTGATGTAAATCATTAAAAGGGCTTTTGCTATGATTAATAGTGAATTTTGAAGGAGCAAAAATGGGTAAATACTCAAACAATCAATATGACAATTATTTGCAGGGTTATCATTCAATCACCTGGGATGATGGTAGTGAGTATTCTGGAGAGTGGAAAGATGGCTTGAGGCATGGTTACGGCAAGTTTACTTATGCTGAAGGTGATTTTTATGATGGAAACTGGAGTTATGACCTAAAACACGGGTTTGGCACTTATGAAACTGTTGATGGCCATAGGTATGAAGGCGAGTATATAAATGGCTTGAGACATGGGTATGGGGCATACACATGGCCAAGTGGTGACAAATACGAAGGCAATTGGTTTAAGGGTAAACAGCAGGGCTATGGGGTTTATTTTTGGATGGATGGGGCAAGATATGAAGGGCAATGGGAAAATGGCAAAAGGCACGGAGTTGGCAAAGTAATTTTTGCAGATGGTAATATACTGCAGGGCAGATGGGAAGAGGGCAGCTACATTGATGAAGCTGAATCGATAGATACTGATATTGAATTGATTGATACGAAACAGGATGAAACGGATGATATTGGTATTGATTTTTTTGAAACAAACATTAAGAAAAATGACGATATAGATGATGACGAACCGGAAAACTATTTGAATGAAGATGAACTTTTGGAGGTAGCTGAAGAATTATTTGCAGATGCAGGTGATGATAAAGCTGACGATGAAGATATTGATTGGGGTAAAAATATAGAAATAGATAGTTCAACTAATGAAAAAAAGGAACTTGCTGGATCAACTAATAAAACCCTTTTGAAGTTAACTGAAATAAACTTTTATACAAAAAATGCTTTCCGAGTTTTAGGCCAACCGGTTGATGCCAGTGAGAAACAAATTAATCGTGAAGGCAAAAAGATAATAAAGCAACTAAAGCATAATATGCCTATAGATAGTAATCAGGTAATAAAATTACCGAAGCTTCCTGATGAAACAAATAAATTTGATGAAAGGTTGATTGATGATGCTCTCACACGCCTAAAAGACCCTGAATCCAGGTTGATTGACGAACTGTTTTGGTTCTGGCCTTTAAATAATAACGATAGCCTTAATGATGAAGCGCTAATTGCTTTAAGTAATGGAGATTTCACGAAAGCATATGAAATATGGAAACCATTAGCACAAAACGGTAACTTTTTAGCCATTCATAATCAAGCTGTGTTTTCTCTCTACAGGGCCTTGCACATGGAAAATTACGCTCAGAAAAAAGAGTTACAGGAAAAACAGTTAGAGAAAAAACATAAATTATGGCAGGAAGTGTACGATAATTGGCAAGCATGTGTCTCAAATGATTCTATTTGGGCACATGTGAAAGAAAGAATAGTTGAGATAGATGATCCTCGTTTGAATACTGATATAGCTATAGAATTACGCAATACTGTAATGCTTTTTTTAGTTTATTTAAGCATTGATCTAGCCTTAAAAGCTGCCTTAAAGAATAACACTTATATTGCAGAGCAGCACATTGAGCTTATCAATAAATTAACGATAGATAATGTTTTAATTGATAAAGTTAAGCAGGAAAAGGTAAAGCAATACCTTGAAAATGTCACTGAAATTCTTGATGAAGCTGAAAAAAAGCCATGCCAAAACCCGAATGAAGGACTCAAATATTTAGCCAACTTAGCTAGTGAAATTAGCGATGATCTCTTATTACTTAAAATAGTTTTGTCTGAGGAAAATGCTATCTGCAAGGGACTAATATACAAAAAAAATAAAGTTTTTAGGGGAATCGCTAATCGATACATTAGTATGGCTTATGGGCGTGCCATAGAAGAAGCTGAAAAAAATCCTAAAGATGCTAACAAGCTAGCTACAAAAACATATGAAAAAGCCAAGCATGACATTAAGTTTCTGAAATCAAGAATGCCAGCAGAGGAAGACATTATTAATTATTTTAGTAGTGAGCTTTCATATATTATGAACCAAATCCTTGTATGCTTTTATAATAATGGCGGGGATCCCAAAACAACCAAAATGTTACTCGAAAAAGCGTTTGTCTTAGCTAAAGCTGAACAGGATAAAGAATTAATCCAGGAAGGTTTAGACCATGTTAATGCTTATGCGAATTGTTGTTTTTGTAAGAATAATTATTGCGATGATGATGCTGCTTACAAAATAATCATGTGTAAAAATGAAGTTATTAACGACCCATTATTAAAATATCCGATTGATGATTATAAATCGCAATATATTGAAGTTACACTGCCGCGATGTTTCGATTGTAAAAGTAAACATGAAAAATTAGTTGTTGTTGATAGCCATGCAGAAAATTTAGGAGGAATTGGAATAGGGCTAGGTGGTTTATTTGGTGTCTTTATTTCATTAGCTGCTCAATCATTTATTGTTACCTTGATTTTGGGGGGATTATTTGCATTTTTGGGCAGTGGAGTGGGCAATTTCATAGGGGGCAAATTTAAAAAACAGGAGCTAGTTGACAGGGCAGATTTATCTAAAGTCAGGTTTCCTCCTCTTGAGAAATTAAAAATGGAGGGGTGGAAAAATTTCGGAAAATAGCTCCTTATCAATTATAAGAAAAGGGGGATTCCATGAGAAATTACTTCAGGCAACTAAAATATCCGAGCGAATTCAGAATTGATCCTGCGAAATTATCTGAGGAAGATATTGAAGGATTATATGGACTTTTAAACGAGCTTCCTAATGCACTTAACAAGGAAGGTAGTAGAATAAATGAAGACACTGAAGTTCAGGATAATAGCAAGCAGTTACTGCAATTAGTTGCTGATCTTGCAACTGTATTTTGGCGTATGCAACAAAAAATTGATCAATTGAAAAGTGCTGACAAGATAGAGGATGATAATTACAGAAGGTTTTTACGCTACTACAACAATGCCCAGGACATCTTAAGAAATAATGATTTTGAGATCTCTGATCACACAAATGAATCGCACACCGGTGGGGAAGCATATAAAGTCGTTGCTTATCAACCTGAAGAAGATTTTACTGAGGAAAAGGTAATTGAAACAATAAAGCCTACCATATATTTTAAAGATAAAATATCACAAAGAGGAGAAGTTATTGTAGGTCAGCCTGGTGAAAGCTAGATCAAAAAAAATGAGGAGGATGTGCTTTGCAAAGGATCACCATTGATTACGGTATTGATTTAGGGACAACCAATAGTAGCATTGCTTTATTTGAAAATAGCAACTCAGAAATCATTAAAAATGCTTTAGGACATGATATTACCCCTTCTGCAGTCTGGGCTAAAAAGAACAAGAAAGATGAATCAAATATTAGTTATTACGTAGGGGATAAAGCTAAACGGCGGATTGGGCAACCAGATGTATATACCGCATTTAAACGGCAGATGGGTAAATCTTATCAGTTTAAGTTTTCTGGTTCAGATGATGGTTTTACACCGGAACAGCTTTCCGCTGAAGTTTTAAAAGAGTTGCGTAAGGATGTTCAGAATAAGAAGCAAGAAATTATCAAAGCAGCAGTTGTTACTGTCCCTGCTGCTTTTGATTTGGCTGCCTGTGATGCCACAAAAAGAGCTGTAGAATTAGCAGGGTTTGAAAAATGTAGTTTAATTATGGAACCCGTAGCAGCATCTATCGCCTACGGTTTTGACTCTGAAGATGACCGAAAGTTTTGGCTAGTTTACGACTTAGGTGGCGGTACTTTTGATGCTGCGGTAGTT
>CAYWIY010000111.1:0-7074 GCA_964458455.1 uncultured Syntrophomonadaceae bacterium | reverse complement strand
TACAATTTCAAATATACCATCCAATTCTATGATAGCAGTCGAATTCCCGGAAAGGAGCAAAGCTTAGTATTCAGGCAAGCCTTCGGCCATAGCTCTTAGATGTTGCTAAACTAAGAGCATGTAAGACCTATAAATAACACCGACTGGCCATGCCCAACCAGAAAGCGCCGACCGGCCTTCGAAACTATTGCATGCTGCGGGTTTTCTTAAATGCCGGCCTGCGGGTATCTGAAGCCCTGGCCCTGAAAACCTCAGATATTGACTGGTCTTCAGGGAAACTCGATATCAGGAGCGGCAAGGGCGGTAGAGACCGGATCCTCTGGCTGAGCAAAAAGGAACTGGAAAAGCTGGATCTCTGGCGTAACGTGCGCCCGGCTGAATTAGAACATAAGTCGGCACTAAACGGAAAATAAGACAATGGTGCGGCGGGTAAATATGAACGAAGAGGTCTGTGTTCTTGTTGGTAAAAAAATGCGGGAAATCAATCTTAAGCTTGGCTATAACCAGGAAGAACTTTCATTCAAAGCAGGCCTGCATAGAACATATATTAGTTCTGTAGAAAGAGGTAAACGCAATATATCGCTTACTAACATAAAAAAGTTAGCCGATGCTCTGGATTTGAAAATGAAAGACTTGATGCCAGAATTGTAGTGTTATTCTCTTCCGAACTTTTGCGAGCATACTTCCACCATTATTGGAGAAAACCCTTTTATTTCAATAGCATTTAAAACAATACTTAACATTACGAGGCTCTTTGATAATCAGGCTGCCACCTGGTTTGTCCGGATCTACTGTTCCGAGGCAGCACTGTAATATTTCATCGGGACCATAGCGTTGTTACTGCCGGGTTTATATCTTGCTTAATATATGAATGCTTAACTATAGTCAATTTATCTGTTTAACATACCAGATTTTTGCCACGTATCTTGGCTTTGTACAGTTTCTTGTCAACCTTGGAAACTAAAGAATTGACGGTATCTCCTTTAGCCCACTCTTCTACACCAAAACTGCAGCTAAGTGATCCCGCCAATCCAAAGTTATGTTCAGCAATAAGATTTTTGATCCTCTCTGCTAGTTCGTAAGCCTGGTGCTTTTCTGTATTGGGAAGCAGGATTGCAAACTCATCTCCACCCCAGCGGGCAAAAATATCTGTCTTTCGCAGCACTCCCTGGACAAGAGAGACAACAGACTTTAAGACTTTGTCACCTTCAAGGTGACCGTGTGTATCATTAATTTTTTTTAAATCGTCTAGATCAAATAAAATCATTGATAGGGAATTCCCATAGCGGTTTGCTACGTCTAACCAGAAATTTAATTCCTGGTCAAACTTCCCTCTTGTATATATACCGGTTAATACATCGGTATTAGACAGACGTTGTAGTTCCCTGGAGTTTATATACTGCATCCGCTTATATATATTTATCCGGTATGAAGAAATACTGCTCAGAGTTATGAACAAAATCATATATACAACGACCGCAGCCAGTTCTATTGTTACTACTTCTTCCGGTCGAGCAAGCGTGGTAATAACAAAAGCAACACCCAAAAAAAGAGAAATAAGTAAGGCATGAAGCCAACGATTGCCAAGGTGGAAAAAAATATAAATCAAAACAACAGCGCCAAAAGAATGGATAAAAATGTTGGGCGCTTCGTAATTATAATAAATCAGGAGAAAACTTAAGGCACCCAAAAACTCATAGACAGATATCCAATGCAATTTATAATGAAGGGAAGGCTTGAATTTGAGTTGAAGGTAAAGCAAAATAACCAGGGCCAAAAACGTACTTCTAATAAATAAAATAAACCGGAATCTCTGACTGCTTTCAATCAGGTAATAATCTGGTATAACAAACAGGAAAAACAATATACCCAAAAGCAGCACTGCCGGACGGATATATTTAATGGCTGCAGTATTTTCATGTTTTAAGAATTCAGTTTCGAGCTGCCTGTCAATCAATTCACCGAGAAAGTTGTTATAAACCATGATCGATTATTCTACCTGTTATTGATTTATCCTTTTCATGACTTCACATAAGAAGGTAGTGGTTTAAAAAAAATAAAGAGAAGCCATATATTGCTGGGTTATATTTAGTTGTTAAGCATAACTTTAGTTAAATTTAACACTGAAAATAGGCTGCTGTTAGTATCAAACCTTTCGAAAATAAGCTACTTTATATACTAAACCCTGTAAAATAATTGCCGCACTTTAATTTTACATCGGCACAATATCAACGTGCATGGATTTAGTTATGAATTTTGCTTTTAGGTAAATAAAGACCCATAAAAGTTTCCCTTGAAGACATAAAACAGTATCTTACATCCTCACCAAACTAAGCTTGCACTTGATGTGAGTTGCGAACCTGCATAACCATATTTTTCAAAAATATTTTTCAAATTTGCCTTACATGTCACATAAGTGTCAGTACTGCTCTATATAATTTATTTTATTACAATTAAAAAGTGGGGTGATAAATTGAAGATCCTTGTAGAAAGTTATTTTAACAGCCCAACATGCGTAATTACGGATAGGCACATAAAGGACAGTTGATATTCTTGTTCCAGTGCAAACAGAGATCAGAACATCGACTCAGCTTCCAGCTAACGAACGAGGTTCTGTTAATAATTATCTTAAAATGCACCATGCAACACTTTGCAGGTATTTTAAAACTAAAGTTGAAATACTATTTAAACTGTTCAGCAAGGGTTACGCCTCGACAGAAGCAGCAGCAAGAATACCTTCAGAACTATCATCAATATACTTAAAATGGCCGCTAACCTATTTAACGTGCATGCTTGATGATTAATTCTACTGGTTTGGAAAAGAAGCATATGAGAGCCTGAAAAGAAACAATCCTTGAATCAAAGCTAAGGGCCGACCAGTGCTGTTTATACAAACAGCCAACTATATTAAGTTAGAAGGGGATAGTCTTTGAATAAACTCTCACAGGCGACAATAAATCTCTGGGCAAAAAAATTAGCAGCAGAAGGCATGCTGAGTTGGTTGCCGCTGACAGTTCATCTTGCTGACTCTGCTTTTATTGCTCAAAAACTCTGGAATGACTGGCTTCCCGAAGGTGCAAAAACGGCTATAGAACAAAGCGTTGCGGGGCCTGGCCGCGCGGAGCAGCTTTTCATCTTTTTGGCGGCAGCTCATGATATTGGGAAGGCTACGCCGGTTTTCCAGGCAAAGCAGGTCTGGCCGCCAGGCAAAGACCTCGATGAAAACCTTGCAGATAGGCTGCTCGCTGCAGGCCTGCCGATAAAACCACACAATAAGTTCACCCGTGCGGCAAAAACGCCCCATGCCCTGGCCTCGCAAATACTACTTGAAAAAGCTGAATGTAGCAAAAATGTTGCTTCAATTATCGGGGCGCACCATGGAAAGCCTCAGGACAACAACAAGCTGGGCTCAGGGGGTATAGACACATACAGCCTGAACTACCATTTAGGGGCTGAAGGCAAGGAGGCATGGGAAGCTGTTCAAAATGAACTGATTGACTATATCTGCAAACTAGCCGGATTGGCCTCATTAAACGAACTGCCAAAACCAGACATGGCAGGCCAGGTTCTGCTAAGCGGCTTAACAATAATGGCCGACTGGATTGCCAGCAATGAAAACCTGTTCCCCTATTTAGGGTTGACAGAAAACCCCGACAGCGTAAATATGGGAAATCGTCATAACACCGCCTGGTCAATGTTGGCCCTGCCGTATCCCTGGGAAGCAGGCAACGCATGGATGGGCGGCAACCTTTACGAGGAAAGGTTCCCTTTCATCCACCAGCCCAACTTGCTGCAGGAGCTTGCAACCCAAACGGTAGAATCTATAGATAAGCCGGGCATCATCATTATAGAAGCACCCATGGGAAAGGGTAAAACAGAGGCTGCACTGGCCTGCGCTGAAATAGCCGCATATAAGCAAAATTGCGGCGGTTTGTTTTTTGCCTTGCCCACCCAGGCAACTACAGACGGCATGTTTACCCGTTTGCTGGACTGGGTTGACTGCCTCGAGGATGATTGTGCGCATGCGATCAAGCTTTTTCACGGAAAAGCCCAGTTCAATGACAACATTGAGGCTCTGAAATATTCAGGAAGCGTGCATATTGAGGCTGAAGAGCAACCGGGGGCATTTGTCCATGAATGGTTTGAAGGCCAGAAAAAATCTATGCTTGCCGATTTCGTGGTAGGAACTATTGATCAGCTTTTACTTTCGGCCCTAAAACAGAAGCATGTAATGCTACGCCATCTGGGTTTGGCAGGCAAGGTGGTCATAATAGATGAATGCCATGCCTATGATGCCTACATGAGTCAGTACCTGGGCCGGGCGCTTCACTGGCTCGGGGCATACGAAATCCCGGTGATTGTGCTCTCCGCAACCCTGCCTGTCCAAAGAAGACAGGCCCTGGTTAGTGCATACTTAAACGAAGACACCAAGCCTAAATTAAACAGCGACCCCCTTGGTAAGGGGCGCAAAAAGCAGAGAAGCGAACAGGTGCCGAATTGGGCACAGAACCGCGCCTACCCGTTGATAACCTATACGGATAACGGTTCGGTACATCAAAATGCTGTTCCCGGTGACGGTGCCGGCCTTGAAGTCGAAATAAACCATGTTGGCGATGAGGTGCTTGCCGAAATAATAGAAGCCTTATTAACCGGGGGCGGCTGCGCCGGGGTTGTGGTTAATACGGTCAAGCGCGCCCAGGAACTAGCGCGTAGCCTGCGCGGTAAATTTGGTGATGAAACCGTCTATCTTTTGCATTCCCGGTTCCTGGCGCAGGATCGCGCCGAAAAAGAAAAGCTGCTGCTAAAAGAACTTGGCAAACCCGGCATTAATACTACCAGGCCCACCAAACGCATAGTTGTCGGCACCCAGGTGCTGGAGCAGTCCCTTGATATAGACTTTGATGTCCTGTTTTCCGATATCTGTCCGGCAGACTTGCTCCTACAGCGCATGGGCCGCCTGCACAGGCACCGCAGGAATCGGCCCGAAAAATTGGACAAACCCCGTTTCTATGTTATGGGCTGCAGCAGTGACGGCTTTGATGCGGGCTCTGAAGCGGTCTACGGCAAATACCTATTAATGCGGACTAAAGCCCTGCTTCCTTCAATTATAAAGCTGCCGCAGCATATACCGGACCTGGTGCAGGATGTTTACGACGATAACAAGATCCTTAACGTTGAACTGCCTGGTTACCAGGAAGCAAGGGCTAAGCACTTAGAGCTAATTAATGATAAAGAAAAGAGGGCAAAAGATTTTCGGATAGGACCCTTATGGCCCGGTACTGCTCAGAACCTGGTGGGCTGGCTGGATACCGATCTTTCCGAACAGCAGGGTGAAGCTGCTGTCCGCGATACCGACACCTCGATTGAAGTGCTGCTGGTTCAGGAGAATGCGGCCGGCAGCGTTCATTTTCTGCCCTGGGTTGAGGAGGGGCGTGAAGTCTCACTAAGCGAACCGCCTGAAAGCGGGGTTGCAAAGCTCCTTGCCAGGCAAAGGATCCGTTTGCCCCGTGTACTTTGCGCACCATGGATGATCGGCACAACCATAACTGAACTCGAAGATATCAACAGTAATAGATTTTACGAATGGCAAAAATCGGTGTGGCTGAAAGGCGAGTTAATTCTTGCAATGGACGAAAGTTTAACTTCTAGCCTGTGTGGATACCACCTGACTTACGACAGGGCAGACGGGCTTATATATGAAAAGGAGGGTACGGTAGATGATGGAGAAAGAGTTTAACCTTCTGTACGAACCATGGATACTGGTGAAAGACCAGGGTGGCAGCATCGAAGAAGTTTCTTTAACAGAACTGTTTCGAAACGCGCCCCGCTACCAGGGTCTTGCCGGTGAGCTGCCCACGCAGGATATTGCCATTTTGCGCCTGCTGCTGGCTATTTTACATGCTGTCTTTGCCAGGTATGACTTAGAAGGTGAACATGTACCAATAGATTCGCCCGGAATTGCGCTTCAAAGGTGGAAGGCGCTCTGGGAAAAGCAGATGTTACCGCTCGATATTCTTGAAGCATACCTGCGGCATTTTGAGGACCGCTTCTACCTGTTCCATCCGACGCGCCCCTTTTACCAGGTAGCGGAACTTGGCAGATCCACCGAATACAACGCGGCAAAATTAAACGGGGAACTGTCGGAAAGCAACAATAAACTGCGCCTGTTCCCACAGCGCAGCGGAAGCGGCAAGGCCGGCTTAACGTATCAGGAAGCTGCCCGCTGGCTGATCAACATTAATGCATATGACGATACAGCTTCAAAACCTAGGAGCAAAGGCCTGCCTAGTCCCGGCGCAGGTTGGTTGGGTAAGCTCGGTTTAATTATTGCAACCGGTGATAATTTATATGAAACCTTGCTGCTAAACCTGGTCTTCTTAAAAGACGGAAGCGACGAACCCTGGGGTGAGGAAAACCCGACCTGGGAAGCCGACGAAGCCGAGGCGGGTGAACGGAAAGAGATAGCGATGCCGGATAACCCTTCTGCCCTCTACACCCTGCAGTCACGCCGCCTGCTGCTCAAGCGTGATGGCGGTAGCATTACCGGATACAGTTTACTGGGCGGTGATTTTTTCCCGAAGGAAAATGCTTTTGCCGAACAGATGACTCTCTGGCGCAATACTGCAAAACGCGCAGATGATCTACCGCAGTACAACCCCAAGCGCCATGATTCGTCTCGCCAACTGTGGCGTGACTTTCCGGTCCTGGTGAGCCAAAAAGAAGCTGGCCGCCAACCGGGTGTAATCAAGTGGCTGGCGCGGTTAAAAGAAGAGGATTTGATCAAGCAGAAGCATTTTCGTTTTCAAACTGCTTCCGTGAAGTATGGCGAAAAGGACTTCTTTGTTGGAGATGTTTTTGGTGATTCCCTTTCCTTCAACGCCGGGCTGTTAACCTCCCTTGGGGATAAATGGATCCACCGCATAATCGATGAATTAGCCGTAACAGATATGCTGGTTGGGCAGTTGGGCCAGTTGGCAAGAAACCTGGCCCTGGCTGCGGGTGGTGCAGACGGTACAGAACAGGCAAGGGCTGCCCGCGAGCAAGCTTATCACAACTTGGGAACCCCTTTCCGCC